>DATAPF010000604.1:0-3716 GCA_036265355.1 Kofleriaceae bacterium | reverse complement strand
TTGCTCGACAACATCAACGAGGCGTTCTTCCGCGACTTCGGCGCGTCGGTGAAGGTCCACCACAACCTGCTGGTCAACGCGAGCTGGCAGCGGACGTTCCTGCCCAGCGGCGGCGTGCTGTCCGGCTCCGGCGAGTTCACCAACAACACCGTCGACGCCGGAGGCGTGAAGCTCGGCTGGGTCGAGAGGTCGTTCCTCCGGGCCGAGGGCGCGGCCCCCCTCAAGGCCCAGAACAACGTGTTCATGGGATTCGCCTACGATATCCAGACCGACCTGATCGAGGCCGGCGCGGTGTCGACCGCCGACCACAACGCGTTCTTCAACCCCGACACCACCAAGCTCAAGCCGTACGGCGACACGGGGAAGGGCGCGAGCGACGTCAGCGGCGATCCCAGGTTCCCCGCGCGCGAGATCCCGTTCCAGTTCAGCGACGGCGACATCTGGCGGCGGCGCGTGGTGGTGTCGCAGATCCTCTCGCACTACGCGACGCTCTACACGCCGGGGGCCGGCAGCTCGCTGACCAGCGCCGGGTCCGACGGCGGGAACATCGGCGCGATCGGCGACGGCCGGTTCGGCATGTTCGGCCCGTAGCGCCGGCCGCCGCGCTATCGTCGGCGCGATGACCGTCACCTACCGCGTCCCCGGCGCCATCCTCACCGAGCGCGAGCACACCGTCCCGCTCGACCACGCCGCGCCCGGCGGTGACACCCTCACCGTGTTCACCCGCGAGGTCGCCGCCCCCGACGGGACGAACCGGCCCTACCTGGTGTTCCTCCAGGGCGGGCCGGGGTTCGAGGCGACGCGGCCGACCAGCCCGCCGTCGGGCTGGATCAAGCGCGCGCTCGCCGACTACCGCGTGCTGCTGCTCGACCAGCGCGGCACCGGCCGGTCGAGCCCGGTCGGCAGCCGTCTGCCCGGCGCCACCGCCGAGGCCCAGGCCGATTACCTGACCCGGTTCCGCGCCGACGCGATCGTGCGCGACGCCGAGCACATCCGCCGCGAGCTCGGCGTGGCGCGCTGGAGCGTGCTCGGCCAGAGCTTCGGCGGGTTCTGTGCGATGACCTACCTGTCGATCGCGCCCGACGGCCTGGCCGAGGCGTTCCTCACCGGCGGGCTGGCGCCGATCGGCCGGCCGGTCGATGACGTCTACCGTGCGACCTACGCGCGGCTGATCGACAAGAACCGCACGTACTTCGAGCGCTACCCCGGCGACCGCGCCCGGACCCGCGCGGTGCTCGCCTGGCTCGACGCCGAGGACGTCCGGCTGCCGTCGGGCGACCGGCTGACCGCGCGGCGGTTCCGCCAGCTCGGGCTGTGGCTCGGCGACAGCGCCGGGTTCGAGCTCTTGCACCACGTGCTCGAGCTGCCGCTGGGCTCGCCGGCGTTCCTCCACGACGTCGAGGCCGGCGTGCGGTTCACCCGCAACCCGATCTACGCCACGCTGCACGAGTCGTCGTACGCCGACGGCGGCGCGACCCGGTGGTCGGCGGCGCGGCTGCTCCCCGACGAGATCGCCGCCGAGGGCTACTTCACCGGCGAGCACGTGTTCCCGTGGATGTGGCAGGACTACGGCGCGCTCGCGCCGCACGCCGCCGCCGCCGAGCGGCTCGCCGCCCACCCCTGGCCGCGGCTGTACGACGCCGACCAGCTGCGCCGCAACGAGGTTCCGGTCGCCGCGACGATCTACGTCAACGACCTCTACGTCGAGCGCCGGTTCGCCGAGGACACCGCGGCGGCGATCCGCGGCCTGCGCCCGTGGATCACCAACGAGCTCGAGCACAACGGGCTGCGCGCCGACGGCGAGCGCGTGGTCGGCCGGCTGATCGACCTGGTGCGCGGCAACGCGTGACCGGTCAGGTCGTCTTCCAGCCGCGCGCCGCCGCGTAGTTGGCGAGCCGGTCGCGGAACGTCGGCCACTCGGGCTCGAGCATGCGGAACCACGCGGTGTCGCGGTTCTTGCCCTTGATGATGTAGTGCGCGTCCTGGACGCCCTCGAACGCGAACCCGTAGGCGACCGCGGCCCGCCGCGATCGCTGGTTCTTCGCGTCGCACTTCCACTCGACGCGGCGGTAGCCGAGCGCGAACGCGTGGCCGGCGAGCAGGTGCGCGGTCTCGGCCGACACCCCGGTGCCCTGCGCGATCGTCCCGTACCAGATCGCCCCGAGCTCGATCTTGAGGTGGCACGGCCGGTTGGCGAGGTAGCACGCGACCCCGACCGGCGTGCCGGCGACCCGGACGGTGAGCGCCAGGCCGTCGGGCTCCGCGGCGAGCGCCGCGAGCCAGCCGCGCAGCGCCGCCGCGTCGGCGAACGGCCCGCCCGCCATCCAGCGCCAGATCCGCTCGTCGGGGTCGTAGCTGCCGACCGAGCGCCCGGCGAGCGCGAACGGCGCGCCCGACGACACCGCGTGCAGCGTGTCGATGTCGGCATCGAGCTCGAGCGGCCGCAGCTCGACCAGCGCGCCGGTGAGCACGACCGGCGCTGGCTTGAGCGGCAAGCGGTCGCGGCGGGCAAGGATCTCGGCGGGGAGCTCGGACATCGCGCGCATCCTACCCCCGGCGCGCGCGTCAGATCGCGAACTTCTCCACCGCCCGGTCGTTCCACGCCACGCCGCTCGCCTCGGCATGCTCGACCTGGGCCATGCCGCGCTCGACCGCCAGCGGCTCGCGCAAGATCGCGTTCCACCAGTCGGAGTACTCCAGCCAGTGCGCGGTCGGCGTCGCGCACAGCAGCTGCGCGCTGAGCTCGGACCACAGGTGGCTCGACAGCCGGATGCCCCGGGCATGACCGAGCGCCGCCGCCCGCATCCAGCCGGTCACCCCGCCGATCTTCATCACGTCGAGCATCATGAGGTCCGACGCGCCGGCCTCGATCGCGTGCTGCATGTCGAGCGTGCCCCACCAGTTCTCGCCGCACTGGATCGGCGTCCGCGCCTCGCGCGCGATCTGGGCGTGGCCGGCGTGATCGTGCGCCAGCGTCGGCTCCTCGACCCAGGTCAGGCCCTCGTCGTCGAGCACGCGCAGCCGCTGCACCGCCTCGGCCGGGGTCAGGCACTGGTTGTAGTCCACCATGATCGCGACGTCGGGGCCGACCGCCTCGCGCATCGCGCGCACCGTCGCGACGTCCTCGGCCACCGTCGGGTAGCCGATCTTCGCCTTGACCCCGGTGAAGCCGCGGCGCGCCCAGTCCTCGGCCGCCTTCGCCGAGCCGGTGACGCCGTCGAACCCGACCGCGCCGTACGCCGGCACCGGCCGCGGCGCACCGCCGAGCAGCCGGACCAGCGACACGCCGTGGCGGCGCGCCAGCGCGTCCCACAGCGCCATGTCGATCGCCGCCAGCGCCATCCCGACCAGGCCCTGGGCGCCGAGCAGCCGGAACCGCCGCGCCAGCTTCTGCTCGAGGTCCGCCGGCGCCAGCGGCTCGCCCGCGATCAGCGGCTCGAGGTTGCGGACCAGGTCGGCCGTCGGCCGGAGCGCCGCCGGCATGTACGTGAACACCACGCTGTGGCCGACCCCGCCGTCCTCCGTCGTGACGTCGGTCAGCACCAGCGGCGACTCCGCCACCGTTCCGCCCGCGGTCCTGTGCGGGTGCGCCATCGGCACCCGGAGCGCGCGCACGGTCAGCCCGCGGATCCGGGGATTGCTATCGCGTGTCATGGGAGCTCCTGCCAGGGCTGCAAGTATACGCGTCGCTCGAGCCGCGCCGTTGCGCTTCGGGC
>DATAPF010000603.1:0-1978 GCA_036265355.1 Kofleriaceae bacterium | reverse complement strand
GTGACGAAGTCCTGCTTCTCGTGCTTCGGAGACACGATCTCGCAGACCCAGTCCGGGCGGATCGGCACCGGGAACTCGTCGGGCATCTTCGCGACGCGGTCGCGCCGCCAGCCGGCAACGTCATGACAGTAGACCTCGTCGCCGTAGCCGACATGCACCTCGGTTGCGATCCACCAGCCACCAGGACCACGCGGGCCGCCTGCCTTGCGATTGAACGGGGCCAGGATCTCCCCGTACTTGGTCTCGGCGCGGGCGTGGCGCCAGGATGGCATCGCCTTCTGGATGATCTCGCCGCCGATGAGCTCCAGCCGATCGCAGTCCTGGCTCGCGATCAGATCAGCGACGGTCGTGCGCTGCTTCGTGACGACGGCCATGACCTTACCAAGGTGAGGCTAGCACGGTGGGCGCCCGTCAGCCGGCTCATCGGTCGTGGGTCTCGCCGGACAGCGGGGTCCTGGTCATCGACGGCCGATGGCTGAACGCCTCGAACCACGCCGCGAGTCGCGGATGGCGGTCGCCGAACCACGGCAGGTCGCGGAACGCGAGCCAGCTCAGCGTGCAGGCCAGCGAGATCTGGCCGATATCGACCGGACCGTCGAGCGAGATCTCGTCCTCGATGAAGTCGTAGCTCGTGACCAGCTTGTCGCGGTAGCCATCGCCGAGCTTGGGCCAGCGGAACGCTTCGGGCCGGCGCTCGGTCTCCCAGCGCAGCTGGATCCCGGCGTCGGCCATGCCTTGCGCCAGCGCCTGCAGCCGCAGCGCGTGCCAGCGCGCGGCGCCATGCGGCGGAAACATCCGCGGGCCGTCGTGCAAGCCGTCGAGGTACTCGCAGATCACCATCGAGTCGA
The DNA here is from genome assembly GCA_036265355.1 of Kofleriaceae bacterium. Classification (GTDB taxonomy): domain Bacteria; phylum Myxococcota_A; class Polyangia; order Haliangiales; family Haliangiaceae; genus JABFXX01. The sequence continues at coordinate 1,130 of DATAPF010000603.1, read as the reverse complement.
ACAGGCAGTCGACGTCGGAGAGGATCAGCACCGGGACCTTGCCCAGCGGGTTGAGCGCGAACACCGCGTCGTTGCGGACCATCGGGCTGGTCTCCTGATGGACCACCTCGAGGCGATCGGCGATGCCGACCTCGTGCGCCATCACGAGCACCTTGCGGGCGTGCGGCGAGTGCGTCTGGTACAGGAGCTTCATGTCGGCCTCGCGAGCGAGCATAGCGCCGCGCGCGCCCGGAGGCCGCCGGGCGCCGCCGGCGCGACAGGTACAGGTCCGGCCGCGTCGGGGTGGAGTCGCCGAGGGCTACGGGCGCCGCGAGAACATGCCGGCGTGGTACTCGACGATCTCGCCGGTGACCGCCGAGGCGGCGACGGTGAGCGGCGAGGCGAGGTAGAGCCGGCCGGGGCCGGAGCGGCCCTTGTAGTTGCGGTTGATCGCCGAGACCGTGACCTGGTCGGGGCGATCGCTGACGCCGGGGCCGCAGCCGATGCAGGCGCCGCAGCCGGGCTTGATGACCTCGACGCCGGTGCGCGCGAACAGATCGGTGTAGCCGCGATCGCGGGCGTAGGCCTCGACCTCCTGGGAGCCGAACTGGATGTAGAACCGGACGCCGTCGGCGACCTTTTTGCCAGCGCGCTCGGCCTCGGCCATGACCTGGGCGTACATGTCGACGTCGTCGCGCTTGCCGGCGGTGCACGAGCCGCCGTAGGCGATGTCGATCGCGACCCGGCCGATCTCGGGGATCAGGGCGCCGTTCTTGGGATCGCTGGCGATGCCGCGGTCGGGGTCGCCCGGGGTGGCGACCATCGGGCGGATCTGCGCGAGGTCGATGCGGTGGACGCCGCCGGCATACTCGGCGCCGGGATCGGGGGTGACGGCCTTGGCGCGCAGCGCGTCGAGGGTCTGCTCCGGCGTGCGCGCGGGGTCGCCGGTGCGCCGCTCGGCGCTCCAGCGCAGCATGGTGTCGTCGACCTCCATGACCGCGCCGCGCGCCGAGCACTCGGTCGCCATGTTGGCGAGGGTGGCGCGCTCGTCGGGCGACAGCGCGAACAGGCCGTCGCCGCCGAACTCCATGACGCGGTTGAGGGTGTCCTCGCGCTTCGCGTAGGTCGCGAGGATGTGGAGCATGACGTCC
>DATAPF010000602.1:0-33323 GCA_036265355.1 Kofleriaceae bacterium | reverse complement strand
GGCCTGCAGCAGTGACCTCCTCTCGGAGGCCGCGGCCGACGAGGCCGCAGGTGCGGTCCGCCGCCTGTTCCCGCAGGGCGTGGCCTCGGGCGATCCTCGGCCGACCTCGGTCGTGCTGTGGACGCGCGTCGTTGCCGCGTCGGGAGACGCCAGCGTCCCCGTGCAGCTCCGCGTCCAGGTCGCGACCGACGCGCGCTGTATCAACCTGGTCGTCGATCACGCGATCACCGCCACGCAGGCCAGCGATCACACGGTCCGCGTGCTGGTCACCGGGCTGCGGCCGGCGACGAAGTATCACTACCGCTTCGTCGCCGGGGCGGACTCGATCACCGGCCAGACCCGCACCGCGCCGGCGCCCGACGCCGACGTCCCGGTCAACCTGGCGTGGGTGTCGTGTCAGGACTACAGCGCCGGGTTCTACGGCGCGTACCGCCAGCTGCTGGTCGACGACGACGCGCGCCGCGAGGCCGACCAGATCCACGCGGTCGTCCACCTCGGCGACATGATCTACGAGACCCGCGGCGACGCCCTTCAGGCCGCGCTCGACGACAACTTCAACCCGATCGCGCTGACCAACCCCGACGGCACGCCGCGCCAGGTCCCGCCGTTCCCGTCGGGCGGCGGCACGCGGGCCGGCCACAGCTTCGCCGAGACCCTGGCCGACTACCGCCAGCTCTACAGGACGTTCCTGTCCGATCCGGACATCCAGGCCGCGCGGGCGCGCTGGCCGTTCATCGCGACCTGGGACGATCACGAGTTCACCGACGACTGCTGGCAGAGCCAGGCCAACTACACCGACGCGGCCACGCTCGACGAGGGCGACCAGACCCGCCGGGTCGCGGCGAGCCAGGCGTGGTTCGAGTTCGTCCCGAGCCAGCTGACCGGCGCCCGCGGCGTGCCCGGCGTCCCCAACCAGGCCCACGACTTTGCGCCGGTGACGGTCCACGACGCGCCGTTCACCGCGCCCAACGACGACAACTTCGTTCCCGAGCCCAACAACGTCGCCGCGATCGGCGCGATCACCATCTACCGCTCGCTGCGGTTCGGCAAGCACGTCGAGCTGGTGATGACCGACCTGCGCAGCTACCGCAGCGACCACGCGATCCCCGAGGAGCTGACCCAGAACCCGGTGTTCTTCGCGCCGCGCAACGTGCTGCCGCTGCCGCTGGTCAACACGCTCGACGCCGGCCGGACCGCCAACCACGGCGACCCACCCGACGCGGTCTCGTTTCTCGGCGGCGCGGTCGTGTTCCCCAACGTCCGCAAGGCCAGCCCGCCGGGCACCATGCTCGGCGCGCGGCAGAAGGCGTGGTGGAAGGCGACCATGAAGGCCTCCGACGCGACCTGGAAGCTGTGGGGCAACGAGGTCACCCTGATGCGGCTCAAGATCCAGCAGCTCGGCGCGACCGACGTGTCCGACCGCGTCGTCAGCGGCGACTCGTGGGACGGCTATCCCACCGAGCGCGCCGAGCTGACGACCTTCGTCCGCGATCACGGCATCAAGAACGTCGTCGTGCTGTCCGGCGACATCCACGCCGCGTTCGCCGGCACGATCCTGGACGACTTCGACGCGGCCGCACCGACCCCGGTCGCCAGCGAGCTGGTCGCGCCCGGCATCAGCTCCAACTCGCTGTTCTCGTTCTTCGAGTCCGCGACCCGGGCCGCCGACCCGTCGCTACGCAGCCTGATCACCGTCGACGCCTCGGCGACCGGCGGCTCGCGGTTCACCGAGAACCTCAACCTGCTGCTGCTCGACGGCGTCACCTCGGCCGGCACGTTCGCCGGGGCGATCGCCCAGGGCGCACCGGCGCCGGTCGCGCTCGCCGCCGCGCTCGCCGCCGCCGACCCCACCACCAACCCGCACCTCAAGTACGTCGACTCGAACTCCCAGGGCTACGGCTACGCCAGGATCACCGCCAGCCAGATCGCCGCGACGATCGTGACGATCAACCGCCCGGTCACCGCCAGCGGCGCCGCCGGCTCCGGCATCAAGCGCGCGGCGAGCTTCACGATCCCCAAGAACAACGCCGGCGGGATGACCGGCCCGGTGATCACCGGGACCAAGCCGTTCCCGCTCGGCTGAGCCGGCGCAGCGGTCGCGCGCAGCGGCGCTGCGCCTACGTGCTGCCCAGCATGCACGCCGGCTCGTTGGGCCGCGCGTTGCACTCCGGGAGCGGGATCGGAAACCGCACGTTGGCCTTGTCGGTGGGCCGGTCGAGCGGCAGCGGCTGGCCGAACCGCCGCAGGTCGATCCAGCGGTGGCCGCCCTCGAACAGCAGCGAGTAGCGGCGCTCGTACAGCAGCTGCGCGACGAACGTGGCGGTGTCGGCGGTCTCGGGCGCCGGCCCGAGCTTGCCCGACCCCTGGCGGACGATGTTGAGCTCGACGTTGGCGTCGTGGGTGTCGCCCGTGAAGAACAGCGCCTCGGCCTTGAGCAGGATCAGCTCCTCGTTGCGGATCAGGCCGACCGGCGACGCCGGACCGCTGTACAGCGGGCTGAAGCTCAGGTCGGACACCAGCGGGTGGTCGCTCTCGCCCGACGAGCCCTGCTTCTTCGGGTCGGTGATCTTCGCGACCTTGCGCGCGAACCGGTCGTCGGGCGCGTTCCCGTTCTTCGCGACCTCGGTCTCGAGCGACGGGTGGGCGAAGATGTTCGGATTGATCAGACCGTTGGTCGTGTCGCCGGTCTTGGTCGAGTACGAGTAGAACACGCCGCGGTCGAAGTCCTGCGCCCGGCTGTTGGTGGTGTCATCGTCGATGAACGACATCCCCACCGCATCGAGCACCGCCTGGTAGGCGGCCTGCTTGCCGGCCGCCGCCGTGTCCGACGCGATGTAGGCCGCGACCCGGGCCTTGATCGCGCGGTTGAACATGCGGAACGACGTCGGGTTGCCCGTGGTCGGGTGCGGAGTGTCGAACCCGGCGAACCCGCTCGACAGCTGGAACGGGAACGCACCGCCGCCCTGGTCGAGCTCGCCCACCGCGCCGTCGAGCAGCTCGACGATCTGGGCGTACACCATCTGCTTGCTCACGATCGCGCCGAGCGGGTCGCCCAGGTTGTGATCGGTGTCGGTCACCGCGCCGATGGTGTCGCGGGTGACGATCACCTGGAGCAGGTCGAGCGCCATGATCGTGTGGACGAAGCCGCGAACCGCCGACTTGTCAGCGTCGCTGAGGCCCTCGGTCGGGATCTTGTCCAGTGCGTGCAGCGTCTGGTTGGCGAGCCAGAGGTTGGCGTACGGCCCGCCCCACAGCCCGCCGCCGAACGGGCTGCCCTTGTTCAGGGTGCCTTCGATCAGCTCGCCGACGAACCGCGGATCCGCGGTGTCGAAGTTGTAGGCCTCACGGCCGAGGATCCCGAGGAAATCGACGTAGCCGAACTCGACCGCGATGTTGGTTCGGTTGCCGATCAGGAGGCCCGTGCACGCCTTGGAGACCGCGACCGCGTCCGGGTGGTCCTGGAGCAGGTCGACGCCAGGGTTGTTGAGATCGGGGATGTCGAGATCGCACGCCGCGGCGCCGAGCAACAGCACGCCGGCGATCGCCGGCACGATGAGTCTGGTGGTGTTCATGGCATGCCTCCTCAGATTCCCGCCGTGACCGAGAACCAGAACGTCCGGCTCGGTGGATACGGCCCGACGTCGAAGTTGCGGCCGATCGGCTGGTTGGCGAAGTTGGAGACCTCGGGATTGAGGCCGGTGTAACCGGTGAACGTCAGCAGGTTGCGGCCGCTGACGCCGAGCTGGAGCGAGCGCAGCGGCGCGAGCTGGTTGACCAGCTGCCTGGGCAGGCTGTAGTTGATCGAGATCTCGCGCATCTTCACGAACGATGCGTCCTCGATGTAGGGCCGAGGATCGCCGCCGCCGAACGCAGCCAACCGCATCGTCGCGGCCGCGACGTCCGGCGAGTTGCCGGCGGCATCGTAGAGGAACCGGGTCAGGTTGACGACCTTCGACCCGTGCTGCCAGTCGAGCAGCGCGCTGAACGTGAAGTCGCCCACGGTGATCACGTTGGACCAGCCGATCCGGAAATCGGGCTCGCCGTCGCCGACCGCCGCGACGTCGCCGTTGGCGTTGATCGTCGAGACGATCTGAGTCGCGCTCTTGCCCTCCTCGATGCGGTACGCGCCCAGCCCGGTGCCGAAGCCCGCCGCCGTGATGTCGAACGGCAGGTGACCGGGCGTCTCGGTGACGGTCGAGCGGTTCAAGGTCAGCGTGCCGCGCGATGTCCAGTCCACCAGCTTGCTGGGCACCGGGCGGACCTGGACCGCCGCCTCGAGACCGCGGTTGCGCAGCCCACCGCCGTTGGAGAACTCGGTGGTGAACCCGGTCGACGTCGGCAGCGCGCGCTGCAGCAGCAGGTTCGAGATGCTGCGCTGGTACCCGGTGAGCTCGGCAACCACCCGCTGGTCCTTGGTCGCCAGGTCGACGCCGAGCTCGATCTCGCGCTGGCGCTCGGGCTCGATCTTGGCGTCGCCGGCGACGCCACCGCCGATCACACCGAGGTTGCCGTCGATGTTGGTGGTCGCGAGCAGCGGCGTGAACTTGTTGCCGTAGTTCGGACGGTTACCGGCCTCGCCGTAGGCGGCGCGGACACGCAGCGTGTCGAACAGAGCGAGCGGCCCGGTGCTGCCGGTCTTCGACGCCCCGACCAGCGAGTACATCGCCGCGACCTTGGGGAACACGTAGTACTTGCCGGTATCCCCGTTGAGGCTCGAGCGCTCGCCGAGCAGACCGCCGAGGACCGACAGCCGGTCGTCGAGCAAGGCGACCTCCTCCTGGAGGTAGATCCCGCTGTCCTTGGTCTGCAGGTTGTTCTCCTGGGTGTTGACCGAGGTCGCGGTGCTGACGTTGCCCGGTCCGGCGTTCAGGTTCTGCGCGGTGACGTAGACCGAATTGAGCTCGACGTTCTCGTAGGTCAGACCGGCCGACAGCGCGCTGCGGAAGCTGTTGCTGTCGGGCTTGAAGGTCCACACCGCGCCGAGCCCGGCGTTCCAGTTCAAATTCTTGGTCGTGCCGTCGACGATCGTCCCCGGCAGGCCGTCTGCCGGCTCGAACGTCAGCTGGTTCGGCGAGTCGATCGAGTTCTTCTGCGTGAAGTCGTCGGCGCCGAAGTTGCCGAGCAGCTTGACCTTGCTGTTGCCCGACGTGCTCGAGTACACATCGACCGACGCCGTGGCGCCGGTGATCAGCCGCCACACGTCCTCGCGGTTCTTGAACAGCGCGACGGTCTGCAGCGTGTTGGTGCCCGAGCCCGAGCCCGGGTTGACCGGGTAGACGCCGTTGACCGGGCGAAGATCGACGAAGTTCGGCGTGCCGGCCAGCACGAAGTAGTCCGACGTGCCGGTGTTGTCGTTGTTGGTCAGCCCGCGATCGGTCAGCGAGTGGATCAGGTTGGCGGTGATCCCGACGCGGACGCGGTCGCCAAACTTGTAGCCGACCGCGATCCGGCCGGTCTGCTTCTGGTAGAATGTGCCCTTGACGACACCGGGATCGTCGGCGATCAGCGTCGAGCCGTAGTAGTTGCCGTTGTCCGTGCCGCCGGACGCGCTGCCCAGGGTCTCGCGCACGAATGGCGTCTGCTCGATCTCGTCCTCGTGATCGAACGTCCTGCCGCCCGCGGCCATGAACGCCGTCTTGAACTTGCTCGGCACGTCGTCGATCGACGTGAACGTCCGCGAGCCGAGCTTCTTCGACACCTGCGCGAACCCGATCCGCTGGGTGACCTCGGCGTGGTTCTCGCCGCTGCGGCCGCGCTTGGTCGTGATGATCACGACGCCGTTGGCCGCCTTGGAGCCGTACAGCGCGGCGGCCGAGGCGCCCTTGAGCACCTCGACGGTCTCGATGTCGTTGGGGTTGAGGTCGGCGACCCGGTTGACCGGGTTGTCCTGGGTCGACGCGTTGCCGCCGGCCTGGGCCGCGGTGATCGAGTTGGTGCCCGGCGGGATCGCAACGTTGGAGATCACCACGCCGTCGACCACGTACAACGGCGACGACTGGCCATTGATCGTCGAGATCCCGCGCAGCCGGAGCTGGGCCCCGCCGCCGGGGGCGCCGGAGTTGAACTGGAGGTTTGCACCCGACAGCTTGCCGGTCAGCGCGTCATCGATCGTCGGCGCGGCGACCCGGTTGAGGTCCTTGCCATCGACCACCGAGGCGCCGTTTTGCTGGTTCTGCTTGACGATCACCGGCGCGCGGCCCTCGATCACGATCTGCTCGCCCTGGGACAGCGCGAGCGGCACGTCGACGGTGGACTGGCCGACCGGGACCTCGAGCAGGCGGTTCTCGTGCTCCGGCGCGCTGACGTCGAGCTTGAGCGGGCCGTCCGGCAGGTTGTCGAGCTCGAACGCGCCGTCGGGGCCGGTGAACACCACCGCGTCGGTGCCGGCCACCTGGACCTGCGCGGCGACGATCGGCTCCTTGTTCGACGGATCGACGACCTTGCCGGTGAGCTTGCGCTTGACCGGCGCGGCGGGCGCAGCGGACGCGCCCGCGGTGATCGCGACGACCGGCTTGTCGCCGGGAACGGTGACGCTGGTCGGCGGCTGGTTCGGCGCGGTGACGTCGAGTGTGATCTCGCCGAGCGGGACGCCGGGCAGCGCGAAGCTGCCGTCGGCGCCGGTCACCGCCTGGATCGACGTGCCGTGGACCGTGACCGTCGCACTCGCGAGCGGAGCATGGCCGGCGTCGCTGACCACGCCGCCGACCATGCGGGTCTCGGCGGGCGGGGGCGCGGCGGCCGCCGGCCGGACGATCACGACCTGGAGCTGGAGCGGCGTCGCCGCGCCGAGCACCGGGACCTGCTTCGCCGTGAAGCCGTCGGCGCCGATCTCGACCATGACGTTGGTCGTCGCGACGCCGGCGAGTTGGAAGCTGCCGTCGGCCGTGGTGGTCGTCGTCGGGCCGCCGCCGGCGATTGCCACCGTCGCGCCGGCCACCGGATTGCCGTCGACGTCGACCACTGTTCCGGCGATGTCGCGGCCCCTGGCGGCCGGCGCGCCCTTCGCGGGCTGCGCGCCCTGGGCATGGACAGCGAGCGGGGACAGCAGGCATGCAAGTACGCATGTTGCTGCCCCCAGCGGATGCGCAAACCATCTCGTAGGCATGGGGTCCTCCTGAAAGCGAAGTCACTAGGTGAGGCGCGCGCGATCTAAGCGCTTGTGGGCGAATCCTCACAAGAAAACGCCCTGACCTCGATGTGGCCAGACCGATGGATGGGGGCCCCAGGCGGTGTCGCATCCCGAAATTAAGTAGGCAGAGTCACATCACTTGCATGTTTGTAAGCTCGCCTGCCTACGGGCTTAAATGCCGCGAAACATTTGTGCCGCGCTTTGCCACGGCGCAGATCGACCCGGCGACTCCGCCAGATCAGAAGGGGCCAGAGAGCTGTCCAGCGATGAGGGAACGGCGATGAGGGACCGCATGCGGTGGTTGACGTCGACGGTTTGACGTCGACGTTGACTCCAAGCGTTGAGGTTGACGGCGACGTACGACGTCGACTCCACCGTCGACCTCGACCTCAGATCATCCTTGTCCACGTCCACATCCGGCCGACGGTTGCTTCACTCATCAGTCAAGGTGCAAGGTCAACGAAGGGGTCGCCGTCATCGTCTCCGTTACCGTCACCGTCCTGGTACGTCCTGGTCAACGTCATCGTCGACGACAACGTCGACATCTCCGTGATTGGCTTCCGTCCTCCTGGCTCGATCGATTTCACCGCCTCGGTACAGATCTGCGACACGGGAGCGACACACCGCCGAGCGATGGCGCCCGGTGCCGGGAAGCGAAGAACCCTCATCTGCGCGCCGGAGCACGCTGGAGGTGTGCGATCCGGGGACTCCCCGCACCGGAACGCAACAGAACGCACGCGCCGACATCCGTCGACAGCGTAGGACTTGCCCCTCCGCGGGGCGCCATGGCTAGATCACGATCGAGTGCACGAATTCGCTGTGACCACGGCCAGCTCCGAGCGAGCGCGGGTCGCGATCGCGAACCGCCGCGATGGCGGCATCGCGTTCTGGCTGGTCCGGATGTACGCGTTCGCGGCCCTCGTGCTCGTCGCCGGTGTCGTGTTCTCCGCGCTCGCCGTCTACAGCTACTTCTCGCTGCATGCCCCCGCCGTCCCCGATCTGCGGATCTACGCGCGGGTCACGCCGGCGGTGTCGCGGATGTACGCGGCCGACGGCACGATGCTCGGCGAGTTCGCCAAGGAGTGGCGCGAGATCGTGCCGTTCGAGCGCATGCCGCAGCGGCTGATCGACGCGTTCCTCGCGGTCGAGGACCACGACTTCTACCACCACGGCGGGCTGTACTGGAAAGGCATCGGCCGCGCGGTGTGGGCCAACCTCACCGCGGGTGATTTCGCGCAGGGTGGCTCGACGATCACCCAGCAGGTCGCCAAGCAGTTCCTCGGCAGCGAGAAGTCGCTGGCGCGCAAGGGCAAGGAAGCGATCATGGCGCGCCGGCTCGAGGCCCGGTACTCCAAGAACGCGATCCTCGCGGTCTACATGAACCATATCTATCTCGGCGCCGGCGCGTGGGGCGTGGCGGCCGCGGCGCGCCGCTACTTCCAGAAGGACCTCGACCAGCTCACGCTCGCCGAGTGCGCGCTGATCGCCGGGCTCGCCAAGGCGCCGACCGCGTACTCGCCGATCCGGTCGGTCAAGCTCGCGACCGAGCGCCGCAACGTCGTGCTCGACAAGATCGCGCAGTACGGCCTCGAGCCGCCGATGGTGGTCGAGGCCGCCAAGCGCGAGCCGATCCGCCTCGATCTGTACCGCGAGGTGTTTCCCGATCGCATGCCGTACTACGCCGAGCACGTCCGCCGCTACATCGGCGAGCGCTACGGCGGCGATGCGCTCGGCGCCCAGGGCCTGCGGATCGAGACCGCGGCCGATCCGGCCTGGGAGGCCAGCGCGTACGAGAGCGCCGACTTCGGCGCCCGCCACCAGGACAAGCGCGAGGGCTGGCGCGGCCCGGAGTGGCGGCTCGACGGTGCCGCGCGCGAGCTGTTCCTCGGCCGCCAGCGCGCGCTGTACGGCAGCGCCCCGCTCGCGCCCGGCAGGCGCTACCTGGGGCTGGTCGACAAGGTCGACAAGGAACACGCCGAGGTGCTGATCGGCGACCGCCGGCTGCAGCTGCCGCTGCGCAACCTCAAGTGGGCGGCGAAGTGGCAGGCCGGCAACACCGAGAACGACGCCGAGATCGACAAGGCGACCGATGCGCTCAAGCCCGGCTACGTGGTGTGGGTCAGCCGCGAAGTCCGCACGGTGCCCAAGTACCACGACTGGACGCTCGAGATGAAGAACCCGGCCTGGGTCGCCAAGGACGACCAGCCCGAGTGGGACGCGGCGCATACCGACATCGTCAAGCTCGACCAGGTCCCGCACCCGCAGACCGCGATCTTCACCGCCGATCACCACACCGGCTACGTGGTCGCGATGGTCGGCGGCTCGGACTACGACCGCTCCGAGTTCAACCGCACCGTCCAGGCCTGCCGCCAGCCGGGCTCGACCTACAAGCCGATCTATTACTCGCTCGGCCTCGACCAGGGCTTCGGGTTCGACACCGTGCTCGACGACGTCAAGGTCGACATCGTCGACCCGGTGACCGGCGAGGTGTGGTCGCCGAACAACCTCGAGGGCACCAGCGACGGCGACGTCACGCTCGAGTACGCGCTGGTGTTCTCCAAGAACATCCCGTCGGTCGACCTGTTCCGCCGGCTCGGCGCGGCCAACGTCGAGGCCTGGGCGCGGCGGCTCGGGATCACCACCAAGATCTTCCCGGACGACGCGCTCGCGCTCGGCGCGTCGTGCTCGCGGTTCGACGAGATGGCGCGCGCGTTCACCGTGTTCGCCCGGCTCGGCGCGTGGTGGCCGCGCCCGGAGGGCCGCGAGAAGAGCTGGGTCTACGTCCGCCGGATCCTCGATCGCGCCGGCAACACGGTCGAGGACAACACCGTCGCCGAGGACCCCGCGCTGGCCCCCGCCGACCGGTTCGACCGCACCGCCGTGCTCGCCGGCGTCGCGGCGCCGCAGGCGATCGCGCCGCGCACCGCGTACCTCATGACCAAGCTGCTCGCGCACGAGGTCGAGTACGGGTTCGCCAACGTCCTGCGCGCGACCCAGGTCAACGCCGCCGGCAAGACCGGAACCTCGAGCGCGACGTTCGACAACATGTTCATCGCGTTCACCTCGAAGTTCACCACGCTGGTGTGGATGGGCGACGACAAGCGCCAGCGCGCGCTCGGCAAGAGCGACGCCGCGTACATGACGGTCGTGCCGCTGTGGGCGCGCTACATGTACGAGGCCGCCCGGTCGTACCCCAACCCGCAGATCCCGTGGGTCATCCCGCCGGGCGTCAAGCCCGACGACCGCGGCGACCACTCCAAGGGCGTGCACGGCCCCCAGATGGACCTGATCTGGAAGGCGCCACCCAAGAAGACGACCGAGGACACCTCCCGCCCGCCGGTGTAGCCCGGCAGGCTAACCGCTGGCCGGGGGTGCTGCGTGATCGTCGGCGACGAAGTGGCTGACCACACCGCTGGTGATCACCGCGCGGCCCGCGCGGCGCTGCTCGATCTCGGTCAGCCCGCCGCACAGCGCGCGGCGGCTCGCCTCGTGCGCGTGGCCGCGGTCGACGAACACGATCGCGCCGCCATCGCGGACCACCCGCGACCAGCCGCGCAGCGCCTCCTCCCAGCCGGGCGCGACCGCGAGGTCGACGCCGACCACCGCCGCGAGCGATGCCGGCTCGATCGCCGACAGCTCGCGCGCGGCGCCGCGCAGCTTCCTGGCAGCCCGCGCCGACAGGCCGACCGGGATGACCTCGCGGGTCGCGCCGAGCGCGACGGCGAGCCGGGCGTTGCCGACCACGGCGATCACCACCGGCGACCCGGCCGCTGCGGAGCTCTCCGAGGTCTCGGGGCTCCCGGAGCTCCCGGAGCTCGAGCCGGAGGTCAAGCCGGAGGTCAAACCGGAGGTCAAGATCGACGCGAGCGCATCCCCGATCGCGACCACCGTGGGCGTGACGAACAGACCGAGCACGCGCCACGCTAAGCCGTTGCTAGCGATCGCGCAAGTACTCGCAGCGCGGCGCCTCGACCTCGGGCGTGATCCAGCTGACGCCGAGCAGCTCGTCGAGCAGGATCCGGAAATTTCCGTAGGTCACGACGAAGAAGTCGAGCTTGCGGCCCTTGATCCCGCCGCCGGTGTCGTCGGCGCGGACGCAGCCGTCGTGGATCGAGCCGTCGGGCAGCACCATGCCGTCGAACTCGGGGATGTAGAGCGGCTCGCCGAGCGGCACCACGCGCGGATCGACCGCGACCGACTTGAACGGGATCAGCGGGCGCATGCCGGCGCCGCGGCCGAACGGGAAGTCGGTGACGTCGAGCTGCTCGAAGCAGGTGCCGTAGCCGAACTTGCACGTCCCGGTGTAGTTGACGATCCGATCGTCGCGCATCAGGCCCGAGCCCTCGAGCTTGAGCGAGCACGCGTAGCGCTCGGGGACCCGGCCGAAGAAGTAGCCGTCATTGGTGTAGAGCTCGACCCAGCGGTTGCCCGGCAGCGCGCAGGCCCCGCGGCGCGGGATGCTGTCGGGCGGCGCGTCGTCGTAGTCGGTCTCGCGGGTCAGCCAGTAGAACCGCAGCGCCCACTGCTGATCGTCGACCATCGGGTAGCCGCAGCACAGCTTGTTCTTGCCGCGAAGCACCGCCCTGGGCTGGATCGGCAGGTGCTCCTTCGCGAGCTTGCTGGTGTCGGCAGCTGCCCGAGTTGCCCAGGCTGCCAGCGCGATCATCCCCACCGCTGCCAGGCGCACCGGTCGAGCTTATCAGCTCCGGCCGCGCGCGGTACAACGCCGACATGGCGATCCGCTCGCTCCGCGACGCCGACGCCTCGTGCGGCGCGAAGGCGCACGGCCTGGCGCGTTTGCTCGCCGCCGGGTTGCCGGTCCCCGACGGGTTCGCGCTCGACACCCAGGTGTTCCGCGACCTCGCGGCGGTCGATCCCACGGGGGGCCTTGCCCCCCGCCCCGCCGGCGAAGCCCCCCGCCCCGCCGGCGAAGCCATCGGGGTCCCCACCCCCCGTCTCGTTGCGCTCGACGACGTGGACCCCGACGCGGTCGGCCATGCCATGGAGGCCGCGGTGCAGCGGATCGCGACCGCCGCGATCCCCACCGCGCTCGATCGCGAGGTCGCCGAGCGCGCCGCGGCGCTGGGCCGGCTCGCGGTGCGCTCGTCGGCGTCGATCGAGGATGGGGCGCTCGGCGCCGCGGCCGGAGTGTTCGCATCGCTGACCGACGTCGCGCCCGGCGACGTGTGGCACGCGATCCGCGCGGTGTGGACCAGCGCGATCACGCCGCTGGCGGTGGCGTACGCCCGCCGGCGCGCCGCTGCGATCGCGATCGGCGTGATCATCCAGCGCTTCGTGCCCGGCGCGCGCGCGACGGTGTACACGCGGCCGATCGGCGCGCCGCGGGGCGACGAGCTGTGGCTGGCGCGCGGTGAGGCGCTCGAGCCGGTGCCGCGCGCCGCCGCCGGTGGCCGGCCCGAGGCGGCGCTGGCGCTCGCTGCCGAGGCCGCGATCGACAGCCCCGACGGCGCCGACGTCGAGCTGGTGTTCGAGGCAGCGCCCCCGCGGATCTGGGTCGTGCAGGCGCGGCCGATGGTCCATCCATCGCGGCCCCTGGTGCGGCCCCTGGCGCAGCATCTGGCGCGGCCCCCGTCGCCATCCGTGCGCCTCGCGCACCCGGCGCACCCCGCGCACCCGGCGCAGCCCGCGCCCCCGCCGATCCTGCTCGCCGCGCTGCGGGCGGACGGCCGGCGGTGGACGTGGGACATCGCGCATAACCCGGATCCGCTGTCGCCGGCGCAGGCCGGGCTCGTCGAGCGCGTCGACCGCACCGCCTGGTCGCCGTACGCGTTGCGGGTGTGTGGCGGCTATCTCTACACCGCGCCGCGCGCGCCGATCCCGCTGCCCGAGGCGCCGGCCGATCGCGGCGAGCTGGCGGCGCGGATCGCGGCGATCGAGGCCCGGCTGGCGCCGTACCTCGGAGACGCCGCGACGGTGGCCGATGCCGTCGACCGCTACGTCGCGTTCCTCCAGATCTGGACCTGCGAGCTGTCACCGCTCGTCGCGTCCGCGCGCCGAACGCTGCTCGATCGACTCGCCGAGACAGGACATCCGCGGGAGCGGATCCCGGCGATCGTTGCCTCCATGATCGGACCGCGCCGCGTGGCGCGCGATCCGGTGATGTCGCCAGCGTGGGACGTCGCCGTACCAACGTTCGCAGAGGCCGCCGCGCCGCCACCCGCCGAGCGGCCCATCGCGCCGCCGCCTGCCCCTCCGGACGACCTGGCCGACGCGGTTGCGCTCGCCCGCGCCGCCGCCGATGCCGGCGAGCGAGACGATGTCTGGTTCGCCCGCGCCCAGTGGCTGGTGCGCAAGGCGTTGATCGCACGATCGCGCGAGCTCGAGCTGCGCGACGATGACGTCTTCTGGATCCCGCTCGACGATGTGGTAACCCTGCGAACCCTCGATCCCGACGACGTGCATCGCCGCGCGTCGGCCGCGCGCGCCGCGCATGCTCGCGCGGCCGGATGGGACATGCCACTCACCGTGCAAGGTGGCGATGCGTGCGGCCAATCACCCCACGCGGCCACGCTTCGCGGAGTTGGCATCGGTCCGCGCGCGGTCGGTCGCGTCGTTCGCTTCGCCTCGCTTGCGGCTGCGCATCCTGTGTCGCACGACGACGTGGTCGTGACCCGCGCGGTGACGCCGGCGCTCGCGATGCTGGTGGACGGCTGCGCGGCACTCGTCAGCGAAACCGGAGGGTTACTCGATCACGGCGCCGCGCTTGCGCGCGAGCTCGGCGTCACGTGCGTCGTCGGCTGCGCCGGCGCGTGGAGCGCTCTCGCCGACGGCACGCCCGTCGCCGTCGATGGAGATGCCGGCCTCGTCAGCGTGCTGTCCGACCCGATGCCAGACGCGTGACGGAAAACCGGTGCCCGGCGCAGCACGATGCGCCAACGCCGCGAAGCGACAACGACTCTTCGCCGGATCGCCGCCGCTTACTCTTCCTCTTCCTCTTCGTACTCCGGCTCGTTGGGATCGGTGTCGTCGGGCTCGTCGGGCTTGTCCGCTGGCAGCGGCGTCCCGAGGCCCGCATTCACTCGCTCCCGCAAGTCTTTCCCGACCTTGAAGAACGGAAGCCGCTTCTCGGCGACGTGAACGGTCTCGCCGGTGCGCGGGTTACGCCCCTCGTAGGCCTTGTACTTGCGAACTGTGAAGCTGCCGAAGCCGCGGATCTCGATGCCCTCTCCGCGTTCCAGTGCCTTCACCATCGAGTCGAAGATCGTGTTGACGATTGCCTCGGCTTTGCCGGCGGGCAGCTTCAACGTTTCAGAGATTTTCTCGATGAGCTCGGACTTGGTCACCCGTAACTCCGCGTAACTAGGACTAGCTAAACAGTCCTGGGAGGCAATAGCAAGCTTAACCACGCGGAATCAGTCACATGCCCGCGGACAGCGCTGGCACGCTCCGTTCGCCGTCTCGCCTAAATGCCCTGTATAACAAGGGAAATTGGTAAGTCTGGCAGCGGTGCCGGGCGTAGAAGTCGATGAGATCTCTCCACCCAATTTCGCCGCGTTCGAGCCCACTTCGCACCGCCTGCGGCAGCGCGAACCCGCAGGGCGCGCCGGTCTCGGGCGGCTGGTGGCCACGCGCGATCCGGGGTTCGATGCCGACCGCCGAGGGCGGAACGTGGTCCAGGTACCAGGCGGATAGCGGCAACACCTCGACCGTCTCGACCCGCGCGACGGCCAGCGCGATGCCGGCGTGCCAGGCGCACTCGACCCGGATCTCGCGGCCATTCGGACGGATCGTCATCGCGTTGTGCAGCCGCGCCGGCGCGGCGTCGCATCCCGCCGGGACCGCCGTGGTCACCGCGTTGTAGGCGATGATCGAGCCGGTCGCGTTCGCGATCTCCAGCGCGAGCCCGTCTTCGAGATGGAGCGCGCGGAGCCGGACTCCCGCGATCTCCAGCGGCGGCTGACCAACCTCCAGCACATGGCGCGCGTCATCGATGCGGTACGGCAACTTGCGCGACAGCTCGTCGAGCGCTGGCGCACGGACCCCGGCCTCTGCCGCGTCGCGCGCCACGAAGTCCTGATACACCACCGGCGATGCCGACGACCTCGTCAGCAGCTCGCTCGACGTGCCGTGCGGAACTTCAGGCGGTGGCGGCTTGGGCGGTAATGACACGGGCCCACAGAACCTGACCGCTGCGATCCCGGCAACGACCGCGATGCCAGCCACGCCGACGCCGACGCGGAACCGCGCGTCCGTGATCGACACTGACTTCACCATACACGCCGCGACGCCGCATCGCCATGCACAAACCGTGCAGCGCGTATCGGTTGACTCGCTCGAACTCGTCGGCCCTAATTCGATGCAAGGCATGGCCAGGGCGCACCGACACCGCCGTTCGCCCACCGTCGGCCGCGCCCTGCCGCTGGTGCTCGCCGCCTTCATGGCGCTCGCCGCGCTCGGCGCGATCACCGCGGTTCCCGCGCCGGCCCACGCCGAGGATCGCGTCGCTGCGCTCGGCCGGATGCTCGGCAGCTCGAGCGAGAAGGTCCGGCTGTCGGCGGTGCTCGCGCTCGCCAAGCTCGGTGAGCCGCGGGTCGGCGCGCCGCTGATCCGCGCGCTCCGCGACAAGAGCCCGCGCGTGCGCACCGTCGCCGCCGCGGCGCTCGGCCAGCTCGACTGCAGCGCGGCGCTGCCGACCCTGCGCGAGCTCGCGCGCAACGACGAGGATCCCGATGTCCGCAACGCGGCGAGCGCCGCGACGATGAAGATCATCAGCGCGGGTCACAGCGAGCGCGGACATCCCGCCGATCGCGCCGGGGACGTCGAGCAGGCCCGGCGGCCGGCGCCCGGCGGCGCGCGGCTGGCCCACGCGTTCACCGCCGAGCCCCACCCCGAGCTCTACGTGCTGGTCAAGTCGTCGACCGACGACTCGCCCGGCACCAGCGACGCCGCGACCCGCAAGCAGCACGCCGAGATCCTCCGGCGCGCGCTGCTCGACCGGCTGCGCGGCGATCCCGCGATCACGTCGGTCGCCGGCGAGGCCCGGCGGTGGTCGCTCGACGCGCGCTACCTCGATGTGTCGGTCACCCGGCTCGCCGCGACGCGGATCGGCGACGTGATCGAGGTCGGCGCCGAGCTCCGCATCGCGATCTCCGACGACAGCGGCAAGATGCTGTCGCTGCTGTCCGGCGGCGCCAAGGCCCAGGTCCCGGCCACCGGCTTCGATGCCCGGACCCTGCCGGCGCTGCGGCGCGACGCGCTCGACGGCGCGATGCGCGGCATGTTCGACAAGCTGTTCGCCCAGCTGCGCGAGTCACCGTGACCCGATCCACGCTGGCCCCACCGCGCCGCGCGGGGGGGCTGGCTGTGCCGCGCGTTGCCGCGTGCAATCCGCCCCGATCGCAACTTCGATCACGCCGCGGGTCGCTGCGCCGTCCCGCGCGAGCCGATAGACTTCGCGCATGCAGCGGTGGCTCCTCGCGATCGCGGTGATCGCGATGCAGCTCGCGCCGGCGCGGGCCGACGACGTCCGGCCGCCCGATCCACCGCCGCCCGCCAGGCGCACCGGGGTGGTCACCAGGCCGCCGCGCCTCGTGCAGGCCCAGGCGCCCGAGTACCCGCCCGCCGCGCTCGAGGCCGGCAAGGAGGCCAGCGTCAAGGTCCGGATCCACATCGACGCGACCGGCGTGGTCACCGCGGTCGACGTGGTCGAGCCGGCCGGCGACGGCTTCGACGAGGCCGCGGTCGCGGCCGCGATGCAGTACGTGTTCGAGCCGGCGGAGATCGACGGCGCGCCGGCGGCGATCGCGGTCGAGACCGCGATCCACTTCACGATCGAGCGCCGCGAGGAGCCGGAAGCCCCGCCCCCGCCGCCGCCCGCGGCCCACACCGGCCCGCCCAACCACGCCGGTGCGCTCACCGCGCCGGTGTCGCTGCAGGGCGCCGCGCTCGAGCGCGGCACGCGGCGCGCGCTCGCCGGCGTCATCGTCTCGATCGCCGAGCTCGGCCTCGACGCGGTCACCGGCGACGACGGCACGTTCTACTTCCACGGCGTGCCGCCCGGCAACTACAAGCTGCTCGCGGTCGACCCGCGCTACGACCGCCTCGAGCGGCCGGTCGCGCTGGCCAAACAGGAGGCGGTCGAGGTCCGGCTGTGGATGCGGCCGCGGGGCGGCAACCCCTACGAGACCGTCGTCGAGGGCGAGCGCGAGGTCCTCGAGGTCACCCGGCGCACGATCCAGCGCCAGCAGATGACCTCGGTGCCCGGCACGTTCGGCGATCCGATCCGCGTGATCCAGACCCTGCCCGGCATCCAGCGCGCGCCGTTCGGCCTCGGCCTGCTCCTGATCCGCGGCTCCAATCCCGACGACACCGGGATCTACGTCGACGGCCACGAGGTGCCGTCGCTGTTCCACTTCCTCGGCGGCCCGTCGATCTTCAACGCCGAGATGCTCGACTCGCTCGACCTCTACCCCGGCGGGTTCCCGGCGCGGTTCGGCCGCCACCACGGCGGCGCGGTCGCGCTCGAGCTCCGTCCGTCGCAGTCCGACGGCGTCCACGGCTCGGCCAAGATCGACTTCATCGACTCCGGCGGCTACCTGCGCGCGCCGATCACCAGGGACCTGTCGATCGCGGTCGCCGGCCGCCGGTCGTACATCGACCTGTTCCTCGGCTTCGTGCTGCCCCAGCCGGCGCAGGGCGGCCAGCGTATCGTGACCCCGGTCTACTACGACTACTCGGCGCGGGTCGACTACAACCTGCACGACAACGGCCGGCTCAGCCTGTTCGTGATCGGCTCGTCCGACACGCTGCACGTGCTCAACAAGGATCCCGACGCCGAGCTGTCGACCGACCTCAACAGCGCGGTCAAGTTCCTGCGCGTGATCGGCGGCTACGAGCGCCCGATCGCGGGCGACCTCAAGCTCACGCTGTCGCCGGCATGGGGCCGCGACACGGTGACGTTCGCCGGCGCCCAGGCCGAGGCGGCCGGACCGTTCAGCAGCATCAGCGTGGTCAACGACTCGCTGTCGTACCGGATGCGCGTCCACGGCAAGCTCGCGCCCTCGCTCACCATCGACTCCGGCCTCGACCTGCTGTCGCGGGTCACCCGGTACCAGGCGCTGCTGCCGGTCGACGATCAGCTGATCGACTCGCGGGGCGTCGACATCCCGCCGACCCAGCTGTTCCGCGGCGCGCAGCTGATCGGCCTGGGCAGCTACATCGACCTCGGCGTCGACGTCAGCTCGCGGCTCAAGCTGATCCCGAGCCTGCGGATCGACGGCTACCTGCTCGACGGCGTCGCCCGCAACTCGATCGACCCGCGGCTGGTCGCGCGCTACCAGGTGTCGCCGACCCTGACCGTCAAGGCCTACCTCGGCCACTTCTCCCAGCCGCCCCAGCCCGAGGGCTTCGATCGACGGTTCGGCAATCCCAACCTCGACATCGAGCACGCCATCCACACCGGGATCGGCTACGAGTGGAAGCCCGATCGGCTGTGGTCGATCGACAGCGAGCTGTACTACGTCGGCCGCTACGACGTTGCGGTGTTCACCTCGGCGGTCGCCCAGAACCCCGACGGCACGTTCAGCAACGTCAACTTCCTCAGCGAGGGCAAGAACCACTCGACCGGCCTCGAGCTCCTGATCAAGCGCGAGATCAGCGAGCACGCCTACGGCTGGGTGTCGTACACTTACAGCCGCGCATTCCAGCAGAGCCACCCCGACAGCGACGTGGTCCCGACCGCGTTCGATCAGCCGCACGTGCTCAACGCCGTCGCGAGCTACAAGCCGGGCAGCGGCTGGGAGATCGGCGGCCGGTTCCAGCTCGCCAGCGGCCGGCCCGACACCCCGGTGATCGGCGCGACCTACGACGCCGACACCGGCCGCTACGTCGCGATCCGCGGCACCGCGCGCTCGATCCGCACCCCGCTGTTCCTCCAGCTCGACACCCGCGTCGAGCACGACTGGCTGTACGAGCGCTGGAGCCTGGGGCTCTACCTCGACATCATCAACGTCACCAACCGCAAGAACGTCGAGGCCGTGCAGTACGATTACCGGTTCCGCAACTCGTCGCCGATCACCAGCTTCCCGATCCTGCCGACCCTGGGAGTCAAGGGCACATGGTGAACCGAGTCGATCGAAAGGGGGCTTTCCCGCCCCCTCTGGACCGGCAAAGCCGGTCCATTCACCCCTCCGCGCGCCGCGCCGCGCGGCCCTCCACCTGGAGTCTTCGCGCCACCGCGAGAGTTCCCACCCCGAGCATGCATCGCATTCTCTCCGTGTTTCTCGTCGGGCACCTGATGGTGGCCGCCGCCGGCTGCGGCAAGTTCCAGGACCCCAACGTCGTCGTCGACCTGCGCACGCTCGCGATGCGCGCCGATCCGCCCGACCAGGTGATCGACGTCGATCTGACCCAGCCGATCATGCCGGCCGCGCTGCTCGCCCAGCTCGTGCCGACCCGGGTCTGCGCGCTGGTCGCCGACCCTGCCGATCGGCGCCTGCTGTGGTCGATGACCCTGTGCTCGCTGCTCAGCAACGATCGCTGCGACGACAACGGCCCCGAGCTGCTGCTCGGCATGGGCCTGTCCGACGACCCCGACACCACCGTCCCCGAGCCCTCGATGTGCGTCACGGTCGTGCCCGACGCCAACCTGCTCGCCCTGCTCGCGTTCATCGTCCAGGACGACACGCTGCATGGCCTGGGCGGCATCGACTACGGCGTCGTGCTGCGGGTCGGCGGCGAGAACGGCAATCGCGACCTCGACCAGTACGCGGCCAAGACCCTCGCCGTCGCGCCGCGGATCCCCGCCGCGCGCGCCGCCAACCACAACCCATCGCTCGACCGGATCGACGCCTCGTTCGACACCGGCGACGCCCCGGTGCCGCTGCCGTTCGGCCGCTGCGCCGACAACCCCGCGCCCCGCACGATCGCCCCCGCCACCAAGCTCCGCCTGCTGCCGATCGAGACCGCCGGCGCCCGCGAGGTCTACACCGTGCCGACCCTCGACGGCCACTCCGAGACCTTCACCGAGAGCCTGACCTACCAGTGGATCGCCGGCGACGGCGGGTTCTCGCACGGCTCGACCGGCGGGCCCCGCGACCTGACCGGCAACCCGCCGCCGCTGTTCTCCGACTTCAAGTCGCCCGCGGCGAGCGATGTCCCTGGCTCGAGCCTGATCTCGCTGTGGATCATCCAGCGCGACGAGCGCCTCGGCGTCCAGTGGTACGAGTCGTGTCTGCGCGTCGCGCCGTGACGCCCGGCGAGGCGTTTCAAGCGAGCCAGATGAAGCGGGCGATCGCGCGCGTCGCTCAGCAGGCGCTGCCGCCGTCGTCGAGGGTCACGCCGCCTGCGACGGCCGGTGAAGTGATGCCTAGACGCTGGCGAGAACCCTGGTCCACTCCGCCGCGAGGCCGAAGCGTGCGATCCACTGCTCGAGAAGAGGGCCATCGATCTGAGCACCCGAGACCTCGAGCATGCCGCGGATATCTCGCAGGTGCTTCTCCGAACCACCCTCGCGAAAGTATTCGAGCTTGCGAAGGATCACGTACTCGACGGGCGCGACGGACACGCGTAGCCCATCGAGCGTGAGTTCCTTGCGATGCGTGAGCGCCCAGCGATGCAGCTCGTCGAATGCTATATAGATGTCCGCTTTGAAACCACTATCATGGTGGATCAGATTGCAATGACCGCGTTGCCCGCGTCGCACCTCGATCGCCAGGACGTCCTCGGGCGGGCAATAGAACTCGTCGAGCGGAAACGCTTCGACGAAGCGCTGGACATCGCGGGAGGTGAGCGCGACGACGATATCCACATCGTGGGTCAAGCGCGGCTCGCCATACAGGATCCCCGCCATGCTGCCTGTCACGAAGTACGGGATGCCGAGGCGTTCGAGTCGGACGATGAATGGCTCGAGCTGGCTAGGTTCCCGCACGCAGGAAGATCCTTCGCACGTGCGAGGCGATCTCGTCGTCGGTCCATGTCGGGTGCAGTACGCGCTCTTGCGCTTCACGCAGCCGGCGGGCCAACCAGTAAAGCTGCTCGGCTTGCCGCAGCCGTTCCCCGGGTGTCATGGCACGGTATCGCGCTAGTTGTTCCGGTGATGGCCGATCCACGATGCGGAGGGTAGCACGGTGGAGTGACGAGCCTACCGCCGCGCGGCCGCGGTCGCGTAGCGCGGATTGGCCTCGAGGTGGAAGTGGTCCTTGTGCGAGATCGGGTCGTTCTTCGGGGTCAGCACCAGGCGGAACGAGGACGACGCGTTGATCGTGCGCTCGACGTCGAGCAGCAGCGGATCGCCGGCCGGGTAATCTCGGGCGACGCGGGCCTCGCGGCCGGCGGCGTCGACGAACGACACGACGTCCATCGCGAGGCCGAGCGCGTGGCGCGACAGGGCGTTGAGGGTCTTGCCGCCGACCCGGACCTGGCTCCAGCGATAGATGCTGCCGAACCGGACCTCGCGGACGCCGGCGGCGGCGAGCTCGGGAGCGATGGTGACCAGCGCGAGCGCGAGCTGGCAGTCGAGCTTGTACGGGCCCTTGCCGAACGCCGGGGTGTAGGTGATGCCGCCGAGCGTGGCGCCGGAGAGCGTCAGCGCATCGACGATGTGGCCCTCGCGGCTCGCGCGGTGGAAGGCGACGCCGGCCGCGCCGAGCGAGCGCTCGCAGGCGGCCTCGGCGGCGAGCATCGCGCGCGATGGCGGCCAGGTGAAGCCGCGCGGCATGTTGCTCGCGGTCGGCTTCGCGGCGCCGGTCCGGCGGGTGCGGCGGGTCGATCCGGAGTCGGCGGATGCGACGGCGGACGCCGCGGCGAGGGCGGCGATTGCCACTCCCGCGAGGCTGGCGGCGATGGTCCGGCGCGACATCCGCCGCGACGATAACAGAGCAGGTAGGCTCGCGGCGATGGATCTGGAACTGCTCGAAGCCCTCGCGCTGTCGGGCGACCGCAGCGCAGCGCTCGCCCAGCTCCTCCCGGGGAGCGAGGACCACGATTACTACCGCGCGCTGGACGCGCAGCACCGCGGCGCGCTCGACGAGGCCGAGGCGGTGCTGCAGAGCTGGCCGGAGCGCCACGGCCACACGCCCGGCTACGATCGGCTGCACGCGCGCCAGCTGCTGTACCGGGTCACCGCGTCGCCGCCCGAGGCGGTCGACCAGGTGCGCGACTGGCTGGGCGTCAGCCACTGGCACGAGGCGGATGCCGAGATCAGGATCGAGGACGTCCATCCGTCGCGACCGAGCCGGTTGCCCGAGCGCGCGTTCGATCCGGTCGCGCTGCTGCGCCAGGCGGCGGAGGCCGACGCGAACCTGGCGCAGGTCACCGAGGAGGGCATCGCCGAGCTGGTCGAGTGGCAGCTCGAGCCGGCCCGCCGCCGCGTGGTGCTCGGCCGGCTCGGCCACACGCCGCAGCCCGAGGTCGTGCGACTCGTGGCCGACGAGCTGGCCCAGCGCAACTCGGGCGGGTTCGGCGCGCTGGCGATCCACCGCGAGCTGACGCTCGACCAGCTGCACGAGCTGGCACAGCTCCGCCCCGAGCTGCGCGGCCACGCCGGCTGGGTCGCCGCGGTCGTGACCCGGATGCGACCGGCCGCGGCGGTCGACCTCGACCTCGACCGCGACGCGCGCGCGGCGTACCTCGACGAGCTGTGGCGGTTCGTCGCCGACCTGCCGCCGGCCAGCAACTCGCTCAAGGCCCATGTGCTGTGGCACGTGCTGGACACCGCGCGACGCCGCGGGGTGGGCGCCGACGGCGAGATCGAGCGCAGCGAGACGGGGGGTGGGGACCCCGACGGCTCCGCCGGCGGGGCGGGGGGCAGCGCCCCCCGTGGGATCGACGAGGAGCGGTTCCGCAGCTACCTCGCGCTGCCGCGCGCGGCGAGGTTCCTGGCGCGCGGCCGCGTCGACCGGGTCCGGCGCGACGAGGTCGCCGAGCTCGGCGCCGACTTCACCCAGATCACAGGGCTCGGGCCGGCGGGGGACGACGAGGAGCTGGTGCGCGACGTGGTGCAGCGCGAGCTCGACGCGGCCGAGGCCTACGCACCGTGGCTCGACCGCGGCTGGCTCGACGCCGAGCTCGCGGCGGCGCGGCTGCTCGCCGGGGCGCCCGACGCCGATCGCGCGACGCTGGTGCTCGGCCCGGCGCGCGCCGCGGCGCTGCGCGACCGGATCGAGCTGGCGTTCTCGCCGCACAACCCGGCGTGGTTCGCCGCCGGCGCGCCGGTCGCGCTCGACGTCGAGGTCAAGCACGTCGCCGAGCTGGTGGTCAAGGTGTTCCGGATCGACCCGCTGGCGTACTTCCACCACCACCGCCGCGAGGTCGACACCGGGCTCGACCTCGACGGGCTCGCCGCGAGCGCCGAGCACGTGCTGCGGTTCACCGAGCCGCCGGTCCGGCGGGTGCGGCGGCGGATCGAGCTGCCGGCGTGTGCGCGGCCGGGCAGCTACGTGATCGACCTGATCGGCAACGGAATGTCGAGCCGCGCGGTGATCCACAAGGGCCGGCTGCGCCACGCAACGCGGGTCGGCGCCGCCGGGCACGTGATCACGATCCTCGACGACGCCGGCCGGCCGCAGCCCGGCGCGCGGGCGTGGATCGGCGATCGCGAGTACGTCGCCGACGAGCGCGGCGCGGTCGTCGTGCCGTTCTCGACCAGCCCGGCGCGCACCGCGATGCTGCTCGCGGCGGGCGACGTCGCCAGCGTGGCGTACGTCGACCTGGTCGCCGAGACCGCCGAGCTCGAGCTCCGGCTGGTGCTCGACCACCAGGGGCTGACCGCCGGACGCACCGCGCGTGCGATCGCCCGGCTCGGCCTCAAGATCGGCACCGCGCCGGCGTCGCTCGCGCTGCTCCGCCAGGCGAGCTGGGACGTCGCGCTCACCGATCGCCACGGGGTATCGACCACGCGGTCGCAGCCGCTCGAGCTCGCCGGCGACGACGCCGCGGTGCTGGAGTGGCCGCTCGGCGACGACACCGCCGAGATCGCGCTGACCGTGCGCGGCCGGGTCGAGATCCGCAGCGAGCAGCGCGAGCGCGAGATCCGGACGTCGCGCAGCCTCGGCGTGGGCTCGATGTACGCCGGCACCGGCACCGAGGCGGTATACCTCGCTCGCACCGCCACCGGCTGGGTGGTGTCGGCGCTCGGCCGGACCGGCGAGCCGCGCGCGCACCGCCCGGTCAGCGTCGGCATCACCCACCGCTGGGCGCGGACCCAGCTCACCGCCGAGCTCGCGACCGACGAGCGCGGCCGGATCGAGCTCGGCGAGCTGCCCGGGGCGCGGCGGATCACCGCGACGCTGGGAGGCGCGACCCAGAGCTGGGAGCTCGACGACCCGCCGCCGCCGCCCGCGGCGCTGCACGCGACCGCCGGCTGTGACGTGATCGTGCCGGTCCCGGCGAGCCGGACGCCCGACGACGTGCTGCGCCGGGCATCGCTGGTCGAGCTGCGCGCCGGGGTCCCCGCGCGCCACCCCCAGGTCGAGGTCGAGCTGCTCGCCGGCGCGCTCGCGATCCGCGGCCTTGGGCCCGGCAACTACCAGCTGCGCGCCCACGGGCTCGGGCCGACCCCGATCATCGTCACCGCGACGCCGGCCCAGGATGGAGAAGTCGCGGGCTGGGCGGTCGGCGAGGGCGAGCTGGTCCAGGTGCCGCGGCCGGCGCCCGCGATCGCCCGGATCGAGCTCGGCGAGCGGCTGACCGTGCAGCTGCGCGGCGGCGACGCGCGCACCCGGGTCCACCTGATCGCGACCCGGTTCGCACCGGCGCCGGTCGAGCCGCTCGGCGAGGGCCCGGCGGTGTCGGCCCACGCGCGGCTCGATCCGCGGACCGCCGCGCGCTACGTGTCCGGCCGCGAGCTCGGCGACGAGTACCGCTACGTGCTCGAGCGCCGGTCGCAGCCGCGGTTCCCCGGCCTGCTGCTCGACCGGCCGAGCCTGTTGCTCAACCCGTGGGCGCGCCGGACCACGACGACCGACGTCGCCGAGGCCCGCGCCGGCGGGGCGTTCTCGGCGAGCCCCAGGGCGGGGCGACCCATGGGCCACAGCGGACGGACCCAGGACATGGTGCTCGACCGCGGCGGGCACCTGACGGTCGGCTACGACTTCCTGGCTGCGCCCCCGGTCGTGATCGCCAACCTCGTCCCCGACGACACCGGCGCGATCGCCGTCGCGCTCGCCGAGCTCGGCGCCGCGGCTGCGGTCAGCGTGATCGTCGACGATCCCGCCGGCGTCGCGGTCCGGCGGATCGCGCTCGCCGAGCCGCCGCTCGCCACCCGCGACCTCCGGCTCCAGATCGCGCTCGACCCCGATCGCCACGCGACCCAGCGCAAGCAGATCGTCGCGCTGGTCGCCGGGACCGAGCTGGTGATCGACGACCTCGCGACCGCCAGGCTCCACCTGATCGACAGCGTCGAGCGCGCCCACGCCTACCTGCTCGCGCTGCGCGACGACGCCGACCTCCGCGAGTTCGGCTTCGTCACCCGCTGGCGCGCGCTGGCCGACGCCGAGCGCCGAGCGCTCTACAGCAAGTACGCCTGCCACGAGCTCCACCTGTTCCTGTACTTCCGCGATCGCGCGTTCTTCGACGCGGTGCTCCGGCCGTACCTCGCACACAAGCGGGTCAAGACGTTCGTCGACCACTGGCTGCTCGACGCCGATCTGACGCCCTACACCGAGCCGGCGCGGCTCGAGCGGCTCAACGCGTTCGAGCGCGCGCTGCTCGCCCGCCGGGTCGCCGCCGGGCCGGCGATCGCGCGGCTGCTCGGCGACGAGGTCGCGGCCCTCCCCCCGGATCCGGGGCGCGACGCGCGGCTGCTCGACGCTCTGCTCGGCGGCGCGACGCTCGACGCCGACGCCGACATCGCCGAGGCCCGCCAGATGGCCGACGTCAAGGGCGAGGCCGAATACGACGACGAGGCGTTCACCGAGGCCGAGGTCACCGGCCTGCTGCCGGACGAGCCCGTCCGGGCGATGGCCGCGATGTCCGCCGCGATGGCAGCGCCGTCCCCGCGACCCGCTCCGGGCCCGGCCTTGCCCGGCAAGCACCTCGTGCGCCGGGCGAGCCGCGACACCAGCGCCGAGGAGCTCGAGCGCGACGTCGCGCGGCGGACCGAGGCCGCGCCGATGTTCCGCGCCGCCGACCAGGCCCAGGAGTGGGCGGAGCACAACTGGTGGCACCGCACGCCGGCGCACAGCGGCGCCGACCTGATCGGCCCGAGCCGGCTGTGGCGCGACCTCGCCGACCACACAACCGGGCCGTTCCTGTCGCCGGCGCTCGGCCTGGCGACCGGCAGCTTCGCCGAGGCGATGTGCGCGCTCGCGGTCACCGATCTGCCGTTCGTCGCGCCCCGCCACGCGATCACCTCCGACGGCCCGCGGCTGACCATCGCCGCCGCCGGCAACGCGCTCGCCGGCTCGTCGCAGCTGGCGTTCGGCGAGCTGGTGTCCGGCGGCGCCCCGCTGGTGGTCGGGATGAGCTACGTGCGCGCCGACGACCGCCACGACTGGTCGAGCGGCGAGCCGGTCGACAAGTACGTCGACGGCCCGCTCGCCACCGGCGTGGTCTACACCTGCCAGGTCGTGCTCGCCAACCCGACCAGCGCGCGGCAGCGCGTCGCGGCGCTGGTCCAGATCCCGCGCGGCAGCATCGCGCTCGCCGGTGCGCGGCCGACCCACACGATCGATGCGCTGCTCGAGCCCTACGGCACGCACGGCCACGAGGTCTCGTTCTACTTCCCGGCGCCCGGCCGGTGGAGCCACTTCCCGGTCCACGTCAGCCGCGGCGGGCAGATCGTCGCCGCCGCGCCCGGCCGCCACCTCGAGGTCCGCACCGACGCCGCTCCCCCCGACGCGCGGTCGTGGCCGGCGCTATCGCAGCGCGGCGCGCTCGACGACGTCGTCGCCCACCTCGCGGCCGCCAACCTCGCGACGATCGACGTCGCGCGGGTCGCGTGGCGGCTGCGCGACCGCGCCGCCTACGACGCGATCCTCGGCGCGCTCGAGGCGCGCTGTGCGTTCGACGCCGCGCTGTGGGGTTACGCGCTGCTCCACCGCGACCCACCGCGGATCCGCACCTGGCTGCGCGCGCGGGCCGCCGACCTCGCCGCCGCCGGGCCGGTGCTCGACATGATCGACGTCGACGCCGAAGCCACGGGCAGCTACGAGCACCTCGAGCTCGCCCCGCTGATCAACGCGCGCGCCCACCGGCTCGGCGCCAAGGTCCGGATCCTCAACGACGGGCTCGCCGCGCAGTACACCGGGTTCCTCGATCTCGTCGCCCACCGCCGCGCACCGACCCCCGACGACCTGCTCGCCGCGACCCACTACCTGCTCGCCCAGGACCGCGTGCCGGCCGCGCTCGCCGCGCTGGCGCGCATCAACCCGGCCGCGATCGCAAGCCGCATGCAGCACGACTACCTCGCCGCCTACGCGGCGTGCCTGACCGGCGAGCTCGGCCACGCGCGCGAGCTCGCCACCCGGTGGCGCGACCACCCGGTCGATCGCTGGCGCGTGCGGTTCGCCGCGCTCGCCGCGATGCTCGACGAGGTCGACGGCGCGGCCCCCGAGGTCACCGACGCGCGCAGCCGCGACCAGCAGCACGCCGAGCTCGCGGCGCGCCAGCCCACGTTCGACCTCGCGGTCGACCGCGACGGCGTCGTCGTCCACAGCCAGCACGTCGCGGCGCTCGAGCTCCGGTTCTTCGAGATGGACATCGAGCTGCTGTTCTCGCGCCAGCCGTTCATGCAGAGCGACGTGTCGCGGCTGTCGTACATCGAGCCGGCCCACCGCGAGGCGATCGCCGACCCGCCCGCCGAGCACCGCGTCGCGTGGCCCGCGCCGCTGCGCGGCAAGAACGTCGTGGTCGAGGCGGT
The DNA here is from genome assembly GCA_036265355.1 of Kofleriaceae bacterium. Taxonomy (GTDB): domain Bacteria; phylum Myxococcota_A; class Polyangia; order Haliangiales; family Haliangiaceae; genus JABFXX01. The sequence continues at coordinate 5,376 of DATAPF010000602.1, read as the reverse complement.
CGGCGCCGGCCTCCGCAAGGCCAGGGTCCACCATGCCAACGACCTGGTAACCACGCTGTCACATCAGTACGGCCGGCTCCGGGTCCAGCGCGCGTCGAGCCGCACCGCGCTGGCCGCGACCTACGTCAAGGTCTACGCCCGCCAGCGCGGCGGCCAGGTCGCTTTCTACAAGGACGGTTACACCGATCTACGGGGCTGGTTCGACTACGCCTCGCTGTCGACCACCGAGCTCGACGCGGTCGACCGGTTCGCCATCCTCGTGTGCTCGGATCACGCCGGCGCCGCGATCCTGGAGGCCAGTCCCCCCGCGCGGTGATACGCTGCGCACGACGTGATCGGCCGCGTCGTCGGCAAATACCGGCTGCTCGCCCAGCTCGGCGAGGGCGGCATGGGCACCGTGTACCGCGCGGAGCACGTCGTGCTCGGCAGCCCCGCGGCGGTCAAGATCCTGCTGCCGCAGTTCACCCAGGACGCGGTCGTCGTCGACCGGTTCTTCCAGGAGGCGCGCGCCGCGAGCGCGATCCGCCACGCCGGCATCGTCGAGGTGTTCGACTTCGGCCGGCTGCCCACCGGCCAGGCCTACATCGCGATGGAGCTGCTGCGCGGCGAGGAGCTCGCCGGCTTCCTCGCCCGCCGCGGCGCGCTCGACGCCTCGCTCGCGGTCCAGATCGCCATCCAGATGCTGGCGGCGCTCAACGCGACCCACCTCGTCGGCGTGATCCACCGCGACCTCAAGCCCGACAACATCTTCCTGATCCACGACCCGGGGGCGCCCGGCGCGATCCGCGTCAAGATCCTCGACTTCGGCATCGCCAAGCTGACCGGCCGGTCCCTCGCCGGCCAGCCCGGCCGGCCGCGGACCAAGAACATGCTCCTCGGAACGCCGGCCTACATGGCGCCCGAGCAGTGCCGCGGCGGCACCGAGCTCGACGCACGCGCCGACCTCTACGCCGTCGGCTGCCTGCTGTTCGAGCTGCTCACCGGCCGCCCCCCGTTCGTCGCCGGCGGCGACGGCGAGGTCATGGCGATGCACATCTACGAGCCGCCGCCCCGGCTGTCCAACCTCGCGCCCCACCTGCCGGTCGAGCTCGACGCGCTGCTCGCCAAGCTGCTCACCAAGGACCCCGCCGACCGGATCCCGTCCGCCGCCTACGCGCTCGCCACCCTGGAGCGCGCGCCGGTCGCGCCGCTGGTCGACGAGGTCGCCCTGTCGGGCACGCACTACGCGATCGGCCCCGCCGCGCACGCCGCCCTGCTCGCCGGCACCGGCGGCAACCCGCCGCCCGAGCCGATGCCGCGCTGGATCCCGGTCGCCGTGATCGCCGGCGCGCTCGCGATCGCCATCGCCGCCGCCGTCGCGATCGGCATCACGTAGGTCGGGAGCTTCACCGCTCGCGCCACCCGCCGCCGAGCGCGCGATACAGATCCGCGAGGTTGGTGAGCCGATCGGCGCGCAGCACGATCAGCCGCTGCTGCGCGCCGTACAGGTCATTCTGCGCGGTCAGCACCTCGAGGTAGCTCGCGACGCCGGCGCGGTAGCGCTGCTGCGTCAGATCGAACCGCGCCTGCTGCGCCGCGGCCTGCGCGGCCTGCGCGGCGAGCTCACGCTCGTAGGTCTCACGCGCGACCAGCGCGTCGCCGACCTCGCGAAACGCGATCTGGATCGTCTGCTCGTAGCGCGCGATCTGGATCCGCTTCTGCGCGTCGGCCAGGTCGAGGCCCGCGAGGTTCGCGCCGCCGTGGAACACCGGCTGCGTGATCATCGCCGAGATCGCCCCGAACCCGGTGTCGAACAGCTGCTTGACCGCCGTGCTCACGGTGCCCGCGAACCCGGTCAGCGAGATGTCCGGAAACAGCGCCGCGCGTGCGGCGCCGATGCTGGCGTTCGCGGCGCGCAGCGCATGCTCGGCCTCGACCACGTCGGGACGGCGCAGCAGGACCTGCGACGGCCGCCCGGGCCCGAGATCGGCGATCATCCGCTCGGCGGACAGCCGCTGCGGCGGCGGCAGGCTCGCGGGCAGCGGCTGGCCGACGAGGACGACCAGCGCGTTGCTCGCCTGCGCCCACTGCCGGGTCAGCCGCGGCAGCTCGCCCCGCGCGCTCTGCCACTGCGCCTCGGTCGCGCGCAGCTCGACCGCCGAGCGCTGGCCGAGATCGTACAGCTGCCGGGTCAGCTCGTAGGTCCGGCGCGTCGTGGCCTCGGTGCGGACCGCGATCTCGTACTGCTCGGCGAGGCTGCGCTCGGCGAGGTACTGGGTCACGACCTGGCCGACCAGCGACAGGTGTGCGGCGCGCTGGGCCTCGATGGTGCCGAGGTACTGCTCGCGGGCCTGCGCGGTGAGGCTGCGCACCCGGCCGAACAGGTCGAGCTCGTACGAAGCGCTGCCGCCGAGCGCGTAGATCGACGGCGGGAGCAGCGAGCCGGAGGCCGCGGCGGCGGTCGACGACGATGACGACCCGGTGAACGGCCCGCTGCCGCCAAACCGGCTCCACGACGCCCGCGCATCCAGGGTCGGGAACAGCCCGGCGCGCTGGATCCGGTACTGCGCCTGCGCCACCTCGACGTTGAGCGCGGCGACGCGCAGATCGCGGTTGTTGGCCAGCGCGAGCCCGATCAGCGCCTGCAGGCGCGGATCGCCGAACATCGTGCGCCAGCCCTGGTCGGCGGCCGCGAGCGAGCCGCCCCCGCCGGGAAACCGATCCGGCACCGGCAGCGCCGGCCGCTCGTAGCGCGGCGCCAGCGTGCATCCGGTCGGCGAGACAGCGAGCAGCAGCGCGAGCAACAGCCTAGTCATGGGTCCTCCGGCGGCCTGCGATCAGGACGAAGAACACCGGCACGAGCAGGACGGCGAGCAGCGTCGCGGTGACCACGCCGCCGACGATCGCGATACCGATCGCGTTCTGCGCCCCCGAGCCAGCACCGCCCGAGATCGCGAGCGGCAGTACGCCCAGCACGAACGCGAGCGAGGTCATGAGGATCGGCCGCAGCCGCAGGTGCGCGGCCTGCACCGCGGCGTCGAGCGGCGACGCGCCCTGCAGGGCGATGCCCTTCGCGAACTCGACGATCAGGATCGCGTTCTTCGCGGCCAGGCCGATCACCGCGAGGATGCCGACCTGGAAGTAGACGTCGTTCGCCTGCTTGCCGAGCAGCGAGGCGGTCACCGCCCCGACGATGCCGAGCGGCACGACGAGCAGCACCGCCGCCGGGATCGACCAGCTCTCGTACAGCGCGGCCAGGCACAGGAACACGACCAGCAGCGACAGCGCGTAGAGCGTGAGCACGCCGGCACCCGCCTTGACCTCCTCGTAGGCGGGTCCGTACCACTCGTGGGCGAACCCCGCCGGCAGCTGCGACGCGAGCTGGCTGATCGCGGTCAGCGCGTCGCCCGAGCTGTGCCCGGGCGCCGGCTCGCCCTGGATCGCCACGGTCGGGAAGCCGTTGAAGCGATCGAGCCGCTGCGGACCGAGCCGCCAGCGCCCGGTCGCGAACGCCGAGAACGGGACCATCTCGCCCGAGCCGTTGCGCACGTACCACCGGCCGAGGTCGTCCGGCTGCATGCGGAACGGTGCATCGGCCTGCAGGAACACGCGCTTGGTGCGGCCCTTGTCGAGGAAGTCATCGACGTACGCGGCGCCCCAGGTCGACGCGATCGACGCGTTGACGTCGCCCAGCGCGAGGCCGAACGCCGACGCCTTGGTCTCGTCGATGTCGAGCTTGTACTCGGGGCGGTCGCCGAGCCCCCCGGGCCGCACCCTCGCCAGCGCCGGATCGCGCGCGGCGCGCCCGATCAGCTCGTCACCGGCTGCGAGCAGGCGCTCGTGCCCGATCCCCGCGCGATCTTCGAGCTGAAGCTGAAACCCGGCGACCAGGCCGAGCTCGAGCACCGGCGGCGGCTGGAACGCGATGATGGTCGCCGACTTGATCCGCGACAGCGCCGCCATCGCCCGACCGACGACCGCCGGGGCCTTGAGCCGCTCCGGCTTGCGCTGGTCCCAGTCCTTGAGCCGGACGAACACGGCGCCCGCGTTCTGGCCGTACCCGTTGAACGAGAACCCGACGACCGCCAGCGCCGACTCGACCGCCTCGTGCTCGTCGTCGAGCAGGTGATCGGTGATCTGCTGGAGCACCCCGCGGGTCTGCTCCTGGGTCGCGCCGGGCGGCAGCGTCACCTGCATGAACACCTGGCCCTGGTCCTCGCTGGGCAAGAACCCGGTGGGCAGCTGGCGGAACAGCACCACGGTCACGGCGGCGATCGCCAGGTACGCGAGCATCGCCGGCAGCCTGCGCCGCACCAGCGTGCCGACCGCGCGCTGGTAGCCGCGCTGCGTGCGGTCGAACCCGCGGTTGAACCAGCCGAACGCCCCGGTGCGCTTGAGCTCGTGCCCCGGCTTCAGGATCGTCGCGCACAGCGCCGGCGTGAAGATCAGCGCGACTCCCACCGACAGCGTGATCGCCGAGATGATCGTGATCGAGAACTGGCGGTAGATGACGCCGACCGAGCCGCCGACGAACGCGGTCGGCAGGAACACGGTCGCGAGCACCAGCGCGACGCCGACCAGCGCCCCGGTGATCTGGTCCATCGACCGGCGCGCGGCCTCGCGCGGCGGCAGCCTGTCCTCGGCCATCACCCGCGAGACGTTCTCGACCACGACGATCGCGTCGTCGACCAGGAGGCCGATCGCGAGCACCATGGCGAACATGGTCAGCGTGTTGATGCTGTAGCCGAACGCGGACAGCACGGCGAACGTGCCGAGCAGCACGACCGGCACCGCGAGCGTCGGGATCAGCGTCGCGCGGAGGTTCTGCAGGAACAGGAACATCACCAGGAACACCAGGGCGATTGCCTCGATCAGGGTCTTGACTACGTCGCGGATCGAGAGCTTGACGAACGGGATCGAATCGAGTGGATAGCCCACGCGCAGGCTGGGTGGGAACCCCGTCGCCAGCTCCGCGAGTCGGGCGCGCACCGCATCCGAGGTGTCGAGCGCGTTGGCACCGGGCGACAGCCGGATCGCGAGCGCCGCCGCCGGCCGGCCGTTGAAGCTGGCCTCGACGTCGAACGTCTCGCTCGCCAGCTCGACGCGCGCGACGTCGCGCAGCACCACGCGCGATCCGTCGGGGTTGACCCGGACGAGGATCTGCTCGAACTGGCCGGGCGTCTGCAGGCGCGACTTGGCGTTGATCGTCGCGTTGAGCTGCTGGCCGCGCACCGCGGGCACGCCGCCGAACTGCCCGGCCGCGATCTGGACGTTCTGCACCGCGATCGCGTTGCTGACGTCGACCGCCGTGAGCCGCCGGTTGGCGAGCGCCGCGGGATCGAGCCAGATCCGCATCGCGAACTGCGCGCCGAACACCTGGACGTCGCCGACGCCCGA
>DATAPF010000601.1:0-9387 GCA_036265355.1 Kofleriaceae bacterium | reverse complement strand
TCGGCCTTGAAGTTGAACGTGCCGCGGGTGAAGCCGCCGCTCACCGTGAGCTGCAGCGCGGCCAGCGCCGAGCCGCGGCCGGTGCCGATCAGGCCGCCCTCGACGCCCGCGATCACGAGGATCGGCGGATCGGGGATGGCGATCCCGCCCATCGCGGTCAGCGCGCCGCTCAGCGCCACGCGCGGGCCGATCGCGCCGGCGACGTAGAGCTGCGCCGTCGCGGTGGTCGTCAGGTGCAGCGGATCGATGGCCACCGAGATGTTGCGCAGCCAGCCGGGGCCGAGCGAGCCCATCAGCTGCGGCTTGACCCGCACCATGAAGCCGAGCGCGCCGCCCAGCACCACGGGCCCCACCGGGATCGCGCCGCCGATGAACGGGATGAACGTGGACCACTCGGGGACGTCGATGATCGGGATATCGAAGCTGTCGAACAGCTCGATATCGTCGACCGAGATCGACAGGCCGGTTCCGGACACGCCGGCGTGGACGCCGAAGTCGCCGAGCAGCGCGTTGGTGGCGCCCGCGACGCCGGTCGCGGCATCGGTCGACGCCGACTCGGCGCCCGAAACTACGTGGCCCAGCGCCGACGACGCGCCGCTCTGGAGGTCGTGTCCCGCCTTCGCGAAGTCGCCGGTCGCCACGTCGCCCGCCACGTGGTACCCAGTGCTGAGCGCGTCGCCCGCGACGTTGAGGCCGGTGTCGACGGCGTCGCCCGCCACGTTCCACGCGCCCGTGGCCAGGCTGCCGACCGCGCCGAACGGATCGAACTTCTGGGGCCGCGCCGCGCGGGCCGAGCGCTGCTGCGCGACGTGGGTCAGCTCGTGGCCGATCAGCGAGCGCCCGGCCGGCGTCGCGGTGGTCAGGTGGTCGCGGCGGAAGCTGATGTCGGAGCCCTCGGTCACCGCGAGCGCGCGCTCGCCGGTCGCGCGGCGATGGCCGGCGTGGTCGTCGGCGATCCGCGTGCCCGCGAGCGACACGCCAAGGTGGCGCTCGGCGATCCGCTGCGCGCGCGGCGACAGCGGCCCCGGCCCGACCGACACCCCGACCAGGTCGACGCCGATCCGCGCGCCGATCTCGTCGGCCTGCAGCTCGGCCGGGTCGCTGGTCGGCACCAGGCGGCGGTGCTGCGGCCCCGACGAGGCGATCATCTCGTCCTCGACGGCGCACGGCTCGCACTTGCGCTGCACGCCCGCGCTCGGCTGCTCGAGCCGCGGCGCGAGGTACGACCACGCCGGCTGCGACGCGCGCGCCGGTCCGCGCGCGGATGCGTGCCGCCGCTCGGACTCGCCGCCCGTCGCCGCTCGTGCAGCCGTCCGCGTAAACATGGTTTCCATGATAGACCACTTCATCCGCGCGCGCTGCACATCGTTGCCGCCGTGCGCACGAATCGCCATGGTGACCTCCTGACCGGAACCGACGACCGCTGGCGCGCGTTGTGCCGCGCGCTCGATCGCGCGAGCGCGACCCGCGTCGAGCGCGCCGCCGAGCGGATCGCGAGCTGGCCCGACGCGGTGCGCGAGGCGCCCTGGCGATGGCTGCGCCGGGCGCTCGCCGGCGAGGACCTGCCGCAGCTGCGGCTGGCACGGCTTGCCCGTCTGCGCGGCCGTGCGATCGACGACGCTGCGCTGCGGCGGCTGGTCGCGTCAGCCCACGTGTGCGGTCTGCTCGCGCTCGAGGTCGACGGCAACCGGATCGGCGACGCCGGCGCCATCGCGATCGCCCGATCGCCACACCTCGGCGCGCTGGTGGTGCTGGCGCTGGAAGACAATCGCATCGGCGACCGCGGCGCCCGTGCGCTCGCCGAGGCCCGCGCGCTCGGCGCGCTGGCCACGCTGAACCTCGCGAACAACCGGATCGGCGACGCCGGCGCGGTCGCGATCGCCGGCGGGCGCGGCCTGCCCGTCCTGCGCAACCTGTACCTCGAGGACAACCGCATCACCGACGCCGGCGCGCGGCGGATCGCCCGGCTGCGCGTGCTCGCGCGCTACCGGCAGCTCATGCTCGACGGCAACGCGGTCACCGAGGATGGCTATGCCGCGCTCCGGCGCTCGCGGTTTCGCACGCCCGGCTTGAAGACCGGCTGGTTCAGGACCGCCTGACCGCCCGGTGCGCGCGCGCGGCCGTCACCGCCGAGCGCACCGGCGGCGACAGCGCTTGTGCGTCGAGGATGGCGAGCAGCCGCTCGGCGTCGGGTCCCGAGTCACTCGCAACTTGATCGAACACCAGCTCCTGCAGCTCGGCCGGCCAATCCCCGAAGCGCTCAACCACCTGCGCCAGCCACTTCGTGTCGCCCACGTCGCTCAGCGCGATCAAGATCTGGCGTCGCAGGTGGGTCTCCTCCGGCCGGCTCGATCGCCATGCGTCCACGAGCTCGGGCAGGGAGCTCTCGTCGCCGATCTTGCTCAGCGCAAATGCGGCGCAGCCACGCACCGCGAGGTCTGTGTCCCGCAGCGCCGTGTGCAACGGAGGCAACGGTACGTCGTCCTGCTCGGCCAGCTCCATGAGCGCAGAGCAGCGCACGCGAGGCTCGGGATGACAGAGCTCGGCAATCCGGCGATCGATCTCTTCCGTCATGGAGACTCATTAGTTAGCTGGTGAAATTGGTTCCCGCCAGGTTCTCCAGGTCCATCCGAATGCCCCGCTCGTAGTCCGGATGTTCACTGCACTTCTTGCGCGCGACATTGCCGATCGCCGATACGCCGGTCGGAGGATAGCCCGACATCGTGCTTTTCATCTTGCCGGCAGCCTGCTTGCACACCTTGTTGACACTCTTGCTCGTTCGATCCATCAGCGTATCCACCGCGGCATGTCCATCTGCGACTGTCACGGCGGAATCCTTCTCGACCGCTACCGAGGGAACCACGTCGTCGCTCTTGTGCTGGAGTTGGACCCGGATGCGGTTCGAATGGGCCAGGACGCCGACACCTGGCGGCGGCGGGACCGGCGGGTTCACGCCGGGAGCGGGAGCGGGAATGAACGGCGGCCCGCCCGACGGACCGGCCGCGTTGATCTGCCGCCCCGGGCACGGTGGCGCGTCGTTGCTCTCGTCGGGGCAGGTCGGACCGGTGTGGCGGTAGTAGCAGTTGGGGCGGACGCAGCGCTGCTTCATGACGTCGTTGTTGTTGCAGCAGTCGTCCGCGTCCTTCTGCGCGTTCTTGCAGCCCTTCTTGGTGCTGAACGTGAACTCGTAGATCCGGCCGCCGCCGCACGCGGCATCGCCGACGCACTTGCAGCGCCCCGACGCCTTGACGTCCTTCAGCGGACCCACCGACGACGGATCGTCATCCTCCTCGTCGCCGTCGCCCTCGTCCTCGTCGGGCAGCAGGACCTTGCAGATCGAGTCCGGGATCGCGGTCGCCTCGCACAGCATCCGCAGGATCTCGCGCCACGTCATGCAGTGCTTGCCCGGCACGGTGCCCTGGATCGCGTTGGCGATCGTGCTGATCGGGATCATGCCCCACGTGATCGGGCCGATCCGGCCGGCCGCCGGGGCGCCGCCGCCGACCCCCGCGGTGATCGGGATCCGCAGCCGCCACGCCGGCCCGCCCTCCCACGACAGCAGGTTCCAGACGTACTCGCACACGATCCGGTTGAACACCGTCGCCGCGACGTAGGCGTCGAGGTCGCCGCGCAGGTGCAGCGCGGCCATCAGGTCGTTGGTCGCGCTGAACGACAGCCGGCCGCCGCTGTACAGCACCGCCACCGTGCTCTGGATCGCGCCCAGCGCCGACGCCCGCCCGGTGCCGCGCAGTCCGCCCTCGACGCCAGCGATCAGGGTGATCGGCGGCACCGTCGGGATGACGATGCCGCCCATCGCGGCGAGCGCACCGCTCAGGGTGAGCCGCGGCCCGAGCGCGGCGGCGACGTAGAGCTGCGCGGTGCCGCCGTAGCGGCCGCCCAGCGGATCGATCAGCACGGCGATGTGGCGCAGCACGCACGGGCCGAGCGCCATCATCAGCTGCATGCGATAGCGCACCGTGAAGCCGAGCGCGCCGCCGATCACCACCGGCCCGATCGGCACCGCGCCGCCGTACAGCGGCACGAACATCGACCACTCCGGGCTGTCGATGACCGGCATGTCGTGCGGCTCGCACAGATCGATGTCGGGGATCGTGATCAGAAACCCGCCGCCGGGCGCCGGGGTGATGCCCAGGCCGAGGCCACCGAGGATCCGACCCGCGCCGCTGGCGAGACCGCCCGCGACCGACGCCGCGCCCCGGCGCAGTCCGCCCATCACGTCGCTCGCACCCGCCGCCACGCCGCCTGCGACATCGTTGATCCCGGCGCCGATGCCGCCCGCCACGTCGTGCGCGCCCGCCGCCACGCCGCCCGCCACGTCGCCCGCACCGCTCGCCACACCGCCGGCCACGCTGCTTGCGCCGCGCGCCAGGCCGCCGAGCGGATCGCCGGTGGCGATCCCGTGCGCCACATCGCCGACGCCGGTCGCCACGCCGCCGGCCACGTCGCTCACCCCGCTCGCCACGCCGTGCGCCGCGTCGCTCACCCCGCTCGCCACGCCGCCGGCCACGTCGCTCACCCCGCTCGCCACCCCGTGCGCCACGTCGCTCACCCCGCTCGCCACCCCGCTGGCGACCTCGCCGGCGCCGCTGGCGAGGCCGCTGGCGACGTCGCCGACCGCGCCGGTGACATCGTCCCAGCTCAGCTTCTGCGCCGGGTGCGGCCGGCGCGCCGCGCGCTGCTGCGCCACGTGGGTCAGCTCGTGGCCGAGCAGGAACCGGCCGTGCGGCGTACGCGTGGTGAGCTGTCCGCCCAGGAAGTGGACCGACGAGCCCTCGGTCAGCGCGTAGGCCCGCTCGCGCGTGGCGCGCTCGTGCCCGGCGGCGCCGCCGATCAGCCGCGTCCCGTCGAGCCGCGTGCCCAGGTGGCGCTCGGCGACCGCGCGCACGCCGTGCGGCAGCTCGCCCGACGACAGCTCGCCGACGCCGCCCAGATCCGCCGCGATCCGCGCGCCGATCTCGTCGGCCTGCCGCTCCGCGGGGTCGTGCGACGGCGCATGCCGGCGGTGCTGGGTCCCCGACGACGCGACCAGGCCGCCACCGCCGCAGCTCGAGCACGGCTCGTCGCTGCTGCACGCGCTGCAGCCCTTGTGCTGGACCGGCGCGCCCGGCCGCTCGAGGTGCACCGGTGCGAGGTAGGTCCACGCCGGCGACGCGGCGGCGACCGGCCTGGCGGGCGAACCGCGCCGCGCCTCGCCCGCCTCGTTGCCCTGCCGACCGCGAATTGCCTGCCGACCAGCGAGCATGGTTCCCCCCGGGTAGGCGGCGATCGTAGTCCGATTCAACCCTCGAAACATGGAGCATACGCCGGCAGTTCTTGCCGCTCCTTCGCGCCGGTTCCTCGCGCGCGCCGCGCCGCGGTCCGACGCCGATCGCTGGCGCCACCGTCTGCTCGATGCGCTGATCGACGAGGTGGTCAGGTCGGCGGCGTGGCCGCCAGCGCCGCCCGCACCTTGCCATCGGCGATGCCGAGGTTGTAGGCGGTGCGCGACTGCAGCGCGAGCGCGGCGACGACGTCGGCGTCGGCGGTCTTGAGCGCGGTCACCGACCCGGCGTACGTCTCCATCGCCCCGTTGAGCGCGGTCATCAGCGCGCTGTCGTCCGCCGCGTCGATGCCCTTGACCAGCGCATCGGCGAGCGACCACGACCACCAGGCACCGGCGAAGTTGCGCGCGGCGACCTGGACCCTGGCCGAGTCGAAGTAGCGCTGTGCGGCCGCCAGGTCGGCCTCGACGCCGGTCAGGAAGCCTTCGAGCGCCGCGAGCGCCGCGTCGAGCTGCCTGCGGGCGCGATCGGCGTCGATGCCGAGCCCGGTCGCGGTGGCCTGCTTGGTGACGAGCGCCTTGTCGGCGTCGGTCCTGGCCGTGGCCAGGTCCTGGTAGCTGGCGGTGATGCTGGCCGGCGCCCCGGTCGTGGTCGACACGCCGGTGAACGTCAGGCCGACCGTGAGCTTGGCTTTCCATGCCGCGTTGCCCAGGCCGCCGCTCGCCACCGCGGTGATCGCGGCGACCGTGGCGGCGTAGGCCCCGGTGGCGAGGCCGTCCGCGGCGGCCCTGGCCGCGGTCAGCCGGCTCGAGCCGTCGGTCATGTCGGTGATGTACCGGGTCTGGAGCGCGGTGATGTCGTCGAGCTGGCTCTTCAGCGCGACCAGCTTGGCGGCGGCCGCCGCGCCACTGGCGATGGCGAGGGAGGCGTCGTCGACGGCGGTCGCGTCGGCACCGACCAGGGCGTCGAGTTTCGGCGTGGCAGGTAGGGTCATGGCTGTCTCCTTGGAGAGCTTTCGGGAACCGGTGTGCCGGGGAAGGCTTTCCCCTGCTTCTCGTACTCGCGGCGCATCGCCGCGACCAGGTGGGCTTGGCCGATCGCGCCGTCCTCGGCGGCGGCCCGGAACGCGGCGGCGACCACCGCGTTGCGGATCTGCGCGCCCGACACCGGGAACGCGCGCGACAGCAGCGGCAGGTCGATGTCGCCGGCGAGCGGCGCGTCGCAGCGCAGGTGGCGCTGCCAGATCAGCTTGCGCGACGGCATGTCGGGCTGCGGAAAGTCGACGAGGAAGTCCATCCGCCGCAGGAACGCGGTGTCGATGTTCTGCCGCAGGTTCGAGGCCAGGATCGCCGCGCCGGTGAAGGTCTCGAGCCGCGCCAGGAGGTAGCTGACCTCGAGGTTGGCGTAGCGATCGTGCGAGTCCTTGGTGTCGGTGCGCTTGCCGAAGATGCCGTCGGCCTCGTCGAAGAACAGCAGCGCGGCGGTGCCCTCGGCGGCGTCGAACACGCGCGACAGGTTCTTCTCGGTCTCGCCGATGTACTTGGACACCATCTGCGACAGATCGATGCAGTACAGGTCGACGCCCAGGCGCGCGGCGATCACCTCGGCCGCCAGCGTCTTGCCGGTGCCGCTCGGGCCGGCGAACAGCGCCAGGACGGCGGTCTGGCGCTCGCTGCGCGCGCCGAACCCCCAGTCCTCGAACACGCGGTCGCGCTGCTCGACGCGCTCGATCAGCTCGTCGAGCTGCTCCATGGCGGCGGCCGGTAGCACCAGATCGTCGCGCTGCGCGCGCGCGATGCGGCGGCGGGCCAGCGACTCGAGCCGCAGCGCCGGCCGCTGGGCCACCGCGCACGCCAGGTCGTCGAGCGTGAGCTGGCGCCGGTGATCGAGCTCGGCCAGGCGCATCGCGGCCTGGACCGATCTGCGGATCTCGCCGCCGCTCAGCCGGAACCGTCGCGCCAGCATCCCCGGATCGAGTGGCTCGGCGTGGGCGAGGCTGACCGCGCGCCGCCACAGCTCCTCGCGCTCGGTCACGCCCGGCAGCGGGAGGGTGAGGCGCGGCGCCGACTCGAGCGCCTCCCCTCGCACGTCGCAGCGCTCGGGCAGCACCAGGTAGCAGCCGGTGCGCTCGGGGAGCGCGAGCGGCAGCGCGACGGTCTCGCCCGGCCCCGGCGAGGCGGTGAGCACGAGCGAGGCACCGCGCACGACGGCGTGGCGCACCGCGGCCGCGCACCACTCGAGGCCCGGATCGTTGGACGGCACGCGCAGCTCCACGGTTCGCGCGCCGGCGCGCGACGCCAGCCAGTGCGCCAGCGTGCGGCGCCCGACGCCGGTGGGGCCGAACAGCACCACGCGGGCCGGCTCGTCGGCGCGAAACCGCTGGGCCAGCGCCTCGGCGCGCGCGGCGAGCTCGGCCGGCAGCACGGGTGGGGGCGTGCTCGCAACCGGCGGCGCGAGCGCGGCCGCGACCTGCGGCTCGACGGCGTCGATCCCGCACAGCGCCAGCCAGGTCTCGGGCGCCAGCGTGACCATGCGCTCGGCGAGCGGCGCGTCGATCGGCAACAGGCGCACCAGCTGGTGGCGCACCAGGCCGCCTTCGATCAGCGCGGCCAGCGCGGTGTCGTGGTGCCGGGAGCAGCACGCCAGGTTCATCGCGAGGTGGAGCGTCGGCCGCCGCCCGGCCTGGTTGTCGACGAGCAGCGCGAACAGCGAGCTCCACAGCGCCGAGTCCTCCGCGAGCGCCGCCAGGAGCAGCACGTCGGTCTCGAACTCGCCGAGCGCGGCGGTGTGCTGCAGCCGGTGGAGCGGCGTGGTGTGGCCCGACGCCAGCGTCGCCTCGAGCCGGGCGTCGAGGTACGCGACCAGGTTGTCGCCCGACCCATCGAGCCCCGCCATCTCGCCGGTGATCTCGGGCAGCCGCGCGCGGCACTCGGCGAGGTGGCGGACCAGCCGCGGATTCGCCTCGTCGGCCGCGCCCAGCTCGTCGAGCAGCCGGGTCGCGACCCGCCGCAGCTCCAGCCGGGCGTGCTCGACCGGCGTCAGCGGCTCGGGCGCCTCGGCGCGGCGCAGTGCGGGCGAGTCAGACATAGTGGAAGCTCACCACCCGGCCCAGGAACGGCACCCAGCCGGGATCGAGATCGAGCAGCGCGCGCCGCAGGTCGACGTCGGCGGCGTCGATCGGCAGCTCCAGGCGCAGGTGCGTCGCGGTGCGGACCAGCGTGCCGGTCCTGCGGATCACGCGGTCGAGCAGCGCGCCGGCGGCGAGCTCGAGCCCCGTGCGCGCGCGCAGCGCGGCGGTGACCTGCACCGCGAAGTGCAGGCAGAGCTCGTCGAGCCACGGCGCCGGCGATCCGGGCAGCGCCGCCCGGCCGGCGCGCAGGGCCGGCGGGTCGTCCGGTTGCTCGTCGACGCCGAGCTCGCCCGCCGCGCGCGCGACCCGCTGTCCGACGCGCAGCGCCGCGCCGGCCCGATCGGGATCGAGCGCCGGGACGGGCCCGGCCGGCTCGTCGAGCCCCGCCAGCCACAGCGCCGCGCGATCGGCCCAGGCGTCGGGCATCGCGACGCACGCCAGGCGATGCAGCACGGCCCCGAGGCCGGGCTCGGCGGCGAGCGCCGGCTCGTCGAGGATGGCGGCGGGGATCTGCAGGTCCTGGAGGATCGGGATCAGGAACAGCAGGCCGCCGTACCCGGTCGGCGCGCGCTCGACGTGGCTGCGCCGGCGCTCGGGCGGCTCGGCGGGATCGGCGCCGGTGCGCTCGGCCGGCGAGCGCTCGGAGCCGGCATCGCCGTCGCCACGTGCGGCGCGCTCGGCGGTCGCACCCCGATCGGGCGCGTCGCGCGCGCCCCTGGCGATCTCGGCGCCGCGTTCGCGCGGCGGATCGCGATCGATCGGCGTCTCGCGCGACGTCTCGGGCGCCCCGGCGGCGGGCCGGGCGCGCTCGCACAGCGCGCGCAGCGCGGCGACGCTCACGCCCGGCGAGCCGCGCAGCGACGGCTGCGCCGCGATCGCCAGCGCCAGCAGGAGCACCACGTTGCGCGCGTCGGCGACCGGCGCCGCCGGCCACGCGGCGATCCGCGCGGCGATCGGGAACAGCGGCGAGGCGTC
>DATAPF010000600.1:0-29069 GCA_036265355.1 Kofleriaceae bacterium | reverse complement strand
CGAACGTCATCGCGCCGAGGCACAGCTCCGAGACATACAGTCCAGTTTGCCCGAGAAGGTTGTAACGCATGGCCGGACCCTCGACCTCGAGCCACTCGAAGTCAAGCCGTTCAGCGCCGATCCGAGATCCTGCCCGAGGGGACCTGCCGGATCGGCCAGGCCCGCAGGTCGCTACCGCGGCTCGCGCGAGCGCTTGCGCGCCCACAGCCGCCAGCCGTCGCGCGTCCGATCGGTGGTCGCGACGTTGACCGACGACGCCAGCGCCGCGCCGAACCCCTTCTTCTTGTCGGTCGCGCGCCCCGGCAGATCGGCGCCGTAATAGAAGCGCTGCATGACCCAGACCCAGAACGACGGCCGGTACATGAACAGGTCGGCGACCAGCGACAGCTGGGCCTCGTTGTCCCAGAACGTGCGCTGCGGGGCGCCCTCGCGCCGCCGGAGCTTGAGCAGGTCGTTGGACACCGGACAGCGCGTGATGCAGGCGCGGCACATGTGGTCGCGCCGCGGACCGAAGTAGTCGCTGGAGATGAAGCGATCGCACGCCGCGACGTCCTGGATCGCGTAGTCGTCGAACGCGCCGACCGGGCAGGCCTCGACGCACAGGTTGCAGGTCGAGCAGTCGGGCAGCTTCCAGCCGGTGGTGCGCGGCGTCGGCTCGTAGCGGCTGACCGGCGCGTCGAGCAGCAGGGCGCTCAGCTTGCAGTTGAAGCCGTAGCGGTGGGAGAAGAACAGCGCGTTCTTGCCGATCGTGCCCAGCCCCGCGGCGGTGGCGACCTCCTTGAGCACGATCGGGATGCTGGCCTGGGCGTCGGCCAGCGCGACGCCGTCGCCGTACCGGCGGTTGATGTCGGCCGCGACGTCGGCGGCCATGGTCTCGACGAAGTAGTCCGCGGCCACGTCGCTGTACAGGACGATCACGGCGACCGCCTGGCTCGGGATCGCGCGGTGGGTCATCCGCAGCTTGCCGAGCAGGTGCATGCTGCGGCGCTCGGCCGGTCCGTCGGGAAACCGCGCGCGCAGCTCGTCGCCGGGCAGCACCGCGACCTCGAACGGGACACCGGGCGGCGCGGCGTCGCGCAGCCAGCCGTCGAGCAGGTCGCGATCGACCACGACGTCACCGCGGCGCGGCTGGCCGCGGAGCCGGGCGCGCGCGGCCTCGTACTCCTGCCTCATCCACGGGGTGGCTGCCGCGCGAACCGCCTGCCACTGCGCGCTCCACGCGCGGTTGACCGCCTGCCACTTGGCGCGGCGGAGCCACTCGGGAACGCGCTGCCGGAGGGGGCGAGACATGGCCTGGCGTCGGTGTACCACGCGCCGGTGGGACCGGCTCCGGCGCGACCGGCGCGCAACCGCCGCGAATTCCCGTCGCTGCCAGCGGCCCGGATGCTCCGAAATCGGAATCTCGCGGCGGATTGCGCCATGCGGTTTCGGGCAACCGCCGCGAGGGGGTCCCGGCGCCCGCCGCTCCATGTTCGGAGCGACGAGGCGCGAGGTGACCGGATGCACGACATCGGAGCAGATGGTCGCCGAACTGCGCGCTGCCCATGTGCGCGGTTCTGGGCCACCAGACCGGGCATGCGCCACCGAGAGAAAATCGCGGTCGAGCCGGGGTAACAACGCGATTCCTTGTGAGTGACGGCCTGGTACCACGCTTGCAATTTCGAGCAGGCGAAAATGCGGCAAACAGAGGCACTACCCGGTCAGACCAGGGAACGGGAGAAGCAACACGGTCTTTGCCCCGGGTTGCCGCGCCGCCGGTCGCGCCGCGCGCACGCCAGCACGACGGTCCACTCCGCGCTGTCGCTGCGCCCGGTCACCGTCACGGACAGCAGCGGCCAGCCGCAGGTACGTCTGGTGGTCGACGGTCCCGCGACGGCGGAGCTGTAGAGGGCACAATGGCCGGCGCGCGCAGCAACCTGACCGGCGACCCGCGCGACGATCTGGGTGAGCTCGCGCTCGAGGCGCACCTCGCGTTCCTCGGCCATCGCCGGTTCAGCGGGGAGACCAGCGCGACGAGCCGCCCGAGCAGCCGCACGCCCGCCGGCGAGACCCACGAACTCGACGCCCTGATGGCGATCTTCGTCGGCTGCTGAGCCGGCGGCCGGGCCCCCGGGGCGGCCGCGCGTCGGCGGCGACCGGCGTGTTATGAACGCCGCATGCGCCAGCTGTTCGCCCGGGTCAACGTCGACACCCAGATCGCCTCGGGCGCCGAGGGCGGGCTCCGCCGCGTGCTGGGCAAGTGGGATCTCACGGCGCTCGGTGTCGGCGCGATCATCGGCGCCGGCATCTTCGCGTCGACGGGAGAGGCGATCGCCGGCGGCACCGATCACATCGGTGCCGGGCCCGCGATCGTCCTCTCGTACGTCCTCACCGCGATCGCATGCGGCTTCGCCGCGCTGTGCTACGCCGAGTTCGCGGCGATGGTGCCGGTCGCCGGCTCGGCCTACACCTACGCCTACGCCGCGCTCGGCGAGATCGTCGCCTGGATCATCGGCTGGGACCTCATCATCGAGTACGCGATCGGCAACGTCTACGTCGCGATCTCGTGGTCGAGCTACTTCTGCGGACTGCTCAAGGTGTTCGGGCTGGAGCTCCCCGGCTGGCTCACGAACGGATACATGGCGGCACGCAATGCCGCCGAGGCGGTCGCCGCCGGCAGCACCGCGCCCGACAAGCTGCTGGCCGCCGCGGCGCTGCACGACGCCCCTCGCATCTTCGGGATCCCGATCCTCATCAACCTGCCCGCCGTGGCGATCGTCGCCGCGATCACCTGGCTCCTGGTTCGCGGAGTCAGGGAATCGGCGCGCTCGAACTTCTGGATGGTCGTCCTCAAGCTCGCGATCATCGTGGCGTTCCTGATCACGGCCGCGTTCTACATCGATCCCGCCAACTGGAGCGCGCATGGCGGCTTCGCGCCCAACGGCCTCAAGGGCATCAGCAGCGCGGCGGCGATCATCTTCTTCGCGTACATCGGCTTTGACGCGGTGTCGACTGCCTCCGAGGAGGCCCGGGATCCCAGGCGCGACATGCCGTTCGGCATCATCGCGAGCCTGGTGATCTGCACCGTGCTTTACATCGTCGTCGCGCTCGTGCTCACCGGCGCCGCGCCGTGGACGGAGGTCGGCACGCCCGATCCGCTGCTCACCGTCCTGGAGCGCGCCGGGCAGCATGGTTTCCTGCTGAAGACCGCCCAGCTGTTCGTGGCGCTCGGCGCGGTGATCGCGATGAGCTCGGTGCTGCTGGTGTTCCAGCTCGGTCAGCCGCGGATCTTCTTCTCGATGGCGCGCGACGGGTTGCTTCCCCCGCTGGCCACCCGGATCCACCCCCGGTACCAGACACCGCATATCACGACGATCATCACTGGCGTCGTCGTCGCAGGGTTGTCCGCCGTCATGGACCCGGACGATGCGCTGGTGCTGACCAACATCGGGACGCTGTTCGCCTTCGTGCTCGTCGCGATCGGCGTCATCGTGCTGCGTTACCGCGAGCCGGACCGGCGGCGGCCGTTTCGCGTGCCGGGCTCGCCGATCACGCCGGCGCTCGCCGTGGTGTCGTGCGTGTACCTGATGGTGGAGCTCCCGCTGACGACGTGGATCCGGTTCGGCGTCTGGCTCGCGATCGGCCTCGCGCTGTACTTCGTGTACGGCTTCAAACACTCGAAGCTGCGCACGCAGCGCTGACTGCAGCCGACCGTTTGCGGTGAGGGGACTCCTACCCGCATCGCGCCGCCGGCACCCTGCAATTTCACGCAGCTACGCACCGGCACGCGGCGTGCGTGGACCCTACCGCCATGGCTTCCACCGCAATCCGCCACGTGTCATTTTGCCTCCTCGCGTCGGCTGCGATCTCCGCCTGCGCCACCGACGACAACCAGCCCGAGGACACCAGCATGTCCGAGGCCGCGCTGTCGAGCAACGAGCAGAACGCGTTCAACTTCTTCATCAGCAAGGGTCTCTCCAAGGTCCAGACCGCCGGCGTGATCGGCAACCTGATGCAGGAGTCCGGCATGAGCCCGACCATCGCGCAGATCGGCGGCGGCCCCGGCCGCGGCATCGCGCAGTGGTCGGTCGGCGGCCGCTGGGACACCAGCCACAACGACAACGTCACCTCGTTCGCCAGCCAGCACAAGGAGTCGCGCACGGCGCTGAACACCCAGCTCAACTTCATCTGGTTCGAGCTGACGACGTTCAGCGGCTACGGGCTCACCTCGCTGCGCGCCGCGACCACGGTGGACGCCGCGGTCGCCGCGTTCCAGGACAAGTACGAGATCTGCGGCCAGTGCGACTCGTCGAAGCGGATCTCGTTCGCCGATCAGGCGCTCCAGGCGTTCGGCACCCGCGGCGCGGGCTGCTTCTCCGGAACGCTCAACAAGGAGATGCCGGACAACGCGTGCGTCCAGAGCAAGTTCGACGGGCTGTGGTACCAGTGTGACAACGGCTTCTGGGTCGATCGGTTCACCGATCCGGATGCGTGCAACGGCGTCCACCCGCTGTGAGCCGCCGGCGCCGGCGCCGGCCCGCGATGCCGAGCAGCGCGAGCGCCGCGCCCAGGCCGAGCGAGCCGCCGGCCTGGCAGCCAGCGCCGCCCTCCAGGCGCAGGCTGCCGTCACCGCCGGTGTCCTGCGTCGGATCGCCGGTCGTCGGGTCCGACCCGGTGGCGTCGAGCCCCGGCTTGCCGCCGCCGCCGTCGTGGCACGCGAGATCGCCATCGAGCGCGCTGGCCACGCTCGACGAGCCCGCCCAGACGTAGGTCCGGGTATCGCGGTCCAGGCCGAGCGGCGCCAGCGTCGCCCACGGCACCGCGATGTCGACGAAGAAGTCCGGGTCGCCACCGATCGCGGACCCGGCCGTGATCGTGCGCGCGCTGGTCGCGAACCCGAACGTCGCCGCGGCCGGTGTGTCGGCCGGATCCGCGGGATCGTTGATCTGCGTCGACACCCGGTTGGTGAACACCGACACGGTGCCCGGCGCGGTGATGCCGTCGACCGTGATCAGCAGCTCGTAGGTCCGGCGATCGCCGTCGAGGTCGAACGCCATCCCCCAGGCATGGGGAAGCAGCGTTCCGCCGGGCGCCGGATCCTGATCGACGCGGATCCGCAGGTAGAGGAACTGGGCGTCGCCGGCGCGCAGGCCGGCCGGCGCGGCGGCGGTGCCGACCAGGTCGCGGTCGCCGGGCGCCGACGCCACGTCGCCGCGCGCGTCGGTCATGACGCCGCCGACGCAGCGCAGCGGGACGTACGCCGCGTCGCCGGGGAACGTCGCGGCATGCGCCGCGGAGGCCGGGGTGAAGAACACCGCGGCGGTGAGGGCGATCGATACCCCGCCCCTCTGGATCGTCAGCGCGGGCCAGCGGATCATGGGCGACCTCCCTGGATGACGAAGTCGACGCGCCGGTTCTTGGCGCGCCCGGCGGGGGCCTTGTTGGGCGCGATCGGCCGGGTCTCGCCGAACCCGCGCGGGTGCAGGCGACCGCCGTCGACGCCGCGCTGGATCAGCGCCTCGCGGACCGCCGCGGCGCGCTCCTCGCTCAGCCGCTGGTTGAACCGCGCGTCACCGACGTTGTCGGTGTGGCCCTCGATCACGATGCCGCCGACCCCGGGGTTGGCGTTGAGCGCCTCGGCGATCTGGTGGAGCAGCGGGTCGCTGCGGTGATCGATCTTCGCCGAGCCGGTCGTGAACTGGACCTTGCCGAAGATGTAGACCTTGCCGCGCTCGATCTTGACGTAGGTCGTCGCCGGGCAGCCGTCGTGCGCGCGATCGCCCTTGAGCTCCGGGCACTCGTCCTCCGCGTCGGGGATGCCGTCCTGGTCGTTGTCGGGATCCGGGCAGCCGTCCTCGTCCTCGAACCCGTCCTCGTCCTCGGGCTCGTGGGGGCAGCGATCGTCCTTGTCGAGGACGCCGTCGTGGTCGGAGTCCTCGAAGCCCTCGTGGCGCGGCGCCTCGTGGCGGTAGCGCACGCCGGCGATGATCCGGATCGCCGGATCGCCGATCCCGTCGGTGATGCCGCGCGACGCGGCGGCATAGAGGTCCCAGGGGCCGACCGCGTAGTCGATGCCGGCGAGCAGCTCGAACGGGAAGTCCGCGCCCGAGACCTGCGCGCCGACCGTCTTCTCCGCGAAGCCCTCGATCCGCAGGGTCAGCGCCCGGGTCAGCACGACCGACAGCCACGGATCGAGCGTGAGCTCGTCGCCCCACGGCAGATCCGCCGGGTGGTGCGAGCGGAACCGGAAGCCCGCGTCGAAGCCGAGCCCGAGCCGGCCGGTGTGGAACGCGAACAGCAGCTCGGGCTGGACCCCGACCCCGCCCGCGCCGCGCGCCGCCTCGTCGTTGCCGGTCGGCAGGCTGATCGGCACGGCGAGGCCGAGCAGCACGTGGCGCTGCAGCGTGCCGCGGCGGAGCAGCGCGAACTTGGGCACCAGCCGCAGGTCGCCGATCCCGGCGTTCGCGTCGAGCCGCGCGGTGCCCGCGGTGTAGACATCGCCGTCGTAGATCAGGTGGAGCGGCAGGCCGATGCCGAGCTCCGACCACCCGAACAGGCCGAGCGACGCCGTGACATCCGCGGTCAGCCCGGTCTGCAGCGGCCGGCTCACGATCTGGCCGGCGGCGTCGCGCAGCACGATCTGGTCGTCGGCGTAGTGGAAGAACAGCCCGGCGCTCCAGCCCAGGTGCGACGCCACCGCCGGGTGCTCGTCGACGAACGTGCCCTCGGCGCCCACCGACGGCACGAAGCGCTCGCCGTCGAGCCCGTCGGCGTGCGCCGTGCCGAGCCCCGCGAGCCAGATCAGCGCGATGCGACGCAGGGTTGCCATCGTCGGCGATGATAGCGCCGGCGCCGCGCAGGCTCGCGCCGCGACGGGCGTGCAAATTTTGAACTCTCCACGGAATGCAGCAATTGCGCTTACCAGGCATCACGGCCTCGCACCGAGTAGGATGTCGGCACCATGTCGCTTCGCCGGATCCCCTGCGTCCTCGTCCTCGCATCCGCGTGCGGCGGCAGCCCATCCGCCGCGCCCTCCACCACGCCCCCGGCGACCGAGGCCGCGCGGCCGTCGAGCGTCAAGCAGTACGACGCGGCGACGCTGTTCAAGAACGTCGGCGTGGTCCCTGCGGGGTTCTCGCACGACGGATCCAGGGCGCTGGTGTCGATGGACTCGTCCGGCGTGTACAACCTCTACGCGATCGCGACCGCCGGCGGCGAGCCGCAGCGGCTGACCACCTCGACCGAGTCACAGTTCGCGGTGAGCTACTTCCCCGCCGACGATCGCCTGCTGTACTCGCAGGACACCGGCGGCAACGAGCTCGATCACCTCTACGTGCTCGATGGCCAGACCGCCAGGGACATCACGCCCGGAGACAAGACCAAGGCGATGTTCCTGCGGTTCAGCCGCGACGGCGCGTGGTTCTGGGTGACGACCAACGAGCGCGATCCGAAGGTCTTCGATCTCTATCGCCACTCGGTCAAGGACTACCAGCGCGAGCGGGTGTTCACCAACACCCAGGCGTGGTCGATCGGCGACATCAGCCGCGACGGCCGCTGGCTCGCGCTCGACAAGAGCCGCAGCAACGCGAACTCCGATATCTACGTCGTCGATCTCCAGAAGCCAGGCGCCGAGCCCCGGCTGATCACGCCGCACCAGGGCGATGCGCTCCACAACACGTACGGGTTCACGCCCGACGGAAAGTCGCTGTGGTACGGCACCGATGGCCATGGCGAGTTCGTCCAGGCGTGGTCGTACGACCTCGCGACCGGCAAGGCGCGCGCCGAGATCGCCGCGGCGTGGGACGTGGCGTTCGTCCGGTTCTCCGAGACCGGCCGCTACCGGGTCAGCGCGACCAACGAGGACGCCCGGACGGTGCTCAAGGTGGTCGACACCACCACCGGCAAGGACGTCGCGCTGCCCGCGCTGCCCAGCGCCGACATCACCGCCGCCGTGTTCTCGCGCGACGAGACCCGGATGGGGGTCGTGCTGACCAGCGACCGCACGCCGCGCGATCTGTGGCTGGTCGATGTCGCCGGCGGCGCGCCGCGCCAGCTCACCCACGCGCTCAACCCGGCGGTCGACCCGGCGGACCTCGTGGACGCCCAGGTCGTGCGCTACGCGAGCTTCGATGGCCTGGAGATCCCCGCGATCCTGTACCGCCCCAGGCAGGCATCGCCGGATCACCGGGTGCCGGCGATCGTCTGGGTCCACGGCGGTCCGGGCGGCCAGTCCCGGCGCGGCTACGTCGCGCAGATCCAGCACCTGGTCAACCACGGCTACGCGGTCCTCGCGGTCAACAACCGCGGGTCCTCGGGCTACGGCAAGAGGTTCTTCCACCTGGATGATCGCCGGCACGGCGACGTCGATCTCAAGGACGTCACCGCGGCGCGGCCGTACCTGGCGAGCCTGCCGTGGATCGATGGCCGGCGCGTCGCGATCCTGGGCGGCAGCTACGGCGGCTACATGGTGGGCGCTGCGCTCGCGTTCGCGCCCGACGTGTTCGACGCCGGCATCGACATCTTCGGGGTGATGAACTGGGTGCGCACCCTCGAGAGCATTCCGCCGTGGTGGACGTCGTTCCGCGACTCGCTGTACGCCGAGATGGGCGACCCGGCGACCGACAAGGCGCGCCTGCAGGCGATCTCGCCGCTGTTCCACGCCGAGCAGATCAAGAAGCCGCTGCTCGTCGTGCAGGGCAAGAACGACCCGCGCGTGCTCAAGATCGAGTCCGACGAGATCGTGGCCGCGGTCAAGCGCAACGGCGTGCCGGTCGAGTACCTGGTGTTCGACGACGAAGGCCACGGCTTTCGCAAGCAGAGCAACCTGATCGCGGCGCAGGAGGCCTACCTGAAGTTCCTCGACACGTACCTGCGCAACAAGTAGTCCCGAGCTCGTCCGTCACTCCGGCGGAGCGTGCTTGCGCAGCCGGCGCTGCAGCGACTGGCGCAGGATGCCGAGCCGGCGCGCGGCCTCGCTGACGTTGCCGTTGCAGTCGAGCAGCACGCGCTGGATGTGCTCCCACTCGGCGCGCGCGAGCGTCGGCGTGACGCACGCGGGCTCCTCGGCGTCGAGCTGCGGCAGCCGGCGAACGATCTCGGTCGGATGGACCGGCTTGAACAGCACCACGTGCACGCCCTTGCGCACCGCAACCGCGGTCAGCGCGACCGACAGATAGGCGCTGACCAGCGCGATCGTGCAGTCGGGGTGGGCCTGGCGCAGCGGCTCGATCAGATCGATGCCGGACTCGGTGCCGAGCCGGGCGTCGGTGACCACCAGATCCGGGGCCCGCTCGCGCGCGGCCGCCAGCGCGCCGGCCACGCTGCTCGCCGCGCTCACCGTGCAGCCCATGCCGCGAAACCCGCGCTCGCACGCGCGGACCCACAGCTCATCGTCGTCCACCAGCAGGACCGCCCCACCTTCCATGCCCACCCCCGTGCCGAAGTTCACCACGTCGTGGTGGAACGTCAAACCGGGAAGATGTGAAGGCTTTGCCTCACGCGATCGACCAGGAAATTTCCGGCAGGGGTGGTCGACCGCAGCGAATCACCGCAGGCGATCGATCCCGTGCGGTGGGCTGATGCCGCCCGCACTGGACCGGGCGGTCAACGGCGTCGCCGGGGGTGCCGCCGGCTGGGGTGCGCCGACCACGGTGAGCGTGTACGTTCCGAGCGGGGGACCGTTGGTGAAGAGGTTGCCCAGCAGTGCGGGGTCGAACGTCGTTCCGGTTGCGGTCACGTACGGCTGGAGCGTCAGGATGACGTCCTGGCTGACGACCGATGACGTGGCGGTGACGATCAGGCGCTGCTTGTCGGCCCGGTACTCGACGTTGGTGATCCGGACCTGATCGGCCGGCGGGGTCACCGTGACGGTGGTGACGTCGGGAGCCGAGCTGACGCCGGCGGTATTGGTCGCGACGATCTGGAACTGCAGCACGGCCGGTGCCACGCCCGCGGCCAGCGCGACCGTGAAGCTGACCGTCGCCCCGACGTGCGGGTTCGGCGACAGCACGACCGGGGTGCCGGAGGTCTGGGTCCACACGAAGCTGCAGGCCAGTCCGTTGGGATCGCTGCACGTGGCGGTCATCGCCACCGCCGTGCCGGACGCGACGGTCCGCGGCGCGATGTGAACGATGGTCGGCGCCGTCGAGGCGTTGATGGTGATCGTCACGGTCGCGGTCGACGAGCCCGCCGGGTTGGTCACGGTGAGCGCGAACGTCAGCGCGGTCGGCGCGGTGACGGCGGGCGCGACGAAGCTCGGCGTGGCGATCGCCGGATCGGACAGCGCGACGGTGGGCCCGGCGGTCTGGGCCCACGAGAACACCAGCGGCGCCGCGCCGGTGGCGCTGCCCGCCAGCGTCACGGTCGCCCCGGAGGCCACGACCTGGGCGGGGCCGGCGCTGGCGACCGGCGCGGCCGGCGCGTTCGCGCACACCGGGGCCACGGCGCCGGGCCACGGCTGGAGCGGACCGGCGACCGAGCCGTCGCTCAGGGTGATGCCGCCGCAGGCCAGGAACGGGATGGTCTCGAAGTTGTTGGGGACGATCGGCGCGCCCGGGGCGTTCTCCGGGAAGATGTACTCGAGGATCGGCCCGTGGTACTGGCCGTAGAACAGCCCGTTGGCGGCCGTCTGCGCGCCGGACGCGTGCGGGATCTGGCCCTGCAGGCCCTCGATCACCGCCCGGACCTCGCGGGTCGGCGGCAGGAACGTGCCGGCCTGGTTCATCACGCAGTTCTTGGCGTCGCGCTGGGGCGTCTCGACGGTGCCGAACGGATCGCACGGCGGCCGGAACCGCCAGCGCCCCGGCGCCGCGTCGTTGTCGACGCCGATCGTGCCGAGATCGCGATCGCTGCTCGCCCCGGTCGCCGGATCGAGGTCGATCGCGTAGAGGTGGATGTGCCGGCTCGGATCGGTGGACATGCCCTCGAACCGGGTGCGCGCCGCGGCCTCGCCGACCCCGAGCGCGGTGAGCCCGCCGGTCCCCATCAGCGTCACCTCGATCTCGACGTAGGCCGGATCGACGCCGGCGGCGGTGTAGATCGCGGTGTTGTCGACGATCGAGTACGCGGAGATGTACGTGGTCGCGGCTCCCGGCCACGGCCCCGCGGTCGGCGCGCCGGTGTCGGCGACCAGGATGCCCGCGTAGGTGATGTAGTCACCGATCTCGAGCGGGGCCTGGATCCGGGGATCGGTCAGCGTCCCCGCCGCCGGCATCAGCATCGTGAAGTTGATCGCGAAGTTGCCGGCCGGATCGGGCGGGCGGTTGGTCTGCGGACACAGCGGATCGGTCTCCGCACCGCCCGGCGCGGGCGGCGCCACGCGCGGCAGGCACATCGGATAGCCGGTCGCCGCGATGATCGTCGGGTTGTCCTGGTCGACGCTGAACCGCGGATCGGGCGACAGGCCCTTGCTGTAGCGGCCGGTGGGTTCCCCGTCGGGCACCGGATCGTTGATCCGGACCCGCGCGCCGGTGCTCGGATCGCCCAGCAGACCGCCGACCCGCAGCTCGCCGGCGTCGTAGTCGATGAAGTTGATGAACCCGGCGCCCGCGTTGAGCGACTGCTGCGCCAGGTAGACCAGGCCGGCGATGTACTGATCGCCGCCGGCGGCGTTGGTCACCCGGTTGCCGATCACGTGGATCTCGCTGGTGACCAGCGGGGCCGGCGTGTCGAACAACGCGAGGCCGGTCTGGGTCGGGCCGTACGGCTGCGGCGCCTGGGTGAACAGCTCGTCCCAGGTCAGCGCGCTCGCCGGCAGGATCACCACCGTGTTCACCGGGATCGTCACGAGCTGACCGTTGACCCGCAGCGAGCCGGGCGCGTCCGAGCCCGCGGTGTGGGCTTCCTGGAGAAAGCCGGTGATGTCGAACTGCGTGCTCGTCGGGATCGCCGGGATGCCGGCCGCCGCGAGCGCAGATCGCCGCGCCGTGCCCGGCGCCGCGGCAGCGTGCAGGCCGGCGCGGGTCGCGGTGTGACCGGCGACCGCCGGCAACCCGGGGTCGGCTCCGGGACCCGGCGGCCCTGCGTCGACCCCGCGACATGCCGCCAGTCCCGCAATGGCAAGGATCGACAATCGATCGCATATCATGCGGAGGCTGCTCCGCAGTAATGAAGGACAGTGTTCTTTCTCAGTGATGAATCGCATTGTATTCCGCATCCTCGATAGTTGCGATGGCGCCCACCGGCCGGCGGATGGCAACGACGCGCGCGGATCGAACCGATGCGCTCGTTGACCCCGAAACTCCCGACGACGACCACCCTCCGTACGATGCCGTCACAACCCCTGTGCGGCATCCGCACATCGCACCATAAGGCGCTGCGCGACCGGCCGCCATGCAACATTTCGTTGCAGCCGCCCCGCCGAGCGCGCGCCGCGCGTTTCCGCAAGCATTGCCCGAAAACGGAACACCGAGACTGTATCGCGAGACGTCGCAGGCAACACGCAACAAAACGTTGCATGATCGGAACTCGAGTTGCTCGTCAATAGAGTATCGAGTAGCCATCCAGTGAGGGATTCATCAAAGGTGAGTATCAAGATGACTGCAATGGTGTTGCGGAGAGGGAATCAACAAGCTCCGGCATTGCCGCTCGTGGCATTGCTGATCTCGGGGCTCGCGGGCTGCGGGGTGCAGGCCGGCGAGGCCACGAGCGACGAGGCTGTCGAGCTGTCGCCGGGCGCCGCGATCAGCCAGGCGTCGGGTGGCGGCGGCGGGCTGCGCCCGCTGTCCAGCGAGCCGGTGCCGCAGCCGACCGGCGGGCACATCGTCGATCAGGCCGCCGCGGTGCGGCTCGGCAAGGCGATGTTCTGGGACATCCAGACCGGCGGCGACGGTCATACCGCGTGCGCGAGCTGCCACTTCGTGGCCGGCGCCGACGACCGGCGGCTCAACACGCTCAACCCCGGACCGGACGGCGCGTTCGCGAGCGGCGGGGTGACCGGGCCCGGCCAGATGTTCGCGCCCAGCAACCTGGTCAATGATGACCGCGTCGGCTCGCAGGGCGTGGCCGCCGCGGCGTTCTCGGCGATCGACCCCGATCCGACGCACGCGGCCGACCTGTGCGTCGCCAGCTCGGGGCTGTCGTTCGGCAGCCAGCGCCAGGTGACCGGCCGCAACGCGCCGACCGTCGTCGGGGCGGTGTTCTTCCGCGACGCGTTCTGGGACGGCCGCGCCAACCACCTGTTCAACGGCGTCGATCCGTTCGGCCAGACCGACAACGCGGGCGGCTCGCTCGCCGCGGTCGGCAACGGCGCGCTGGCGTCGCAAGCGGTCGGCCCGGCCAATAACCCCGTCGAGATGTCGTGCGGCGGCCGCGGCTTCAACGGCCCGGGCGGCCTGGGGACCAAGCTGCTCGCCCGCCCGCCGCTCCAGTTCCAGCAGGTCGCGGCCACCGACGGCGTGCTCGGCGGCCTGGCCAACCCAACCGGTCCGGGCCTGGTGTGCGGCGGCGCCCCGTGCAGCTACGGCGATCTGATCGCGGCCGCGTTCGGCGACGCGCTCGCCGGAACCGCCGAGGCGAGCTTCTCGCTGATCTGGGGCGAGGCGGTGGCCGCCTACGAGGCGACGCTGGTCCCCGATCAGACCCCGCTCGACCGCTACCTCGCCGGCAACTCCGGCGCGCTGACCGCGCTGCAGCAGCGCGGCCTCGATCGGTTCACCGGCAAGGGCAACTGCACCAAGTGCCACGCCGGCGCGCTGCTGTCGGACGCGGCGATCAGCTTCTACCAGGCCAGTGGCTCGTTCAACCGCGACGGCGGCGACCAGGGCTTCCACAACCTCGGCGTGCGGCCGACCGCCGAGGACCTCGGCCGCGCCGGCCCCGGCCCGCTGGGCCTGGCGTACTCGGTCAGCGGCTCGGCGTTCGACCGCGGCGCGTTCAAGACCCCGGGCCTGCGCAACGTCAAGCTGACCGCGCCGTACTTCCACAACGGCGGCAAGGCGACGCTGGCCGACGTCGTCGCGTTCTACGCCCGCGGCGGCGACTTCGCCAACCCCGAGCGCGCCCGCGACCTGCAACCGCGCTCGCTCGACGCCGGCGATCAGGCCGCGCTGGTCGAGTTCTTGACCAGCGGACTCACCGACTGCCGGGTCGAGCAGCAGCGCGCGCCGTTCGACCACCCCGCCCTGCCGCTGCCCGACCGCAGCGCCGACCTGCCAGCGACCGGCGCGGCCGGCCTCGGCAGCTGCCCGTGATCCGCCGCGGTCACTTCGGCCTGGCGACCGCGGTGCCCCGGACCAGCGACGCGACGTTGTCGTGCAGCGCGCGCAGCGACGCCTCGTTGGCGTAGATCTGCGCCAGCAGGATCACGCCGTTGTGGTCGACGTACTTCTGGGTCAGCAGCACCCGGGCGAGCACCGCCGAGCGCGTCGTGCCGTAGCTCTCGCCGAACAGGTACTTGGGCGAGGCCGTGGGGCGGACTGACCCCGCCGGCGCTCGATCGACAATCAGAATCCCGTGCCGCCTCGATCGCCATGATAGCGTCCCGCCTTCAACAGGAGATCTCGTTCGCATCTATCGTGCCCACGACAAGCTCAAGGCGACCCTGACGTCCGCCAGCGGCTGGGCAGCCGCGACCGCGGCCGGGCGGCGTTCGCGGCGTACTGGACGCCCGCCGACATTGCTGGCCCCTGGGCATGGCTGGCCCATGGCGTCGGCACGCTCGTCGCTGGAGGTGTCGGATACTGGTTTGGCAGCGAGGTCACGCGGTACATCTACGAACTTGCGGTGGAATGATGACGAGGCAACTTGTCATCGAGTCACTCCTCCGAATGCTTCGGCCGCTAGGGCCGACTGGAGATCCGGACCAGCGAGAAGAGGAGGAGGTTGCATGGGCGACCCGAGCGGCCAGTGATCCAGTGCTCATGGTCGCTCTGTTCGATCTGGTGCGCAATCCAGCGACCTCGGACGAGCGTGGTCGCGTCGCGGAACCGACCTTTCAGTCGCAGCTTGCTCACGTTCTCGCGCTTATCGGTGCCCGCGCGTCCACGACCGTGTTGAACGAAATCGGCCCACTTACACAAGACTCGCGTTCACGGGCCACCGCCATCGAAGTCATCGGCGCGATCGGGGATCCTGCTGGGCTGCACTGGCTCCAGCCGCTCATCAACGTGCGCGATCTCTCTGACGACGAGGCCGGGTGGCTTGCCTGCGCGCTCGGCGATATCGGTACCCCGGAGGCCGCGACGTTACTGGAGCGGCTCTGGGCGCAAACGCCGCCCGATCGCGTGAGCGTGCATCGAGAGATCGAGATCGCACGGGACGCCATCGCCCGCGACTCGTCGGCATGATCGCGGTGCCGCCCGGTAGTCGCGCAGCAAGGGCTATCTGGTGGAGACACAGCGCCAGGCGAGACGGTCCTTGCTGCCCGACCGCAGCGCCGACCTGCCGGCGACCGGCGCGGCCGGCCTCGGCAGCTGCCCGTGACCCGCCGCGGTCACTTCGGCCTGGCGACCGCGGTGCGCCGGACCAGCGACGCGACGTTGTCGTGCAGCGCGCGCAGCGACGCCTCGTTGGCGTAGATCATGTGGCCGGACGGGTAGAACTTCATCTCGATGTTGGCCTGCTGCTTGGGCGGCAGCGGCAGGTGCTGGAGCTCGAACACGCCCTCGTAGAACGGCGTCGCGAGGTCGAAGTAGCCGGCCTCGAGCTGGACCACGAGGTTGGGGTTGTACTTCATCGCGGCCGCGAGGTCGGGCATCACGTTGGTCGTGGTCGGCAGCCCGAACCCGTCGCCGTGCTTCCAGCTCCAGTGCCGGAACACCTGGGCGAACACCTTGTAGCTCCGGTCGGCCGGCACGCCGAGCGTCTTGCGCGCGTAGTCGTTGTAGGCCGACACGTAGGCCGCGCCGATCGACGCCGACTGCGGATCGTAGTCGGCGTCCTTGCTCAGCGGATCCATGGTCGGGCCCGAGAACCGGGTGTCGAGCCGGCCGGTGGTCAGGTTGGCGTCGTCCTGCAGGTTCTTCTCGAACGCGCCGCCGTGGACCCGCAGGTTGGCCTTGTCGAGGTACGCGACCGGCAGGCCGGTGTAGCGATGCAGCTTCTCGAGCACCAGCTTGCGCTGCCCCGGCTCGAGCGCGTTGCCGGCGGCCAGCGCCGCGGCGTAGTCGGTCATCGCGAACTTCTCGACGTCGGCGATCAGCGTCTCGAGCGATGCCGGCGGATCGGGCAGCTTCTTGTGGTACCAGGCGGTCGCCGCGTAGGTCGGCAGCGCGAGCTGGTACGGCAGATCGACGCCCGGGTTGCCCTCGGGGCCGTCGACGTCGGCGTCGAAGCACAGGATCTGCGCCAGCAGGATCACGCCGTTGAGGTCGACGTACTTCTGGGTCAGCAGCACCCGGGCGAGCACCGCCGAGCGCGTCGTGCCGTAGCTCTCGCCGAACAGGTACTTCGGCGAGTTCCACCGCCCGTACTTCGACAGGAACTGGGTGATGAAGTCGGCGAACGCGTCGGCGTCGGGGTCGATTCCCCAGAACGCCTTCTCCTTGTCCTTGCCCACCATCTTGCCGAACCCGGTGCCCGGCGCGTCGATGAACACCAGATCGCTGACGTCGAGCAGGCTGTACGCGTTGTCGATCAGCCGGTACGGCGCCGCCGGGGTGTGCGACTCCTCGGACGTCACCACGCGGCGCGGGCCGAACGCGCCCATGTGCAGCCACAACGTCGCCGAGCCCGGCCCGCCGTTGTACAGGAACATCACCGGCCGTGCGCTGTCCGCGCCGGCCTGGAAGTACGCGACGTACGACATCGCCGCGGCGGGCGGGACCGGCCGCTCCCCCTTGTCGCCCGGCGGCGGCGGCTCGGGCGGATTGTCCTCGGCGCCTCTGGGGTGGACGACCAGCGTGCCGGCGATCGCGGTGTAGTCGATGCGGCGGCCGCCGGCGGTCACCGAGCCGCGACTGGTCTTCTCCTCGGGCTTGAGCTCGTCGGGCTTGGCCTCGCCCGGCCTGGCCTCGCCCGGCTTGGCCTCGTCGGGCCTGGCCGCGGGCGGCGCGGCCGGGGTGGGCGCCGCGAGCGCGGCGGCAGGATGGGCGCACGACAGGGCGACCAGCGCGGCGAGAGACCAGGAGAGCTTCTGCATCCCCGCCACTCTCGCACGTCCACCGCAGATCCGGATCGCGCGATGTGGTGGCACCCGCGCGACCGCGGAACACAGCAGTCGTCGCGGCGGTCGTCGCGGCGCACGTCGCGCCCCGTCGCACCGGTCGCTACTGCGCAGGGGAGCAGTCGACCGCCGGCGGCGACGCAGTCCCGATCACCGCGTCGAGCGACGGCGCACGATCGAAGTCGAACAGGTTGAGCATGTCATCGGCGTGCGCGTCGCGCCGGGTCAGGTGCTTGCCGGGCGCGAACGCGGTCTCGATGAACGCGAGGATCGACGTGTGGTCGGCCACCGTGTGCGACACGAAATGGCGCCTGGAGAACGGCGAGATCGCGAGGAACGGCACCCGGAGGCCGAGCTGATCGAAGTTCGGGCAGTTGCGCGGATACGGGCCGGTCGGGTTGGCTGCGAACGCCGGGCAGATCTGGCCCGCGTCGGTCACGCTGGAGTTGCCGCCGAGCAGCGGGGCATTGCACTCGGCGCCGGCGCCCGGCGCGAGGCTGGCCGGCGGGTTCGACAGGTCGGCGCACTGGCCGGGATCGATGTCATCGGGCGCGACGGCGCGCGGCGGCGGCACGTGGTCGTAGGCTCCGCCATGCTCGTCCCAGGTGATGAAGATGACCGAGTCCTGCCAGTGCGGCCCGTTGCGCACGGCATTGATCACCTGGGCGACCCACGCCTGGCCGCGCTGGATGTCGGTCGGCGGGTGCTCGTCGTTCTCCGCCGCCGGGTTGAGCAGGCCGAACGTCGGATCGATGAACGACACCGCCGGTAGCGCGGGCGCGCCGGGTGCCCCGGTGACCTGGGCCAGGAACACCGGCAGCGGCAGGAAGTGCGGATCGGCCGAGGTCAGGCTGAAGTCGCGGAAGCTGCCGCCCTGCGGTACGTCCTGGAAGTAGTCGGCCCACGACACGCCGTTGTGCTCCAGCAGATCGAAGATCGTCCCGGTGATCGGCTTGTAGCCGCCGGGCGGCGGGAAGTCATCCTGCGTCGTCAGGTGGCCGAACGACGTCGCGGTCATCAGGTACGAGCGGTTCGGGAACGTCGGCCCGAGCACCGAGCAGAAGTACCGGTCGTTGATCGCGAACTGCTGCGCGAGCTGGTAGTAGAACGGGATCTCGTCCTGGTTGTAGAACCCCATGGTCCCGTCGTCGGTCGGGGTCTCGACGCCGCCGTCGGGCTGCTCGAAGATGTCGTTCTCGCGCACGAACCCGTTCATCAGCTGGCGGTGCAGCGTGTCCGCCGGGTGATCGAAGTTGACCTGCTCGTGGGTGCCCCGCCAGCCGTGATCGAGATCGGGCACCACGCAGCGCACCGGGTTGTGGAACGCGTGCACCGTGCTGCCGTCGTCGTCGAGGTTGGTGTTGCTGCAGTGGAACTGGCCCGCGCGGTCGACCCGGCAGCTCAGGCCGTCGACGCAGTCGTGGTCATTCTCCCGGCAACCGCCGCGGTCGTCGGCGTCGCCATCGCCATCGCCGCGCTCGCGGCGCGGGCTGTGGTACGGACTGCCCGGCGCATACGCGAGCGCGCCGAAGTAGTTATCGAACGAGTGGTTTTCCTGCATGATCACGATGACGTGCTTCACCTTGTGCACGCCGTGATCGTGGCTGGCGCTCTCGAGCGCGGCGCTGACGTCGGCGATCGACTCGTCGACACCGCACGCGGCGAGCAGCGTGGCGAAAGGCAGGGCACAGCAAACAGCTCGTAGGACCATGGGTCCCCTCCCGGAGGTAGTGTGCGGACGAGGATCACATTTCGGCGACACAAGAAAATACGATCCCGAGTGAAGATCTCGCGACATTCACCGCCGGTGAGACGGCACTTTCGATGCACCGCACTCCCGCAGCGCGTCAGCGCCTCGACGGCTGCGCTCGTCGCGGATAGTGGACGCGACCGCGGGTGACGACCGCGAACGGCGTGAGCGTCGCCGGGGTCGCCGGGCGCGCGGACAGGATGTGGGCGACGGGGACGCGGCGGGCGAGCAGGTGATCGGCGACGATCCGGCGGTGGCAGCGCCACCACACCGCCTCGGCGCACATGGTCGCGACCGGCCCGGGCAGCCGGAGCAGCCGGGTCAGGCCGGTGCGGAACTCGGCGGTGAGTGCGTGATCGGCGTAGTTGCGGAAGGCCGCGTGGTCCCAGGCGTCGTTGGCCAGCCGCGGCGGCCGCTTCGGCTTGCCACGCCGGCCGCCGAGCTCGTCGATCACGACATAGCGCCGGCCGAGCGCCTCGCGCAGCGCAGGCTCGTCGAACTGCGGGTTGGTCCGCGACCGACGGATCGACCGGATGTCAACCAGCGTCCGCACGCCGTGGGTGCGCAGCAGCGCGAGTAACTCGGCGAGCGTACGCGTCGAGTGGCCGATCGTGTAGACCTGCACCCGCAAGGCTACCGCTGCGGCGCGCCGGCAACGAGCGCGCGAACGACTGCGCGCACGCGGTCACGGGCGGACGATCCAGCGTCCTTGGGGTCGGCGATGGCGGCGAGGTGCCTGACTCGTCAGAACCATGCGATCGATGTGCCAGCTATCGCCGTGATCACGCCGCCGTCAACAGGGCCGTCGGGAGCTCGAATTCGCGCAGGTAGGTGGGATCGACCTCCACCTCGACCCGCACGAGTTGGCGCCCGTCGACGCCAATGAATCCCCGGTCCTCGACGACCCTAGCCACGACCTGATGCGCCCCGAGCGTGAACCGGACCCGGTCACCAACCTTGAAGTGAGTCTTCGTCATCGACGGCACCTCCCAGTCTACCATCCGCTCGCAGCGCCCGCGACGGTCTTGATGTGGGCAAGGACCGCGCGATCGAACCCATGGCCAACGCCTCGCAGGTGCTCCGAAACTGCCGGACGTCTGCAATCGTGATTTCGGTTCGCCCACCGAGATGGCGGGCGTTTCCGGCGAAGTCTTGGTGAGCGATCGCGTTTCGCCAGTACCCATCAACTCCAGCCGTCTGGCGCGCGCAGCGTTCTGCCGATGCAACGCGATCACGTCTGGCCAAAACACGCCCAGCTCGTGATCGCGCGCGAGTACAACTTCGCGAGTTGGGCCGAGCTCAAGCAGCGCATCACGGCGAACGCGGTGTCCGTGGCGCTGGACGGTGCGCTCCGCAGCGGCGACCGCGACGAGGTCGTGCAGCTGCTACGCGATCGCCCGCAGTTGTTGCACGTGCCGGTCCGCGCCGGCAACTGGGGCCCACCGATGAGCTTTGCCGCCAACCTCGGCCGGCTCGACGTGGTCCAGGCGATCGTCGCGCTCACGTCACCGTCTACGCCGGGTCTGTGCTTCCGAAGGAGGATCCGTCGCCCGCCTCGGGCACACCGTCATGTCGGCTCAGGAGAGCAGCTCGTGCGGCTGCCGGTCAGGCGTGCTGTGTCTTTGCCACCACGGCATGCTCCGCCTACTCTCCGCTGCCGATGGGCCAGCTCGATCAATTCGCCAAGGACACCTTCGCCGTGGAGGCTGCGAGCGTCACGCACGGCGGCGTCTCCTGGCAACTCCCTCCGGAGCTGGGCATGTCCGAGGTCCGGCTCGACGGCTTGCTCCGCGTCCACGATCCCAGCCTGCTCACGACACTCGCCCCTCCATGGTCCCTGGTCGACCAAGCCGACGAGATCGCCCTCGAGGTAAAGATGCAGGGCGACCACTCCGACTTGCTGTCGTTCGATCGCGCATCCCTCCGCCGCCTGGCTCGGCAGGTGCAGCGACGCGAAGATCCCGGCGACCACTTCGACGGCGAGAGCTCGCTCTGGTACGTCGCCTCGCACGTCCCCGCGGTCATCAAGATGCGCCGCCCGGTCACGCTCGTCGCCCCGGGCTGCTACCGGATCGGCCCGGACTGGCTCTCGACCTGCTGGATCGCAGCCAACGAGCTGCCGCTGGCGGACGAGTTAGTCCCGTTCCTGGTCGCCCGCACCGGGCAATCCCTGGATGCGTTCGTCCGTTGGGTCAAGACGCGGCGGTCGCTCCCCTGGCTCTTGCGCGTGCTAGAATCATTGCCGATGTCTGCGGCCACCTACGAGGATCTGAGCAACTTCACGATCGTGAAGACGGACGACCCGGAGGTCCGCGCTCGCCGGCACATGATCCTGACTCGGTTCCTCGAAGCACTGCCCGAGGCGCGTGAGAAGCTGATCCAGGAGGGCCGTCTCGAGGAAGCACGCAAGAGCCTGCGACGAGTGCTCGATGCACGTGGTTTCTCGCTCACGGCTGATGACCAGGCGCGGATCGACACGTGCGAGGTCACGGAAACCCTCGAGCGCTGGCTGGGCCAGGCCGTGGTGGCGTCGAGCGTCGCCGACGCCCTGCGGTAGCCTACGTCGCCGTCGCGGGACCGGCCGCGCCCGACGGCATACAGGCGAGCGGCGGCGAGCGCCGCGAGCTGTCGCCCGCGTCGGCGAGCGTCGCTCCACCGATGCCCTCATGGGGCCCGTCGAGAAGATCATGTGACTCCGGATCCACCCGCGGCGGTCGCGGACGGCACCGCCGGGGTCACTCGGCCCACATCGTGATGTCGGTGGCGGCCTCCATCGCGAGCTGGTAGGTGCGATCCCAGTCGGGGTGGCGGAGCAGGAGGAAGCCGTCGCTGACCAGGGTCTTCTTCCAGTCGCGGCGCGGGCTGCCCGGCGGCAGCAGGCGCTGCTCGACGACGTGCTCGGCGTGGCGGTGCAGGAACTCGGCGAGGCCGTCGATCCGGGTGATCCGGCCGTGGCCCCTGGCGCGCTTGAAGATGATCGCGGCGTTGTACGTGCGCGCGGTCGGCGCCTCGAACCGGCCCCAGCACACCGCGCGCGCCCATTCGCGGAACAGGTCGATGTCGCAGGTGTAGTTCATCTGATCGACCAGGTGCGCGCCGCCGGGCCGGCAGCCGATCTCGCCGAACACGACCTCGCCGCTCGCCGTGCGATACCACTCCATGTGGGTGAAGCCATCGCCCATGCCGAGCGCGCCGAGCACGGAGCGGCCGAGCGCGATGCCGGCGGCGAGCCCGGGTTGCGCGAGGTCGCGCACCGTGATGATCACCGGGCTGATCCACTCGTGGGACCGCGCATCGAGCGGGCGCGGCAGGTACTGCGCGACGTTCTCGAACGCGGGCGCGCCGGCGATGCACACGGTGTCGAACGTGTACTCGTCGCCCTCGACGAACTCCTCGCAGCTGGCCTCGGTGACGTGATGCATGCGCGCGAGCGCGGCGTCGAGCGTGGCCGCGTCGTCGACGCGGTAGGTGTCGGCGCTGCCCGCACCGGCGATCGGCTTGACGATCAGCGGGAAGCCGACCCGCTCGGCGGCGGCGCGGGTCTCGGCGATCGTGCGGACGCGCTCGGCGCGCGGCACGCGCAGGCCGGCGGCGGCGACCCGCTGCTTCATCAGCTGCTTGTCGCGGAACCCGTGGACCGCGTCGACGGTCATCCCCGGCACGCCGAGCCGCTCGCGCAGCCGCGCCGCGGTCACCACCATGACCTCCCAGTTGGCGAGCACGCGGTCGACCTCGCGGCCGCGCAGCCAGGCGTGGACCCGGTCGACGACGTCGGCCTCGGCGAGCAGGCGCGGGACCTGGAGGTAGTCGTGGAGGTGGCGCCTGAGCTCGGCCGGCAGCGCCTGGGCCGGCGCGTCGCCGACGCCGTAGACCTCGGCGCCGACCTCGGCCAGCCCCCGGGTGTACTGCTGCATCTCCGGCGGGTAGCCCGGCGCGAGGAACACGACCTTCATCGCGGGCATGTTACAACGCGGATCATGCGCAACGTGGTGTTCGTCGCGCCGTTCCCTCTCGACACGACGATGCGGTTCGCGCGCGCCGCCGCCGGGCTCGACGACGTCCGCATGTTCGGCATCCTGCAGGAGCCACCGCGCGGCAACGACGCCGGGATGTTCGCCGACCTGGTGACGGTCAACGACGGGCTCGACACCTCGCAGCTGATCGCGGCCGCGCGCACGCTGGTCCGCCGCCACGGGGCGATCCACCGCGTGCTCGGCATCCTCGAGGCGCTCCAGGTCCAGCTCGGCGAGCTGCGCCGCGCGCTCGCCGTGCCCGGCCCCGGCCCCGACACCGCCGAGCTGTTCCGCGACAAGGCGCGGATGAAGGACGAGCTGGGGCGCCATGGCCTGCCGTGTGCGCGCCACCGCCTGCTGCGGTCGTGGAACGACGCCGAGGCGATGATCGCCGAGATCGGCCTGCCGGTCGTGCTCAAGCCGCCCGCCGGCATGGGCTGCAAGGCGACCTGGCGGGTCCGCACCGTCGACGACCTGCGCGGCGCGCTCGCCGCGATCCACGCCTCACCCGACAACCCGGCGCTCGCCGAGGAGCTGCTGATCGGCCGCGAGCACAGCTTCGAGACCATCACGGTCAACGGTCAGGTCCGGTTCCACTCGCTGTCGCGCTACTACCCGACGCCGCTCGAGGTGATGGAGGCGCCGTGGATCCAGTGGGTGTGCGTGCTGCCGCGCGACATCACGGGCCCCGAGTGGTCCGACGCGATCGAGCTCGGCGTCCGCGCGGTCACCGCGCTCGGGCTCGACACCGGGTTCACCCACATGGAGTGGTTCCGGCGCGAGGACGGATCGCTCGCGATCGGCGAGATCGCCGCGCGCCCGCCCGGCGCTCACATCGTGCGGATGACCGGCCTGGCGCACGACTACGACATGTATCGCGCGTGGGCTCGCGCGGTGGTCGACGATGCCTACGACGGGCCGTTCCCCCGGCGCTACGCGGTCGGCTGCGCCTACCTGCGCGGCGTCGGGCGCGGCCGGGTGCTGCGGGTCACCGGCGTCGATCGCACGCAGGAGCTGGTCGGCCGCCACGTGGTCGAGGCCCGGATGCCCGAGCCGGGCGCGCCGCGCAGCGACAGCTACGAGGGCGACGGCTACGTGATCGTCCGCCATCCGGACACCGAGGTCGTGACCGCCGCGCTGAAGACGGTCATCGAGACGATCCAGGTGCAGTACGGATAGGTGCAGCGCCGCCGATGTGGGTTCAGTGCGACATCGCACCGACATCGCTGCGGGCCCGGCGCGGGCCCGGCGTGGGAAGATGAACCTTTCGTGAATGCCGCGAGTCCAAGCATCGTACACTTGATCGGTCCGTCGGAGGAAGGCATGCGCACACGACTGTCCCGGCTCCTGTTCACCGCGATCCTGGGTGGGGCGATCCTCGGTTCCGCGGGGCGCTCGAACGCCGACGAGCGGCGCGAGGAACGCCGCGAAGATCGCCGCGAAGATCGCCACGAGGAACGCCGCGAGGAGCGGCGCGACGAGCGGCGCCCCGAGGTCCGCGTCGAGGTCCGCGACCACGGCCACCCGCGCCAGGCGCCGCCGGCGGTCCGCTACGAGCGCCACGACAACCGCCGCGGCTACGTCTGGGTCGGCGGTAACTACGAGTGGCGCGACGGCCGCTACCTCTGGGTCGGCGGCCGCTACGAGCACGAGCGGTCCGGCTTCCGCTGGCGCGAGCCGCGCTGGGAGCTGCGCGAAGGCGCCTACGTCCGGGTCGACGGCGGCTGGATCACGCTCGGCCCTACCGCCGCCCCGCCGGTGGTGCGCGAGGAGCGCGTGGTGGTCCGCCCCGGCCACATCTGGGTCCGCGGCCACTGGGACTGGGTCAACGGCAGCTGGGCCTGGGTCCCAGGCCACCACGAGCCCGTCCGCGCCGGCTACGTCTGGCGCGAGCCGCGCTGGGAGGTGCGCGACGGCGCATACGTGAAGGTCGAGGGCGCCTGGGTCGTACGCTGACCGGTCACGCCCGCGCGGCGGCGTTCACGACGCGCTGATCCAGCACCGTGACGAGGTCCTGGACGCTCACCGGCTTGACGAAGTGGCAGTCGAAGCCGGCGTCGGCCGCGCGCTGCCGGTCCTTGCGCTGACCGTAGCCCGTGGCCGCGATCAGCGTCGGGGTCGCCCCGTGCTCGGCGCGCAGCTTCCTGGCGAGCTCGTAGCCGTCGAGCTCGGGGAGCCCGACGTCGAGCACCGCGGCATGCGGCACGAAGCTCCGCCAGCGCTCGATCGCGGCGATGCCGTCGTGCTCGACCGCGGTCTGGAACCCCTCGACCTGCGACACGCCGGCAGCCTAGCATACGCGCTGTTCCGCAGGCCGCACGCGCCGCCGGCGCGATCGATCGCGGGACGTGCGGTACGAGAATACCCGCGTGGCCAGATCGCACGTGCGGTGGCGCCACACCGCGGCGCGATGGATTCGAGCGAGTGCCGGTTCGAAGCTTCGTCGCTCCAGATTCATCGACATTCCGACTGGCACGCACGGGGATCATGGCCATTGCGGCTGCGCACCCGGAGTCATTGCCGCGCAAGCGCTGGATCGCGGCGATACGGAGTTGCTTGCCACGGCGATCTCACGTGCTCGACGTCGCACCGGTCATCGGCGGACGTGGACCGCGACCAGCCGCTCGATCAGCTGGTCGAGCGCGGCGCCGGGGTCGTCGCACAGCCCGGTGTGCACCGGCGAGGTCTGGATCACCGCGCTGCGCGGGGCGACCAGCCAGTGGAACCGCTCGCCGCGCGGCAGCGCCGCGATCGGGCCACCGCGCGGATCGCCCGCCGCGATCTGCGGGAACAGCGCGAGCGCAGCCTCGACCTCGGCGACGTCGACCGCGGGCCACAGCGCGATCAGCCGCGCGGCATCGAGCGCGATCCGCGCCGCGAGGTAGCCCTGGGTCGGGCACGACACGATCGCGCCCGCGTTGATCAGCTCGCCGCGCTCGACCCGCGGCACGACCCGGATCAGCGCGTGGTCAAACGAGCTTGGCACGCATCGCCTCCTCGACGAACAACCGGGGTGCGGCGAGCCGCGACCCCAGGTGCTCGACGTAGCCGCGCCGCATCGCCTCGGGCGGCTCGTCGCCGACCAGCCAGTCGTCGGGGACCTGGGCGACGATGTCCGCCAGCGCGGCCTCGGTGATCCGCGGCGCGAGCGCGGCGTCGGCGGCCGCGAGGTCGCCGGCGA
This sequence comes from Kofleriaceae bacterium, assembly GCA_036265355.1. Lineage (GTDB taxonomy): Bacteria > Myxococcota_A > Polyangia > Haliangiales > Haliangiaceae > JABFXX01. The sequence continues at coordinate 3,045 of DATAPF010000600.1, read as the reverse complement.
GCGGCAGCAGCACGTGGTTGCGGATCATCGCGAACGGCGTCCGGCTGCGCGCCAGCCGGTCGGCGGCGGTCCGCGGCCAGTCGTGGTGGAAGTACAGCGCCGCGCCGTGATCGATCAGGTACAGCGCGCGGTGCCAGCGCAAGAGGTTGGGGTTCCTCGGCGTGCGATCGACGTTGGTGACCAGCGCGTCGAACCACACCACCGCGGCGGCGAGCGCGCGGTCGGGCGGCGGCGCGAGCCCGGGCTCCCAGTTGAGCGCGCCCGGCAGGTAGTCGAGCGCGACGTTGAGCCCGGCGCTGTTGCGCAGCAGGTGCTGGAGCTCCGGATCGGGCTCGGAGCGCGCGAGCACGGGGTCGATCTCGATCAGCACCAGCTGCGGCACCGGCAGGCCGAGCAGCCGGCCGAGCTCGCCGGCGATCAGCTCGGCGACCAGCGCGCGCGGGCCCTGCGCCGCGCCGCGGAACTTGGCGACGTAGGTGCCGTCGTCGTCGGCCTCGACGATCGCCGGCACGGAGCCGCCCTCGCGCAGCGGCGTCAGGTACCGGATCGCGCGGACCGTGCGCACCTGCGCAATCTACCCCGACCTCGGCCGGCCGCCGCACGCCGCGCCACGGCGATGCGCGGCACCCCGCATTGACAGCGACGCCGGCGGTCCAGAAGCTTGTCCCGTCGTGACATCTCGCGGGTCGTGGAGGCTGCTCGCCGCGCTGCCGGCCCTGGCGATCGCGTGCGCTGCGCCGCCTCCGGCCTGCCCGCTCCCGCCGCCGGCCCCGCCGCGCGCTGCGCCGCTGCTGTGGCGGATCGAGCGCACCGGCGCCGGCGTGGTCTGGCTGTACGGGACGATCCACGACGCCGGCGCCGCCGACGTGCCCGAGGTCGCCTGGCGCATGCTCGACGGCGCCGTGCGGTTCGCCTCCGAGCTCGGCGCCGACGAGCCGGATCCCCACCAGCTGGTCGCGCTCGCGCGCCTGCCGTGGGGCCAGGTGCTCGACCGGATGCTCCCGGCCGATGACTGGTGGGACCTGGTCGAGGCGATGCTCGGCGCGATGACCGAGGACGAGCTCCGCCATGCCCGGCCGTGGTTCGCGCTGGTCAAGCTGCACGCGCGCATGGCGCACGCGCCGATGCCGTCGATGGACGTCGCGCTCGCCAAGCACGCCGGCAGGCTCGGCATCGCGGTCGATCACCTCGAGTCGTGGCGCGATCAGCTCGCCGCGCTCGACGCCAGCGTGGGGGCCGTCGATCTGTCGCGGGCGATCCACGCTCGCAAGACAGTCGCGTGCCAGGTCGCGGAGCTGCGCGCCGCGTATCGCGCGAGCGATCTGGGTGCGCTGGCACGGATGCTGCTCGACCCGGTGCACGGCGACCTCCTGCTCGCCGAGCGCAACCGGCGCTGGGCGCCGGTGATCGAGCGCTACCTGGAACACGGTGGCGGTTTCGTCGCAGTCGGCCTCGGCCACCTGCTCGGTGAAGACGGCCTGCCGGCGATGCTCGAGCGCGCCGGCTACCGGGTGACGCGCGAAGCTGCACCCTGATTCACGCAGCGCGCCAACGGCGATGTGGGGTTTTTGGCTGCGCACGTGCGCAAAGGAAGTCTGCTCGGCGCCGTTTCGTGCGATGACTTCGCACAGCCGCGCTCTCCGGAGGTTCCGGCTTTACTCGCCGCGGCCGACATCCGATCATCGAGATTCTTGTGCTAACGGATTCTTCCAGTCGGAGTGCCCCCCTCAAGACCGGAGACGTTCTCGACGGTCGCTATCGCATCGTGCGCACCATCGGCAGCGGCTCGATGGGGACCGTGTACCTGGCCGAGCACGTGCTCATCCGGCGCCAGGTCGCGATCAAGATCCTGCGGCCCGACATCGGCGACGCGGCTGCGCTCGACGCCTTCATGGCCGAGGCCCGCGCGGCCGGCACGCTGGGTCACCCCAACATCGTCGAGTGCACCGACCGGGGCTTCACCGGCGGTGGCTCGCCGTACCTCGTGCTCGAGTACCTCGAAGGCGCGGTCCTGACCGACGAGATCTACCGGCTCGGCGGCCTGCCGATCCGGCGTGCGCTGCGGATCGCCGAGCAGATCGCGTCGGCGCTGCGCGTGGCGCACGAGGTCGGCATCGTCCACCGCGCGCTGACCTCGGACAACGTGTTCCTGGTCGACAAGAACCAGGCGCGCGACGCCGTGAAGGTGCTCGACTTCGGCATCGCGCGCTGCTTCGAGGCCCAGGGCAGCACCCGGCGCGGCGCCCCGCTCAGCGCCCCCGAGTTCATGGCGCCCGAGCAGCTCGCCAGCCCCGAGTCCGTCGACGACCGCACCGACGTCTACGCGCTCGGCGTGATCCTCTACGAGATGCTCACCGCGCGCCGGCCGTTCAGCGACGACGATCGCCGCTCGCTGCTGCACCGCGTGGTGAGCGAGCCGCCGCCGCCGCTGCTGCGGCACGATGCGCCGCCCGATCTCGAGGACATGATCGTCTCCCGCCTGCTCGCCAAGGACCCCGCGCAGCGCCCCGCGTCGATGAAGGAGGTGCAGACCGCGCTCGATGCGTTCGCCGCCGCCGCCCGACCGAGCGGAACGAGCTCCGGCGAGATCGAGCTGCCGCCCCCCGATCTGCTGCCGGCCGTCGTCCTGCCGCCCGTCGCGGAGGCGGTCTCCCTGCCCGCGCTGCCCCGCCGGCGGTCGCCGCGCCTGCTCTGGCTCGCCTCGGCGGTGCTCGCCGCGGTCGCGGGCGCCGGCGTCATGGTCCTCGAGGACCAGACCCGCGCGACCGCCGAGCAGGCCATCGCCGCCGCGCTCGACGCCGACGCCGAGAAGCTCGCCAACCTGATCGACGGCGAGGCCCGCGCCGCCCAGCTCCGCGCCAACGGCATCGCCGCGATGCCGATGCTGCGCGCCGCGATCGAGACCGACGCCGCGACCCTCCACGACATGGCCGACAGCGACTTCCTCTTCACGCCGACGTCCGGCGAGGTGCTCGAGCTGTTCCAGCTCTCGGACCGCGGCACCCCGGCGTCGATCCCACGGGAGGCTCTGCCCCCCGCCCCGCC
>DATAPF010000599.1:0-7555 GCA_036265355.1 Kofleriaceae bacterium | reverse complement strand
GCCAGGCATCGCCGTCGGCGATCGAGCCGTCGTGCATGTCGTGATCGAGGTTGGGCGTGATGAACACGTAGTCGGGCACCGCGCCGCCGGCGAGGTCGGCGTCGAGCTGTCCGTAGTCGACGACGTGGTCGCTGCAGCGCGGCGACGGGTGGAACGCCGAGCCGTCCCAGCCGTTGACGTCGTTGAAGTACACGAACGGATCGTGCTTGGCGGCGTAGCGGCCGTGCGAGGTCAGCCCGCACGGCGCTCCCATGCTCTCCTGGTAGGCCTTCCAGGTCAGCCCGGCACGCTCGATCTGGTCGACGACGTGCGACGTCGAGTCCAGGTGGTGCGCGGCCGGGTCGCCGTCGTCGAGCACGCCGAAGTTCTCGCCCGCGACCATCCACAGGTAGTTCGGCTCGCTCGGGTGCACGAAGTTGTCATGATAGCTGCCGGCGGTGGCGTAGGCGTGCGCGAGCTGGTTGGTGTACGGCGCGCTGCCCGAGCCCAGGATCTCGTGGCGGCTCTTGTTCTCCATCACGATGGTGAACACCGTGCCGCCCCACCGCGGCTGCGCGGCCGCGGCGGTCGGCAGCACGCGACACACCGCCATGGTGCTGCCCGAAGTGTTGGGAGTGCAGCCCGCCACGGCGGCGAGCGAACCGAGGAGTCCGAGCAGCAGCTGCGACTTCATCGCCGATAACCTGGTCAGTGATGGTGTGTCTGGCAAGCACAAACCGCCCGCACACCGGGCAAATTCGCCGCACGAGTTTCTCGGGCGCCGAACCGTGACAAACTACGCCTGAACCTCGGAGGAGCGAATTGCGTGGTGAGGGTCATCGCTCGTCGTCCCACGCCAGCTCGTGCTCGCCGCGCTCGCCCTGGGCCTGGCGAGTCGCCTCCAGCCGGCGCAGCTCGACGCGCCGGATCTTGCCGGAGATCGTCTTGGGCAAGCTGGCGAACTCGATCTTGCGGATTCGCTTGTACGGCGCAAGCCGTTCGCGGATGAACTCGAAGATCTCGCGGCCGAGCGCGCGCGACGGCTCGTGGCCGGGAGCGAGCGCGATGAACGCCTTGGGCACCGCCGTGCGCACCGGATCGGGCGACGGCACCACGGCGGCCTCGGCGACCGCGGGGTGCTCGATCAGCACGCTCTCGAGCTCGAACGGGCTGATCCGGTAGTCCGAGCTCTTGAACACGTCGTCGCCGCGCCCGACGAACGTGTAGCGGCCGGACGCGTCGCGCACCGCCTCGTCGCCGGTGCGGTAGTAGCCGCCGGCGGTCACCGCGGACAGCTTCTCGGGATCGCCGACGTACGCCGCCATCAGCCCGGTCGGCCGCGGCTCGAGCCCGACCGCGATCTCGCCGTCGTCGCGCTCGGCGCCCGCCGCGTCGAGCAGCGCGATCCGGTAGCCGGGCAGCGGCTGCCCCATCGAGCCCGGCACGATGTCGTCGCCCGGACAGTTGCCGATCAGCGCGGTGGTCTCGGTCTGGCCGTAGCCGTCGCGGACCGTGAGGCTCCACGCCTTGCGGACCGCCTCGATGACCTCGGGGTTGAGCGGCTCGCCCGCCGAGATCACCTCGCGCAGCTGGGCCCGGTGGGCCGCGAGGTCCTCCAGCACGAGCATGCGCCACACCGTCGGCGGCGCGCACAGGGTGTCGATCCGCTCGCGCGCCAGGAGCTCCAGCGTCGCCTGCGGCCGGAACCGCGCGTAGTTGTGCACCACGACCGTCGCGCCGGCGTTCCACGGCGCGAAGAACGACGACCATGCGTGCTTGCCCCAGCCCGGCGAGCTGATGTTGAGGTGGCGGTCGCCCTCGCGCACGCCGATCCAGTACATCGTCGACAGGTGGCCGACCGGATAGCTGGTGTGGGTGTGGAGCACGAGCTTGGGCCGCGCGGTCGTCCCCGACGTGAAGTAGAGCAGCAGCGGATCGCCGGCCGCGGTCGGCGCGGGCGGCAGCCAGCCGCCGCCATCCTCGCCGTAGGCGTCGTCGAACCCCGTCCAGCCCGCGACCGGATCGCCGACCGCGACGCGGATCAGCCCGGGCGCGTCGCCAGGGAACTGCCCGGTCACCGCCGACTCCACGATCGCGCAGCGGACCGCGCCGCGGTCGAGCCGGTCGGCGACGTCGGCGGGGGTGAGCTGCGTCGTCGCCGGGATCACGACCGCGCCGAGCCGGCCCGCGCCGAGCAGGGTCTCCCACAGCGGCGCGACGTTGGACAGCATCACGAGCACGCGGTCGCCGCGCTGCACGCCGAGCCGGACGAGGAACCGGGTGACCCGGCGCGACCGCTCGGCGAGCTCGGCGAACGACAGCGACGCCGCCACCGCGCCGGCGTCGTCGACGATCACCAGCGCCGGGCGCGGGTTGCCGGCGGCGTAGACGTCGAAGTAGTCGGTGATCCAGTTGAACGCCGGCAGCTCCGGCCAGCGGAACTCGCGCGCCGCGGCCTCGTGATCGGTGCGGAGCGATACGAGCAGATCGCGAGCGCGGAGGAAGCGGTCGAGCGGGCGCATGCGGCGGACGATACCGCAACCCCGCGCCCCGCCGGCGCCCCCCGGCTGGAACGGACGATGCACCGATCCATCCAATGACCCTCGCGATCGACGATGCGAAGTTCCAGCAGATCCTCGACGTTACCATGGGCGTCCAGCCGATCCGCCCGGCCGAGCTCCAGACCCTCCTGCTGGTCGTCCAGCTCGCCGCCGAGATCGATCTGGACGAGGACCCGGCCGAGCTGACCCTGCTGCGCACGCTCACCGATCGGCTGTGCGCGACGACCGGCATCGCGCTCGACCGCTTCCCGCTGCTGTCCCCGATCCCGACCGACGACGAGGAGCGCGCCGCGCAGCTCGCAGCGCTGGTCCAGCGGCTGCCGACCACCGGCACCCGCGATCTGGCGTTCGCCCTCGCCTACCTCATGATCGTCGCCGATCTCGAGCTCGCCCCGATCGAGGACGCCCTGCTCCGCCAGCTCCAGCGCGCGCTGACCATCCCGCCGGAGCGGGCGAGCCGCCTGCTCGATGCGGTCGGCCGGATCGTGACGCCCGGCGCCGACGAGGCCCGGCCGATCGCAACGACCGCGTGCTAGGTGCAATGCCGGTGAACCAACGAATACCTTGAACGCGACTGCGCTACAGCTCGCTCGTGACCTCTCGTCTTCCACAGGTGCCGTTGACGCAGGTTGGCCCGGCTCTGTCACCGCTGCCGGAGCCGCTTCGGCTGCCGAAGCCGGTGCCGGAGCCGGAGCCGCCGCCGGAGCGGCCGGACGCCAAGGCGTAGCAGCGCTGCGTATTACTGGGGCAGCCTCTGGCCTGGTCGCGGAGCATCACACCTGGCCACCCGACGCGGATGCGTTGTGGATCTGGGTCGGCGGCACGGGGGTACGGCCAACGCGTTCGCCAAGGCGGTCGGCCGCCAAGATCTCACCGATGAGCCGGCGCTCGGGCGTCGCCCGCGGCAATACTCAAGCAAACGCTTGACTGTCGGCGCGCCGCAAGCCAATGGTCAAGCAGATGCTTGAGCAACATGCCCTCGACCGTGTGTTCCACGCGCTCTCGGATCCCAGCCGGCGCGCGATGATCGAGCGGCTCAGCCGCGGCCCGGCGTCGGTCAGCGAGCTCGCCGAGCCGCTCGACATGTCGCTCGCGGCGGTGGTCCAGCACCTCCAGGTGCTGGAGACCAGCGGCGTGGTCCGGACCGAGAAGGTCGGCCGCGTGCGGACCTGCCGGATCGAACCGGCGGTGCTGACCGGCGCGGAGAGCTGGATCGCGAAGCGCCGCTCGCAGTGGGAACGCCGGCTCGATCGCCTGGGCGAGTTGCTCTCGGAAAGGAAGAACCGATGACCGTCCTCCACGACACCTTCACCCTCGATCGCACCTACGACGCCCCGGCGGCGGAGGTCTGGCGCGCCTGGACCGACCCCGAGCTGCGCGCGCGCTGGTTCCACGGCCCCGAAGGCTGGCAGATCATCGAGCGCACACTCGATCTGCGGGTCGGCGGCCGCGAGCTGCTGCACGGCCGGCTGCCCGACGGCAAGGAGACCCGGTTTCTGTCGACGTTCCACGTGATCGTGCCCGGGCAGCGGATCGTGTCCGCCTACGACCTGCACCACGACGGCACCCTGCTGTCGGTGTCGCTCGCGACCCTGGAGCTCGAGGCGGCGGGGGCACGCACGCAGCTGCGCTACACCGAGCAGGGCGCGTACTTCGACGGTAACCCGAAGGCTCCAGCGAGCCGCCGGGGCGGCACGTCGTGGCACCTCGACAACCTCGGCAAGCTGTTCTGACCGCGCGCGTGGGGATGGTGAGAGTCGCGCGTAGGGCGCGCCCGCTCAGAGCGCATTCGCACACGGCGCCGCGACGCGCTGCCACACGGGGGCACGCCGATTGCTCGGCGTTGCACCCATGACCATTTCGCCTCGCTCCGTGCGCCGCAGTCGTCGAACAGCGTTGCACCCGAGCACAGCACTCCGCGCGCCGTGCGCTCTCCTGATCGTTCTGAGTGCGGCGTGCGGCGGCTCGCAGCCCGCGGCCCATCCCGATGGCGGGTCGCAGGTCGACGCGGAACCCCCGGACGCCCTGCCCGACGGCAGCGCCACCGACGGTGCGCCCGGTGCCGGCCCCGGCGCCAGCGTGACCGTCGCGGTCAGCGGGCCTGGCCGGGTGACCTCGACGCCGCCCGGGATCGACTGCGGCGCCGGCGCCACTGCGTGCTCCGCGCAGTTCACCGCGCCGACGATCGTGCTGACCACCGACGACGCCACCACGGTGCGCTGGAGCGGCGACTGCAGCGGCAACGGCGACTGCGCGCTGGCGCTGGGCGAGAGCCGCACGATCACCGCCCAGACCTTCGCGCCGGTGCAGCGCACGTTCGACGGCCCCGATCACGGCGCCGACGCCTGCTTCGCGATCGCGGCCGGCCCCGGCGATTCGATCGTCGTCGCCGGCCAGATCGCCCGGATCGCGCAGGGCCAGGACGCATGGGCGCGCGCCTACGACGCCGCCGGCAACGCGCTGTGGACCTATGAGCTGTCGACGCCCAGCGAGGGCCATGATGCGGCGAACGGCGTCGTCGCTCTCCCCGACGGCGGCGCGCTGGTCGCCGGCACCTGGTTCTCGGGCTCGAACACCCACTGGAACAGCTTCGCGGTCGATGTCAGCGCCGGCGGCGCGGCGGCGTGGTCGCAGGTCAACGAGATCGTCGGCGACGACACCTACAACGCGATCGCGCGCGACGCGAGCGGCCGGCTGGTGATGGCCGGCTCGCTCGCCGAGCCCGATGGGCCCGAGGCCTGGGTGCGCGCGGCGACGGCCGACGGCAGCCAGCTGTGGGGGCTCACCCGCCACGGCACCGGGCCCGGCGGCGCGACCGCGACCGGCATCGCGGCCGACTCCACCGGCGACGTCGTCGCGGTCGGCACCGAGAGCAACGTCGACACCGGCACCGACGGCTGGATCGCCAAGTACTCGCCCGCCGGCGTGCAGCGCTGGTCGCAGTCGCTCGCCAGCCCCGGCCCCGACCCCGACACGCTCCGCGCGATCGCGATCGGACCCGACGACAGCATCGCCGCGGTGGGCGGGCTCGACGGCGAGAGCACGATCCGCGTCTACGCCGCCGATGGCACGCCGCGCTGGGACGCGACCGCCGCGGACGGCACCAGCTGGGGCAGCGTCGCGGTCGACGCGGCCGGCAACGTCGTGGTCGCCGGCAGCCTCGGCGCCGATCTGATCGTCCGCAAGTACACGCCGGCGGGCGCCATGCTGTGGCAACGCAAGCTCGCCGCGGCGCGCGGCAACGCGGTCGCGATCGACAGCCACGGCAACGTCCTGGTGTGCGGCGCGATCACCACCGCGGGCAACACCGACATGCTGATCGCCGTGTTCCCGCAGTAGCGGCGCGCGATCTACCGGTCGCCGGCGCGCCGAGCGGCGGGGGATCCGATCACGAGCGCGATCGCGCCGAGGATGCACCCGCCGGCGGCAACCTCGCGCCAGGTCAGCGGCTCGTGGAGCAGCCACATGCCGCTCAGCACGCCGACCACCGGCGTCGCGAGGATCGACACCGACGACACCGCCACCGGCACCATGAGCACGAGCCGGTTCCACGCCCAGTAGCCGAACATGAACGCGATGATCACGCTGTACGCCAGGCCGAGCCCGACGCTCGCGCTGACCGGCCGCCAGCGGTCGTGCTCGAGCGCCACCGCGGCCACCACGATCGGCGCACTGCCGGCCAGCATCATCCAGCCGGTCAGACACGCCGGCGGGATCGGCAGCGCGAACCGCTTGAGCAGCACCACGCCGAGCCCCCACGACAGCGCGGCGGCCAGCATCAGCACGACGCCACCGGCGGCGCTCGCCATGCCGGCGAGCTCGGCCGCGAGCAGGACCCCCACGCCGGCCATCCCGAGCGCGAGCGAGCCCGCGCGCCGCGCGGTGAGCCGCTCGCCGAGCAGCCACACCGAGAGCAGCGTGCTCCACAGTGGCATCGTGTACCCGATCAGCGCGGCCCGCCCCGACGGCAACAGCGCGATGCCGTAGATCAGGAACACGTTCCAGCCGATCACGCTGCACGCCGCGATCGCGAGCAGGCGCCCCCACGCGCGCGCCGGCACGCGCAGCGACTGCCCGGCGAGCCGGGCCAGCGCGAGCACCCCGGCGCCGCCCACGACCAGGCAGATCGCGCGGAACGTCAGCGGCGGCAGCTCGGCGAGCACGAGCTTGATCACCGGCCACGACAGCCCCCAGGCAGCGGTGACCAGCCCCAGCAGGACCAGGCCGGATGGCGACAGACGGGTGCGTTCCACGCCGCCGCAGCCTACCCCGCGGCGCCCGGGTTCTTCGCCAGGAACTCCGGAGCCCGCTGGCCGCCGGTCAGCAGATCGACGCGCTGGGTGTCCAGCGCGATGCCGAGCTCGTAGGCGACGGCACGGACCTTGCGACTGTTGGGAGAGAAGGGAAAATCGTAGAGAGTCCCATGTTTGCCGTCATCTATCGCTGGAAGCTCGTGCCCGGCCGCGAGGCGATGTTCGAGGAGGGCTGGCGCGCCGGCACCGCCGCCATCGCCCGCGAGCTCGGCGGCTGGGGCTCGCGGCTGCATCGCGGGGAGGACGGCGTCGCGGTCGCCTACGCCCAGTGGCCCGACCGCGCCACCTGGGAGCAGGCGATGCAGAGCCGGATGCACCACTCCGACGACGAGGCGCGCGACAAGTACCACTCGTCGTTCGAGCCCGGCAGCTTCGAGACCGTGTTCGCGGGCGAGGTCACCGCAGACCTCTTGCAGCTGCGCCGCGCCGAGCGGTAAGCACGCCGCATGAACGCAGAGCTGCTCGACCTGCTGCGCGAGCTCGAACGGTCCGGCCACGCCAACGACGCGGCCACCGAGGACCGCAGCCAGAAGATGCTCAACATCACGCACGACACCGGCGTGTTCCTGGCGCTGCTGATCAAGGCCGCGCGGTGCCGCAACGCGCTCGAGATCGGCACGTCGAACGGCTACTCGACGCTGTGGCTCGCCGACGCGGTGGGCAGCGCCGGCGCGGTGACGACCATCGACCAGGCGCCGCACA
>DATAPF010000598.1:0-6579 GCA_036265355.1 Kofleriaceae bacterium | reverse complement strand
CGTGACCCTCGCCACCGCGCCGCTGCGGGCCGGGATGTGATGCAGGCACCCGGGAGCGACGCCGTGCCGCCGGCCGGCTGCCGCACACCCGCGATCGATGCCACGATGCAGCGCCATGATCTGCCTGATGACCGCGCGCCGAGCGCGGACCGCGCTGGCGTGCACCCTCGCGCTCGGCGCGACCGCGGCCTGCGGCCATCCCGCGGGTGATTCGCCACTCGCCAACCGCAACGCCGCGGCACCCGCCAGCGGCGTCCGCGCGATCGACTGGCGCAACCGGCCCTATGCGCTCACCGGGCTCGGGACGGTCACCGTGCACGACGGCCGCGCCGAGTTCGCGCTCGACGACGAGGGCAAGGTCTCGGCCACCGGCGCGACCCCGGCCTCGTTCCGGGTCGAGCCGCCGCTGTTCGCCGACATCGACGGCGACGGCACCGAGGACGCGGTGATCTCCAGCGTGCTGGGCACCGGCGGCACTGGCCAGTTCTCGTCGATCGCGGTCTACACGGTGCGCGGCGGCCAGGTGGTCTCGCTCGGCGAGATCCCGGGCGGCGACCGCGGCGACGGCGGGATCCGGCACGTCGCCCTCGCCGCGGGCGCGGTGGTCGTCGAGCGCAACGTGCTCGCCGACGGCGACGGCGCGTGCTGCGCGTCGACCTGGCGGCGCGAGCGCTGGATCTGGCGCGGCGGCCAGCTGGTCGAGGACGCCGCGGCGCGCGGTCCGCTGCAGCCGGTACCGGCGAACTAGTCAGGAGGAAGCCGAGCCGGGGACGGTGGGGATGAGCGGGTCCGATGGGGACGTGTTCGAGGCGCGATTGCGCGACGCCAACGCGAGGCCGCCGGGGGCGACCGCGAGCAGGATGGGGTCGGACGCCGCGACCGTGACCAGGATTGGCAGGTGTTGCCCCGCGGATACCTCGCGCCGTTCGCGCAGGCGGCGGTGGTGATTCGGCGGGCGCGGCTCCGACGCCCATCCGCGCAGCAGCCCCCGGCGAGCCGAGCGTGTTCGCGTTCTCCCGGGACCTACTTCGCGGCCCGGAACGCGCGCTCGAGGTCGGCCTGCAGATCGCTGAGGTCCTCGATGCCGACCGACAGCCGGATGAAGCCGTCGGCGATGCCGAGCTGGGCGCGGCGATCCGGCGGCACGCTGGCGTGGGTCATGATCGCCGGGTGCTCGATCAGCGACTCGACGCCGCCGAGCGACTCGGCGAGCGTGAAGATCTGGCACGCCGACAGGAACCGGCGCGAGGCGTCGAGCCCGCCGGCGAGCACGAAGCTGATCATGCCGCCGAACCCGCGGGCCTGGCGGCGCGCCAGATCGTGCTGCGGGTGCGACGGCAGGCCGGGGTAGATCACCTTCTCGACCTGCGGGTGGTGCTCGAGCCAGCTCGCCAGCGCGCGCGCGTTGCTGTCGTGGCGCTCCATGCGGACGTGCAGGGTCTTGGTGCCGCGCAGGACCAGGAAGCTGTCCATCGGCGACGGCACGGCGCCCGCGGCGTTCTGCAGGAACGCGAGCCGGTCGCGCAGCGCGGGGTCCTTGACGATCAGCGCGCCGCCGACCACGTCGGAGTGGCCGTTGAGGTACTTGGTCATCGAGTGCGCGACGATGTCGGCGCCGAGATCGAGCGGGCGCTGGAAGTACGGGGTCAGGAACGTGTTGTCGACCGCGAGCAGCACGCCGCGCTGCTTGCACGCCACGGCGACCGCCGCGATGTCGACCAGCTTGAGCATCGGGTTGGTCGGGGTCTCGACCCAGACCAGCCGCGTGGTCGGCTTGATCGCGGCGGCCACGGCGTCGGGGCCGCGCAGCGGATCGACGTAGGTGAACTCGAAGCCGAGCCGGCGGTAGACCTTGTCGAACAGCCGGAACGTGCCGCCGTACAGGTCATCGCACGCCACGACGTGGGTGCCGGCGTCGAACAGCTGGAGCAGGGTCGACGTCGCGGCGAGCCCGGACGCGAAGCACAGCGCGCCGGCGCCGTTCTCGAGCGACGCCAGGTTGGCCTCGAGCGCGAACCGGGTCAGGTTGTGGGTCCGCGAGTACTCGTAGCCCTTGTGGACGCCGGGCGCGGACTGCGCGTAGGTGGAGGTGTAATAGATCGGCGTCATCACCGCGCCGGTCGTCGCGTCGGGCACCTGCCCGGCGTGGATCGCGCGGGTGGCGAAGCCCAGGTTCGGGTCATCGTGCGAAGCCATGGTGTCCTCGGGTCGTCGGTCGTCGCGGGCGCTTGTCAGATCATCCAGCTCCGGCAGCCGCGGTCCTAGTCGTCGAACTCGAAGCTGTCGGGGTGCTTTTCCATGATCCGCTCCATCGCCGCCTCCTCCAGCAGGTCGATCATGCGCTGCCCGCCGTATTTCTTCACCAGCTTGTCGTCGTACTCGTCGGCGATCAGCGCGACGTCGCGCAGGGTCGCGACCAGCTCCTCGGGGTCGAGCGTGTGGCCGCCGAGGATCGTGTGGATGAACAGCACGGTGTGCTCGGCGGGGTCGACCGCGAACGCCCCGAACCGCAGGTGGCAGTTGAGCTCGAGCAGCTGCTTGGCGAGCGGACCGTCGACGTCGACCCCCTTGACCAGCTGCGACGCGCACCGCACCATCGCGCGGTTGTCGCCCCACGGCACGACGCTGATCATCACGTACGCCGAGCCCTGCTTGATGACGTACAGCGAGTCGTCGACCTTGCGATATGCGGGGGAGGTGTGGAGCGTACGCTCGATCAGGAGCGCGGTGGCGACCTCGGCAGGGTTCATGCACCCCTTGTTAGCACGGGTGCCAAGTCGTGTGATCGGCGACGCGCGCGGCGCGATCGCGTCGTGCCATACTGCGCGCCGTGCGCCTCGCTTACGTCTCGTTCGCGATCGTGCTCGCCGCCGCTCGCGCCGCCGCCGCTGAAGACATCATCCGCGACATCGTCGTGGAGGGCAACACCAAGACCACCTCGGCCACCGTCGAGCTGATCGCCAAGATCGACGTCGGCGACGACTGGACCGCCGACATGCTCGACCGGATCAAGCGCGACCTGGTGTCGAGTGGGCTGTTCCGGGACGTCTCGGCGTTCTTCGAGCAGTGCGGGCCGACCAGCACTCCCAGGTGCGAGGCCGCCGGCGTGCGCGTTCATCTCACCGTCCACGACAAGCACTCCTGGGTGATCGCGCCGGCGATCTACGACGAGCCGACGTATTTCGCGGCCGGGGTGGGGTTCGGTGAGAACAACCTGTTCGGCGAGAACCAGAAGCTCCTGCTCTACGGCCAGATCACCGCCGCCGGCACGGGCGACTCGTTCTTCATCGGCGCCTGGGTGATCCCGTCGATCCACGGCTCGCGGTTCTACGCGCAGGTCGACACCTTCCTCAAGCAAACCCAGGCGGTCGAGTACTCGCCGGCGCACGGCTTCACCGACATCCCCACCAACCCGGTGCGACAATCGGTCCTGAACTACCTCAACGCGGGCGTCAAGCTCGGCGTCGACCTGTTCTGGGGGCTCAAGCTCGACGCCCGGCTGCGCGGTGCGCATGTCAGCTACGGCCAGATCACCGCGCTCACCAACGACGGCGAGAAGATCGGCCCGGGCGTCGACGTCAACGCGCCGCCGGCTCCGGGCAAGGAAGGCTGGGACGTGTCGAACGAGATCAGCCTCGCGATCGACCGCCGCGCCGACTGGTTCGGCGTGCGGACCGGCTATCGCTACCAGGCGTCGTACGAGTACGCGGTCCCCCAGCTCGGCTCGGACTTTCACTACCAGATCTACAACCTGTCGCTGTGGAGGGGCGTGCAGGTGCTCGAGCGCCACAACCTGACCGCCCAGGCCAACATCAACGTCGGCCATCACCTGCCGTTCCAGCAGGAGTTCACGATGGGCGGCAACACGATGCGGGGCTACCTCAACAACCAGTTCCGCGGCGATCTGCACGTCGGGTTGAACCTCGAGTACTCGCTCCCGGTGTTCACGCTGTTCGGCCTGTCGGTCCGCGGGCTCGGGTTCTACGACTCCGGGTACACCAGCTTCCTGACCACGGACAACCCCGAGCGCAACTACCTGCCGCACTCCGCGTCCGGCGACAACTCGAGGCTGGCGCCGTTCAAGAACTCGGTCGGGGTCGGCACGCGGCTGTACCTGCAGCAGATCGTGATCCCCCTGCTCGGCGTGGATTTGGGGTACGGTCTCGAGGCCCGTGACGTCCAGGTCTATCTCGCAATCGGTCTCACTAATTAGCGCGCTGATCGCCGGTTGCGGCGGCAGGCCCGCGTCCGTTGCCACGCCCGGCGCGTCGGGTCCGCCCGACGTCGTGCTGGTCGGCGGCGACGTCTGGACGATGGACCCCGCGCATCCCCGGGTGCAGGCGGTCGCGTGGCGCGGCGACCTGGTCGTCGCGGTCGGCGACGACGCTGCGGTGCGCGCGCTCGCCGGGCCGTCGACCCGGGTCGTCGATCTGCACGGCCGCTCGGCGACGCCGGGGCTGGTCGACGCGCACTGCCACCTCTACGGCCTGGGCACCGACCTCGAGAACGTGTCGGTGCGCGGGCTGGACTCGGAGGCCGCGGCCGTCGCGGTGATGGCCGACGCCGCGAAGGCCCGGCCGGCGAGCCAGTGGCTGATCGGCCGCGGCTGGGACCAGAACCGCTGGCCGGGGCAGCAGTTCCCGACGCGCGCTGCGCTCGACGCCGCGGTCTCGGATCGCCCGGTCGTGATGACGCGGATCGACGGCCACGCGATCTGGGTCAACTCGGTCGCGCTGCGCGAGGCCGGGATCACCAAGGCGACGCAGGATCCGCCCGGCGGCAAGATCGTGCGCGACGCGCAGGGCGAGCCGACCGGCGTCTTGATCGACAACGCCGAGGGCCTGGTGTTCTCGAAGCAGCCCGCCGCCAGCCCGGAGCAGATCGCGCTGCGCCTCAAGGCCGCGGCGGCGGTGGCGATCGCCGCCGGGCTGACCGGCGTGCACGAGATGGGGATCGACGAGGCGACCGCGGACGCCTACAAGAAGCTCGCGGCCGCGCACCAGCTGCCGCTGCGCGTCCACGCCTACATGAGCGTCCCCGAGAACCTCGCGCGGCTGGCGACGCCGCCCGAGCCGGCGACCGGGCGGTTCGAGATGCGCGGCGTGAAGATCTACGCCGACGGCGCACTCGGCTCGCGCGGCGCGCGGCTGTACGAGCCGTACTCCGACGATCCGGGCAACCGCGGGCTGTGGCGCACCGAGCCGGCGGCGATCGCCCGCGCGGTCGACGCCGCGGTCGCCGGCGGCTGGCAGGTCGCGATCCACGCGATCGGCGACGCCGGGGTCGGCAGCGTGATCGACGCGTTCCTCGCCGCCAACCGGGCCCACCCCGGCGACCACCGGCTGCGGATCGAGCACAACCAGGTGATCGCCGCCCGGGACGTCCCGCGCATGGTGGAGGCCCACGCGATCGCCTCGATGCAGCCGACCCACGCGACCAGCGACATGCCGTGGGCCGAGGCGCGGCTCGGCCCCGAGCGCATCAAGGGTGCGTACGCCTGGCGAACGATGCTCGATCATCACATCCCGTTCGCCGCGGGCTCGGATTTTCCCGTCGAGCAAGTTCCTCCGATCCTCGGGCTGTACGCCGCCGTCACCCGGCAGGACGCGAGCGGCAAGCCGGCCGGAGGTTGGTATCCTGATCAGCGGATGACCCTGCCCGAAGCCATCGACGCGTTCACGCGAGGCGCGGCCTATGCCGAGGGGGCGGAGGCGACGCGCGGCGTGCTCGCGGTGGGCCGTCACGCCGATCTCACCGTGTTCAGCGGCACGCTCGCCCCCGACCACAGCCTGCTCGACCTCCAGGTGGACTATACGATCGTCGACGGCGAGATCGTGTTCCAGCGCGACCAAGCAGGCCGGTAGCATGCGGTTCTGTCCGTTCTGCAGCGCGGAGAACGCCGACGATCTCGCGGTGTGTCAGTCGTGCGGCCGGCGGCTTCCCCCGCTGCCGCCGCGCCGCGCGCGCAACGCGCCGCCGACCGGTGTCCAGCTGCCGCCGCGCAGCGCGGGCCAGCCGGCCGGTCCTGGGCGCCGGTCGGGGACGACGAACCCGCCGCCGCCGGGCACCACCCCGGCGTCCGCCGGCGCGGTCGCGCTCGGCACCGCGCCGACCGTTCCCACGCCGGCCGTGCCACCTCCACCGGCGCTGCTGGGCGGGTCGAACGCTGCGAGCGCGACCTCGCAGGCCGCGCCGTCGCTGGCGACCGCGCCGACGATCACCGCGCCGGCTGTGCCGCCCCCGCCGTTCGCTGCGAACGCGGCCGCGGTCGCGCTGCCATCGCTGGCGACCGCGCCGACGGTCACGGCGCCGGCCGTGCCTCCGGCCCCGCCGGTCTCGGCTCCCGCGGCCGCGCCTCCGGCCACCGCGGTGCCGCCCGCGCAACCCGGGGTGATGGTCACCTCGGCCGGCTTCGCGCCGCTGGCGCAGGGGCCGTCCGGGCTGCGCGTCCCGGCGCCGCCGCCCGCGGGCGCCTCGCCGGGCTCACCGATTCGCGAGACCTCGACCGGGCTGCCGCCGCCGCCGTTGACCGAGACCCCGGGCGGGACCCTGACCGCGCTGCCGGATCCGGCCGGACCG
>DATAPF010000597.1:0-4113 GCA_036265355.1 Kofleriaceae bacterium | reverse complement strand
CTCGCCGATGCGCTCGCCGGCGCGGCGACCGTGGCGGGAGGGACTTCGCCGAGCCCCGGACCGCGCGCCGGAATGCACGCGGGGACGAGCGCCGGATCGGCCACCGGGGCGAGTGTGCAGACGGCCCTCGCGGCTCGCTCGGCAGCGCAGCCGGCGCCGGGCGCGCTGCGCTGGCGGCCGTGGCTGCTGGGAGGCGCCGCCGGGGTGGTGCTCCTGGCGATCGCGGCTCGCGGATCGTCACCGGGGAGCGTGCCCGGCGCCGCGCTGCCGCGAGATCCGTCCGGCGCGCCATCGCTGGACCACGACGACCGCGAGGATCGCGGCGAGGGCGACGAACGCCGCGAGCCGCGCGACATCCGGGTGACGCCGCCGGTCGGCATGGATGGCAAGCAGACCCGGGACTGGAACAAGATCGTCGAGGCGCTGGACCGCGGCCACTACGAGGACGCGCGGCACAAGCTCCGCGAGTTCGAGGACAAGTACGGCCAGACCGACGAGACCCGCGCGCTCGCGCCGCAGCTCGAGCAGCTCGGACCCGACGCTCCGCACGGTCCCGGCGGACCACCGGGTCACGGCCGCGGCAAGAAGCACCGCGACTGAGCCGCCGCGCGTGTGGGGATGTCAGTCGCGATCGCCGTGGCGGTCGCGATCGCGCTCGAAGTCGTGGCAGCGCAGAGCTTGCGTCAGTAGCGAGCGACCGACACGCGACAGCCGGCGGCCTGGGCGCGCTCGATCACGGCGTTCCTGGCCTCGGGCGGCGTGTTCTTGCCGTAGCGGACCAGCACGTCGCTCGGTCGATCGGGGCCGGCGAGCAGGGCATCGAGCCGCGCGCTGTCCAGCGATGTGCCATTGGCGCTGGCCTTGCCGGCGGCGTCGAGATCGATCACGAGGTGCGTCGCGCCCCGCGCGAACGGCCGCGCGGCGGGTGCGGGGCCGGCCGCGGCGGGCGCGGGGCCGGCCGCGGTGGGCGCGGGGCTGGCCGTGGCGCGTGCAGGGCTGGCCGCGGCAGGTCCGGGGCTGGTGGCGGCGGGTGCAGGGTCGGCCGCGGCCAGCTGCCCGCGGCGCAGCCAGCGGTCGAAGCCCGCGAGGATCACCCCGCGGCTGTGCGGATCGAACTTCGACGCATGCTCGGAGTACGCCTCGTGCATCAACGTGTCCTCGTCGGGGACATGCTCGGCGCCGAGGTTGTGGCCGAGCTCGTGCAGCAGGACGCCGGTGGTCTTGTGCCTGCGCCGCGCCTGATACAGCAGCTCGCGCTCCTCCGCCCGCAGCTCGGTGAACACCCGGTCGAACAGCTTGCGCTCCTCGAGGTCGGCGTAGCCGCGCAGGATCATGTGGTGGCCGCCGACCTCGGCGAACGCCGAGCTTCTCGAACGTCGCCGCGACGATCGCGAGGGACGAGGTCAGACCCACGACCGTCAGCACGTCGTCGCCCGGATCGAGCTCCGCGAGCGCCTGCACGCTGTCCTCGAGCGTGGCGTCGGGTGCGGCGCGCGACCAGGTCCGGAACTCGGCGACGAGGTGCACGCCGAACATGCCGCCGAGCACCTCGTTGGCGCGCTCCATCGTCTCTTCGAATGTCTGCTGCCAGTGGAGGTTCTGCGCCCGGTATGCGTCGTCGGCCCATACCCGGATACGCACGTTGCTGATCCGGCCGTCCCAGTCATGAGAGCGCTCGAACGAGCTGGGCGCGACGTGCTCGGCAGCAATCTCGTGCTGTGATTCGCGCGCGGACTTGCCCTCGCCAAACTGGATCACCGGTGTGATCAAGCAGGCACTCGCGAGCCAGCCGCACACCACGAACATTCCCACCGCCACGGACCTCATCGTTGATCACAGCAGATCGCATGCGGCGCAGTGGCTGTCAAGCGAGCCGGGCAAGCTCGCATGCTTGCTCGGGGAAAGCAGCGTGCTGGCGCCCGGGAGCGCGCTCCGCGCCGCACGGTGCTGCAGGCGCTGCGGCGGCGGCTCGGAGCGGACGCAGCGCTTGCGCGACGTCAGTCGCGATCGCGGTCGCGGTCGCGATCGCCGTCGCGATCGAACTGGAACAGGTTCAGCAGATCGCCGATCGCCGGGCCGTTGACCGGCACGTACGGATTCGCGCGCGACGCGATCGGGTTGGGCAGGTTGTCACGGCTGCGGCGCGACACCGGCGGCAGGTCCCAGTTGTGCTCGATGAACTTGAGCAGCGACACGTGATCATAATACGTGTGATCGACGAATCCCTGCCTGGCGAACGGCGACACCACGATCATCGGGATCCGGGTGCCGTCGCCGAAGAAGTCGACCGCCTGGATGTAGCCCGAGTCGAAGTAGCCGCCGCCCTCGTCGGTGGTGATGAAGATCGCGGTGGTCGCCCACAGCGCGGGATCGGCCTGGACCTGCGCGATCAGGTCGGCGAGGAACTGCTCGTAGAGGTCGGCGGTCGAGTCCGCCGGGTGGCCGGCCAGGGTCTCGAACGGGCGGACGAACGCCACCGAGGGTAGCGTGCCGGCGTGGACGTCGTGGAGGAACGCGCCGTAGCTGGCGAGCTTGGCCTCCTCCGAGGGGTTGTTCATGATGCTGGAGAACCCGGTCAGCGGATCGCAGATCCCGCAGTAGGCGTGGAACAGCAGCGGCACGCCGTCGACCGCCTGGGCGAACACCGTCGCGTCGTCGCCGCGGTCGGCCGAGTAGTACTTCCAAGACACGCCGTGGCGGGTCATGTCATCGGCGATCGTCGGGTTGCTCTGCGGCGGCAGCGTGAACTGATCGGCGCCCAGCGTCCGCGGGTTGCTGCGGGTCTGGTCCCAGAACATCGAGTAGTTGTTGACCAGGTAGAAGTGGTCGCGCTCGCAGTTGGCGTTGCGCACGCCCTGGCGGCGGAGCTCGCCGAGCACCGCGGCGACACCGGGCTGCGCCGGGTCGGCGCAGTTGACGTACGACCCGCCGCTGTAGCCGTCCTGGGCATAGTAGTTGTTGGTGCCGGCGGCCGGATCGGGGTTCTCGATCTGGTTGGCGAACGGCATCGCCGGGCTGCCGTCGAGGCTGGTGCTGGTGAAGAACGCGGCGTGGCCGGTGACCAGGGCCTGGAAGTTGGCGCCGGTGCCTCCCATGATCGCCTGGTGGTAGTTGTCGCTGATCGCGAAGCGATCGGCGAGCGACTTGAAGAACGGCGCGTCGCCCGGGCTCGCGACGCCCGCGGCGTTGACGGACCGGTTCATGTTGTAGAACCCCATCGAGATCGCGCCCTCCAGGGGATCGAAGCCGCCGGCAGGCGGCGGGGCATCGTTGCCGCCGATGCCGACCGTCTTCTCGACCCACGCGAACTTGTCCATCCGGCCGCCGTCGACGTCCTGCCACATCTGGAAGAAGCGGTGGACCGGGTCGCCGGTGTAGGCCGCGTACGGGACGAACTTGCTGATCTGGAACGGCCCGTTGGGCAGGTTCGCCGGGAACCGGACGTCGGGGACGCCGTCGGGCAGGCCGATGCCGCCCGAGGTGAACGGCTGGGGCAGGACCTCGTACGCAGCGGTCGACGCGGTCTCGACGTGGTAGCGGTCGGTGTCGCTGCCGATCCGCTGCTGGGCGCGCGCGAAGTGCGGGCCGGGCGATCCGTCGGCGTTCACGATCCCCTTGGACAGCAGGTTGTCGATGTGCTGGCCGCGGCGCGGCTGGTAGGTGCCAAACAGGTTGTCGAACGAGTGATTCTCGCCGACCACGATGATCGCGTGCTGGATCGGAGTCCGCGTTCCGGGGTGCGCCCGGCGCGCGGTCGCGGCGGCGTCCGCGCCGTCGCTCGCCGGCTCGGCGGGTGCCTGCACGGCGCACGATGCGCTCGACGCTGCGAGCGCGAGTCCCGTGGCGATCCATGGCCGCCTGTTCCTCGTTACTGTCATGGTCCATCCTTTGCGAAGTGGTGCCGGCAGCAGGTGCGGCCGACGGCGCCAATCTCGCGGGTGCGCGTGTCGCGCCGAACGTGATCGCGTGTCGGCTCGATGACAGCGTGACCGATGCCGATCTCCCGCCGGGCGAGCGGTGCCGCACGGTACCAACCGCAGCGCTGGCATGGTGCGCTGCAGTTCGCCGTGATGGCACCCGACCGTCGGCGCGGTGTCGCGGTCGCGTTACCGG
>DATAPF010000596.1:0-27073 GCA_036265355.1 Kofleriaceae bacterium | reverse complement strand
GCGGCGGCCGGCGTGCGGCGTACGGCCCTGCGGCGGGCGAACGCGGCGGTCGGCGTCCGGCGTACGGCCCTGCGGCGGGCGAACGCGGCGGTCGGCGTCCGGCGGATGGCCCGGCAGCGAGCGAACGCGGCGTGCGGCGTGCGGCGGATGGCCCGGCAGCGAGCGAACGCGGTGTGGGCGGCCGGCGTGCGGCGTATGACCCTGCGGCGGGCGAACGCGGCGTGCGGCGCGCGGCGTATGGCCCGACGGCGAGCGAGCGCGGTGTGGGCGGCCGGCGTGCGGCGTATGGCCCTGCGGCGAGCGGACGGGGCGGCCGGCGTGCAGCATACGGCCCGGCGGCGAGCGAGCGCGGTGTGGGCAGCCGGCGTGCGGCGTACGGCCCTGCGGCGAGCGAACGCGGCGGCCGGCGCGCAGCATACGCAAAAGCGACCGACGAGCGCAGGGACCGCGGCCCGCGCGCCTCGGGCAGCTCCTCAGCGAAAGGGTCCGGAAGCCGGCGCTCCTCGGGAGGTGGCACAGGCGACACCGCGCATCGAGGCTTCGGACCCCGCGTGCCTCGTCGCGGCCGGCCGCCAAAGTAGCTCGGGCCCCACGTGGGGGCGACGTCTGCCCCATTGGTTCGCTTGGGTCTGCGTCCAACGTCCTTGCAGGCTGACGTCTGATGATTCATCACGGGTCGCGCGTTCGTGGCCGTTCCCGTGGGCATCCGCGAACGTCGACGATGACGTCGACCTTGACCTTGACTCCAGCCTGGACCTTGACGGCAGCGAAGCAATACGTAGACCTCTGACCCCACCGTCGACCTCGACCTGGCCCCCGTTGTCACGCTCCACCGAGGCTGCAGCACAGGATCGGTCGACGTCCAACGTCGAAGGTGGGCTCGACGTCGTACGTCGCCGTCAACCTCGACGCTCTGGGTCAACGATCAGGTCAACGTCGACGATCGCGAGCATCAGCGAGCATCAGCGAGCATCAGATCGAGGACTTGTGACGGATCGCCAGACGTCCGCGTTGTCGCAAGACATCGCTCTGAACGGCGACAGCGACGTAGACCAAGGCCGAGGTCGACGTCCACCGGCCGCTGGCGCATCCGAGGCAAGGTCCCCAGCCTTCGATCGACATCTCTTGTGATAGCGTGGCCGCGATGGAGCTTCGCGCGCTGACCGTCCTCGACTCGCTGCAGCCGCAGCTCACCGGCTTCTTGCAGACGGTGTGCTCCGGGTTCATGCCGCTGGAGCAGGAGGCCGCGCTGTTCCTCGAGATCGCACCGGGGATCGCGATCAACCAGCTGACCGACGTGGCGCTCAAGGCGACCCAGTGCCGGCCCGGCATGCAGATCGTCGAGCGCGCGTATGGCATGCTGGAGCTCCACCACGGCGACAAGGGCCAGGTCGAGGCCGCGGCCGACGCGATCGTGTCGCGCATGGCGGTCCAGCGCCAGGACCGCATGAAGCCGCGGATCGTGTCGTCGCAGATCCTCACGGGGATCGACGGCAAGCAGAGTCAGCTGATCAACCGCATGCGCCACGGTGACATGATCATGTCCGGCCAGACGCTCTACATCCTGGAGGTCCTCCCGGCGGCGTACGCGGCGCTCGCCGCCAACGAGGCCGAGAAGGCGGCGAACGTCCACCTGCTGGAGGTGATCACGTTCGGCGCTTTCGGCAGACTCTGGCTCGGCGGCACGGAGGCCGAGATCCAGGCGGCCGTCGCGGCGGTCGAGGGTGCGCTGGCCAAGCTGTCCGGGCGCGACGCCCGGGGATAGCAGCCGGGTCGCACGGTGCTGCATTGCGCGGCAGCGCCGCCTGCGGCTGCGCCCGGGCGGGCCGGTGGTCGAACACCGCTGGTGCGGGCCGCGGTTACGCCGGCGAGCCGGCCGCCGGGTGGTGAACATGGCGTCCAGGATCCGTGGCCGCCGACACCGAATCCGGGGAGGATGAACTCACCGCGCGCCGCTGCCCTTGTTCCGCCGGTGAGCCCACCGGCGTGCGTCGTGCGACGAGGCCTGGACGCGTCGATCCTGGGAATGTAGGTCATCACCCGAGCGACGAAACTCGCCGTTCGAGGAGGGGCCTTGCGAGGATCGCCGCGCTACAGTGAGCGCCATGATCACCTCTCTCCCCGCGGCCCTGCGCGCCCCGTTCTCCCCCGGGGGCGGCAACGCGATCGATGCCCAGCTGGCTCATCGCCTGCTCGGCATCGCGCTCGAGGCCGGCGGTGACTATGCGGATCTCTACTTCGAGTTCCGCGTCTCGGCGGACTACTCGCTCGAGGAGGAGCAGATCCGCGCGCTCGGCCGCGGCATCACGGTCGGCCTCGGCGTCCGCGTGACCAAGGGCGACGCCACCGGCTACGCGTACTGCGAGGACCTGGCGTGGGACCGGATGGCGCACGCGGCGCGCACCGCCGGGCAGATCGCGGTCGGCGGCGGCCATCCGCCGGTCGGCGTCGCGCCGATCTCGTCGGTGTCGCTGCCGAGCTTCTACGCGATCCCGATGCCGTCGCTGGTGGTGCCGGCGCCCGACAAGCTCGCGCTGCTGCGCGCCGGGGACCAGGCGGCGCGCGCCTACGATCCGCGGATCGTCAAGGTCGAGGCCTCGCTGTCCGAGAGCATCAAGGAGATCCTGGTGTTCACCAGCGACGGCCGGATGGCGTCGGACCTCCAGCCGCTGCTCCGGTTCGGCGTGCGCGCGGTCGCCGAGCACAACGGCAAGCGGCAGGGCGGCTCCGGCGGCGGTGGCGGCCGCTACGGCATGGAGTACTTCGAGATCGCGGCGCGCGACGCGGTGGCGCACGGCCGCGAGGCGGCGCGGGTCGCGATCGCGATGCTCGACGCGCGCGACGCGCCGGCCGGCGAGATGCCGGTCGTGCTCGGCGCCGGCGACTCGGGGATCCTGCTCCACGAGGCGGTCGGCCACGGGCTCGAGGCCGACTTCAACCGCAAGCAGACGTCGAACTACTCGGGCCAGATCGGCAAGCTGGTCGCGTCCGCGCTGTGCACCGTGGTCGACGACGGCACGATCAGCAACTCGCGCGGCGCGATCAACGTCGACGATGAGGGCTACCCCGGCCAGACCAACATGCTGATCGAGAACGGCGTCCTGGTCGGCTACATGCACGACCGGCTGAGCGCCAAGCACTTCGGCGGCCAGCCGACCGGCAACGGCCGCCGCGAGTCGTTCCGCTCGATGCCGCTGCCCCGGATGACCAACACCTCGCTGCTCGGCGGCAAGGACAACCCCGAGGACATCGTCAAGAGCGTCAAGCGCGGGGTCTTCGCCAAGCGGTTCTCCGGGGGCCAGGTCAACATCACCAACGGCGACTTCGTGTTCTCGCTGTCGGAGAGCTACCTGATCGAGGACGGCAAGCTCACCGCGCCGCTCAAGGGCGTCAACCTGATCGGCAACGGGCCCGACGTGCTGCGCCGGGTCGACATGGTCGGCTCGGACTTCGAGCTGTCCGACGGCGTGTGGAGCTGCGGCAAGGACGGCCAGAGCGTGCCGGTCAACGTCGGCACTCCCACGATCCGGATCGCGGCGATCACGGTGGGGGGCACCCAGGCATGACCACCGCGCGATCGTCCACCACGGCACCCGCCGGCCCGACCGACCGCACCGTGAAGGAGCTGTGCGACGTCGCCCAGCTCGCCGTCGAGCTCGCCCGGCGGGCCGGCGCCGACGACGCCGAGGCGCTGGTCCGCGACGGCAGCGAGCTGACCGCCAAGGTCCGGCTCGGCGAGCCCGAGCTGGTCCAGGAGGCGGGCAGCCGCGCGCTCGGGCTGCGCGTGCTGCGCGGCGGCCGGCGCGCGGTCACCTACACCAGCGACCTGCGGCGCGAGGCGCTCGAGGCGCTGTGCGCCGAGAGCGTGACCCTGGCCGACCTCGCCGAGGTCGACGAGTACGCGCTGCCGCCGGATCCCGCGCAGCTCGCCCGGGATGTCCCCGATCTCGACCTCTACGACCCCCGGATCGCCGAGGTCGACGCCGCGTGGGCGCTGGGCCAGGCGATCGCCGGCGAGTCGGCGGCGCGCAACCACGACCCCCGGGTGACCAACTCCGAGGGCGCGATCTGGTCGCGCGTGCTGGGTGCGACGGCGTTCGCGACCAGCGGCGGCTTCGTCGGCGGCTACCGCGGCAGCTACGCCTCGCTGGTGGTCGAGCCGCTGGCCGACGACACCACCGATCCGACCAACCCCAAGAAGCGCAATGGCTACTGGTGGACCGGCTCGCGATTCCTCGGCGAGCTCGAGCCCGCCGAGGCGGTCGGCCTCGAGGCCGCGCGCCGCACCGTGGCGACGATCGGCTCGCGCAAGGTCGAGACCCAGGAGTGCGCGGTCGTGTTCGACCCCGAGATGGCGCGCACGATCATCGGCATGCTGTTCTCGGTGGCCAACGGCTCGTCGTTCTGGCGCAAGTCGAGCTACCTGATCGGCAGGGAGGGCGAGGCCGTGGCCTCGCCGCTGGTCACCGTGGTCGACGATCCGCTGATCCCGCGCGCGCCGGGCTCGCGGCCGTTCGACGGCGACGGCCTGGCGACCCGGCGCAACGTCGTCGTCGAGCGCGGCGTGCTGTGCCCGGTCCTGTGCGACGTCTACAGCGCGCGCAAGCTCGGCCGGCAGTCGACCGGCTCGTCGGGCCGCGCGATCGGGGGCAACCCTGGCCCGACCACTTCGAACCTGATCATGCAAGCCGGCGCGATGTCGCGTCAGGAGTTGTTACGCAATACCCAGAAGGGACTCTACGTCACGCACCTGATGGGGTTTGGCTTCAACGCCGTCACCGGTGATTTCTCACGCGGTGCCCAGGGCTTCTGGATCGAGAACGGCGAGCTCACATACCCGGTGAGCGAGGTCACCATCGCCGCGAATTTCGACGAGATCCTCAAGCGGATCGACGCGGTCGCCGATGACCTGCAGCTGCGCAGCGCGATCGCGGTTCCGACGATTCGGGTATCGCAGATGACACTCGCCGGGACCTCGAAGAACTGAGACGAACTGAACCTACATGGCCGAAATCCTTGGCGGGTCGACGCCCGGCGGGGAAGCGTTTTGGTTGACTCGCCTGACGCGGAATGAAACGCTCTGTCGGTGTCGGCCGTAGCCACGGCAGCCGGGCTACCCGCCCGCCTCGGCAAGTACGAGATCCTCACGCAGCTGGCGTCGGGAGGAATGGCGAGGATCTACGTGGCGCGCACCACCGGCATCGGCGCCTTCGAGCGCCATGTCGTGCTCAAGGTGATCTCGCCGGAGCGCGCACAGGACTTCACCTCGGTGCAGATGTTTCTCGACGAGGCCCGGCTCGCCGCCTCGCTCAACCACCAAAACGTCGCGCAGGTGTTCGAGGTCGGCGAGGAGGCCGGCATCCACTTCCTGGCGATGGAGTACGTGCACGGCCAGGACCTGCGCGCGCTGCTCGCCAAGGCCGGGACCGTGGGGACGCGGGTGCCGCTCGATCTCGCGCTGACCATCGTCGCCGGCGCGGCCGCCGGCCTCGATCACGCGCACGAGCGCCGCAACCCCGACGGCACGCCGATGGCCATCGTCCACCGCGACGTGTCGCCGTCGAACATCATGATGGGGTACGACGGCTCGGTGAAGTTGCTCGACTTCGGCATCGCCAAGGCGGCGGCGCGCTCGGTCGAGACCCAGAGCGGCATCATCAAGGGCAAGTTCGCCTACATGGCGCCGGAGCAGTGCCGCGGCCGCGAGGTCGACCGGCGCAGCGACGTGTTCTCGCTCGGCATCATCCTGTACGAGGTCACCACCCAGCACCGCTGCTTCCGCGCCGACAGCGACTTCGACACGATGCATCGGATCGTCACCGGCGACATCGTGCGGCCGACCCGGCTGGTCCACGGCTATCCGCCGGCGCTCGAGACCATCGTCATGAAGGCGCTCACCCTCGATCTGGGGCAGCGCTACCAGTCGGCCGGCCAGCTGCTCGAGGCGATCGAGGGATTCGCCGCGGTGGCGCGGCTGTCGCTGTCGACCGTGGCGCTCGGCCGGTTCCTGCGCGACATGTTCGGCGACATCCCCGAGCCCTGGCTGCAGACCGGCGACTTCCACCGGATCGCGCCGCCGAGGGAGCACACGATCTCCAACACCAGCGCGCCCGGCCAGCCGGCAGCGCCGCGCTCGGCGTCGTCGGCGTCGTCGCCGGCGTTGCAGCGGCCGTCGGCGCCCGCGCTGCCCCCGCCGCCGCTGCCCGGGGAGCCGCTGCTGCCCCCGGCGCTGTCGGCGGTACCGCCGCCGACCGGGCAGCGGGCGTCGGTGTCGTCGCTGTCGTCGCCGGCGCTGCAGCGGCCGTCGCCGTTGCCCGGGGTGCCGCCGCAGCACCACGATCATGCGCCGCTGCACCTGCCGCCCGACCTCCCGCTGGAGCTGCCGATCGGACCCGCCTCGCCGGGCTGGAGGCCCGGGGGTGTTCCATCAGACCCCGCCGGCGCCCCGGACCCCACGGGAATGACGCCGGCGCCGGTCGCGGTCACCGCGCTGGCGACGGAGCTCTATCCGGGGGCTTTACCGGGGCCGCCCCCCGGCCCGGGGATGCCCGCGCTCGGCCGGCACGGCTCCAGCGAGGCATCCGCGCCGGCGTACCCGGCGATGCCCCGCGTCCCGCATGGAACCGCGCCGATCGCGCGGACGCGGCAGGGCTACGATCACGCTCCGGGCCACGCTCCGCCGATCAGCCGCAGCGAGCCTGCGCCGCGGTTCGCAGCGCACGAGCTCGAGGGCAACATCTCGCTGCAGCCCAGCCACCGCCTGCTGTACGTCGGGATCGGGGTCGCGCTGGTCGGCATCATCGTGCTGCTCGCGATCTCGATCGCGGACAACCGCGAGGAGTCCGCGACGGCCCGGTCGGCCTCGTCGCAGGTTGCGGCGGGCGGCGGCGCGCCGGGGCCGGCCTCCGTCGGGGGTGCGGCGGCGGGCAAGCCCGAGACCGGCAAGCCCGACGCGGTTCGCAACGATTCGACCGTGCCACCGGCGAGCTCGGATCCGGCGGGCGGCCGCGCCACGATCCACCTCCATGTGGTCTCCACGCCGCCCAGCGCCGAGGTATCGCTGTCGGGCAAGCCGCTCGGCGTCACGCCGCTCGAGCTCGACCTCGAGCGCCGGACCGGCAGCGAGCCGCTGACGATCCACCGCGCGCGCTACCAGGACGTCACCGTCGCGGTCGACCTCGGGCGCGACTACGAGCAGACGGTGGCGCTGGTGCCGGTCCCCGACGCGGGCGCGGCGAGGACGCCGGGTGCCGGAACCGCGCCCACCGGGGGCGGCTCCCCGGGCTTCACCACCGAGCGCGACGGCCGCAAGCCGCCGGCCGATCGCGACTCCAGGCCGACACGCTCGACGGACCGCGATCGCGACGGCGGCAAGCGCACGCAGAGCCTGCCGCCCAGGGAAGACTGCCAGCCGCCCGACAAGATCAATCCGTACGAGAAGGCATGCCACGGCCACGTGTGCAAGCCGTGTTCGCCCTGAACCGTGCCGATCAAGCGCCGGGCGCGGTGACCGCCGATCAGGCGTTGATCTCGGGGACGCTGGCGGTCCAGATCAGCGGGGCGCCGGTCGCGTTGGCGACGTCCTCGGCGGACGCGCCGGGCGCGCGCTCGCGCAGCACCAGGCCCTCGGGAGTCACGTCGATCACGGCGAGGTCGCTGACGATCGTGTGGATGCACGCGACCCCGGTCAGCGGCAGCGTGCACTCGCGCAGGATCTTGGGCGCGCCGTCCTTGGTCGTGTGCTCCATCATCACGATCACGCGGCGGCTGCCGGCGACCAGGTCCATCGCGCCGCCCATCCCCTTGATCATCTTGCCCGGGATCATCCAGTTCGCGAGGTCGCCGCGCGCGGAGACCTCCATCGCGCCGAGCACGCTGACATCGACGTGGCCGCCGCGGATCATCGCGAACGATTGCGCCGAGTCGAAGAACGCCGAGCCCTTGATCGTCGTGACGGTCTGCTTGCCGGCGTTGATCAGATCGGGGTCCTCGTCGCCCTCGTAGGGAAACGGGCCGATGCCGAGCAGGCCGTTCTCGGACTGCAGCACGACATCCAAGCCGTCGGGGATGTAGTTGGCGACCAGCGTCGGCATGCCGATACCGAGGTTGACGTAGAACCCGTCGCGCAGCTCGGCGGCGACCCGGCGGGCCATCTGTTCGCGAGCCAATCTCTGGAGGGAAGGCCGAGGCATGGCTAGCTCCTTGCTTTCTGGTCCGGGCCCTGGCCGGGTCGCGGCCGGACCGTGCGCTGCTCGATCGGCTTGTCGTAGCCGGTGCCCTGGAAGATCCGCTGGACGTAGATCGACGGCAGGTGCACCTGGTCGGGGTCGAGCTCGCCGACCTCGACCAGCTGTTCGACCTCGACGATCGTGATCTTGCCGGCCTGGGCGCACAGCGGGTTGAAGTTGCGCGAGGTCTTGCGGAACACCAGGTTGCCCCAGCGGTCGCCGCGCCACGCCTTGACGATCGCGAAGTCGCCGCGGATCGCGTGCTCCAGCACGCAGCGCCGGCCGTTGATCTCGCGGGTCTCCTTGCCGTCGGCGATCTGCGTGCCGTACCCGGTCGGCGTGTAGAACGCCTCGATCCCCGCGCCGCCCGCGCGCAGCCGCTCGGCGAGCGTGCCCTGCGGACACAGCTCGACCTCGAGCTGGCCGGACAGGAACTGCTGCTCGAAGATCTTGTTCTCGCCGACGTACGACGCGATCATGCGCTTGACTTGGCCCTGCGCGAGCAGCAGGCCGAGGCCCTTGTCGGTCGTGCCGCAGTTGTTGGACACGACCGTGAGGTTCTTGACCTGCTTGCGCGCCAGCTCGCGTATGCAATTCTCGGGGTTGCCCGACAGGCCGAAGCCACCGGCGAGGATCACCGCGCCGTCGCCGACGTCGTGCAGCGCTGCCTGCGCATCCGGGTAGACCTTGTTCATCGGATATATGCTTACCGCTCGCAGCGATGGCGATCATCACGTTGACCACGGATTTCGGCACGGCCGACGGCTACGTCGGGGCGATGAAGGGCGTGATCGCCCGGGTCGCCGGTAGCCACCTGGCGCCGGTGGTGGTCGACCTCGCCCATGACATCCCACCCGGCGACGTGGCCCACGCCGCCTGGGTGGTGGCGACCGCGACCACCGAGTTCCCGCACGGGTCGATCCACGTCGTCGTGGTCGACCCCGGGGTCGGCGGGGCGCGTCGCGAGGTCATCGTGCGCGCCCGCGGCCGGTGGTACGTCGGCCCGGACAACGGCGTGTTCTCCTACGTCGCCGAGCGCACCAGCGAGGTCTACGCGATCGAGAACGAGCGATTCCGCGCCGAGCACGTCAGCCGCACGTTCCACGGCCGCGACGTGTTCGCCCCGACCGCCGCGGCGATCGCGTCGGGGGAGGATCCGTCGACCGCCGGGCCGGCGATCAAGCTCACCGGCCGGCTGCCGTGGGGCGCGCGCGAGCGCGACACCGGCCGCATCGTCCACATCGATCGGTTCGGCAACCTGATCAGCGATCTGCCGGAGGCCGAGGCCGGCCCGGCGGTCGCGG
Source organism: Kofleriaceae bacterium (assembly GCA_036265355.1). Classification (GTDB taxonomy): domain Bacteria; phylum Myxococcota_A; class Polyangia; order Haliangiales; family Haliangiaceae; genus JABFXX01. Next base: position 17,541 of record DATAPF010000596.1, on the reverse strand, counting down.
TCGCCGGCCAGGTCCTGCCGCTGGTCGGGACCTACGAGGACGTGGCGCCCGGCCAGCTGCTCGCCTACATCGGCTCGGCCGGCACCGTCGAGATCGCGGTGCGCGACGGCCGGGCCGACCGGCAGCTCGCGGTCGCGCGCGGCGCCCTGGTGCACCCGTTCTCCGGCGAGCTGCCGGTGCGGGGACCGTACCGGTGAGGCGCGGCACGAGGGCCGACCTCTCCGCTGGATCGACGCGCTCGCCGGATCGTGCGACCGGTGAGCCGCGATCCGGGCCGCGCGGCGCGGGGGCCGAACTCCCCGCTGGACCGACGCGCTCGCCGGATCGTGCGACCGGTGAGCCGCGATCCGGGCCGCGCGGCGCGGTGGATGCCCGCTCGCTCGACATCACCGCGCTCGCGGCGGGCGGCGATGGCGTGGCCCGCGACGCGGGTGGCCGGGTGACGTTCGTGGCGCGGACCGCGCCCGGCGATCGCGTGCGCGCCCGCGTCGTGCGGGCCACCGCGTCGTACGCGCGCGCCGAGCTGGTCGACGTCGAGACGCCCGGCCCGGCGCGGGTCGAGCCGGTGTGCCCGCACGTCGCGCAGGGCTGTGGCGGCTGCGCCTGGCAGCACGTCGCGCGGCCGGCGCAGCTCGCCGCCAAGCAGGCGATCGTCGAGGGCGCGCTGCGCAAGCTCGCCGGCCTGCGCGTCCACCCGATCGCCGATCCGGCGCCGGCGCTGGGCTGGCGGCGCCGGGCCAGGTTCCACGTCGCGCACGGCCGGACCGGCCTGTACGAGCTCGGCGGGCGCCGCGTCGTGCCGGTACAGCACTGCCCCCAGCTGGAGCCGGCGCTCGACGCTGCCCTCGCCGAGGTATGCGCCGCGGCTCCGCCCGACGGGGAGCTCGCGCTCGTGATCGCGCACGACGGCGGGGTCGCGGTCGCCACCGAGCGCGCGTGGCAGGGTGCCGCGCGGCTGATCGGCCGGGCCGGCATCGCCGGTGTCGTCGCGGCCGGCGCGGTCCACGGCGACGCCGTGCAGGAGATCGAGCCCGGCCTGTGGGGCGGACCGTGGGACTTCGCGCAGGCCAGCGCGGCCGGCAACGCGGCGCTGATCGCGACGGCGCGCGCGGCGCTCGGGCCGGGGCCGGGCCGGCTGCTCGAGCTGTACGCCGGCGCCGGCAACTTCACGCGCGGGTTCGCCGCCGACGGCTGGGACGTCATCGCGAGCGACGCGGTGGCGCCGCCGCGGCCGCCCCCCGGCTTCGTCGCGATGCCGGCCCGCGACGCGCTCGCCCGGCTCGCCGGGCCGTGGGATGCGATCGCGCTCGATCCGCCGCGGACCGGCGCCGCCGACGCGATCGCCGGCCTGCTGCGCGCGGTGCCGCGGATCGTCGTGTACATCTCGTGCGATCCGGCGACACTGGCCCGCGATGCGGCGCAGCTCACAGTCGCCGGCCACTATGTGCCGACCGACGCCTGGCCGCTCGACGTGATGCCCCAGACCGCGCACGTCGAGGTGGTGATGCGGCTGCAACGCGCGTAGGATCCGGGCGGTGTCGCGCGGTCCCGCTGTCTGGCTGATCACGCTCGCCGGGCTCGGCGCGAGCACCGGCTGCGGCCATCCCGGCGCCGCCGCGAGCCTCGATGCCGAGCTCCCGACCGACGGCGCCGCGGCGCGGATGGACGCCGCGGTCGACGCTCCCGACGCCTCGCCGTTCGACGCACCGCCGGCCGCACCGGATCTGCAGTTCATCTCGGCCGAGATGAGCCAGACCGTGACCGTCACCAGCGACATCTTCTCGGACTCGTCCTGCGAGGTCATCGAGGGCTGCGTCGGCGGCTCCGGCCCGCGCATGCTGCTCCGGTTCGACACCGTGTCGGCCAACCGCGGCACCGCCGATCTCAAGCTCGGCACGCCGCCACCGGCGGGGGAGAGCAACGACGTGTTCGAGTGGTCGCAGTGCCATGGGCACCACCACGTCCGCAACTTCGCGAGCTACGAGCTGCTCGACGCGACCGGCACCGTCGTGCTCACCGCGCGCAAGCAGTCGTTCTGCCTCGAGGACGTCGAGAACATCCAGCCGGGCATCCCGGCGACCGGCTACTCGTGCAGCGATCAGGGCATCACCCGCGGTTGGGCCGACGTCTACAGCCGGTTCCTGCCGTGCCAGTGGATCGACGTCACCAACGTCGCCGCGGGCGCGTACACGCTACGCATCGTCGTCAACCCGCTCCGCACGCTGCCCGAGTCGAACTACGACAACAACACGTTCACCGTTCCCGCCGTGGTGCCGTCGCCGCTCTAGAGCTTCGCCACAGATCGCGCTGCGAGGCTCACGACGGGCGCTGTGCAACCCCTGCTGCTATCGTCCGGGGCATGACCGCTGCGGACTCCCTGGCAGCAGGGTCGCCATGCGAGGAAGCGCGCTTCGTGCTGTGGGGCGTGCCGTGGTGGACGTACGTTGTACTGCGCGATGCCCTCGAGGATCACGCAGGCCTCAAGCTGACCTACCTCGAAGGGACGCTGGAGCTGATGCGCCCCTCGCTGGCCAGGTACGTACGGCCCGGAGAGAGTCAGACCGAGCTGGTGATCGCCTATCAGACCGCGCTGCGCGGGCGCTGAAGACGGAGCGAGCTTCGCGCGTCAGGCTGCGTCGGGGTCGTCCGTGCTCGCGGGTGCGGCCTCGCCCTTGGCGCGCAGCACCGCGTGGATCACGTGGCGCTGGTCGGCCTCCGAGGCGAACCAGTCGCGCGGGAACGCCATCGCGCGCTCGCCGAGCTCGACGATCAGCACCGGCGCGGCGCGGTTCCACGGCACCGAGCGGCGCAGGAAGTAGATCGCGGTGATGTCGCGCGGGGCGACCACGACCGGGCGGGGCATGCACAGGCCGCGCGGCAGCACGACCTCGGTCTCCGAGACCGCGATGGTCCCGGGCGGGTGAAGCACGGTCTGGACCACCTGCCAGGCGTGATAGGCGCCGGTCGCGACCAGCGCGATCCCGACCCAGACGCCGACGGTGCCGAGGCCGTGGATCAGCAGCGCGCCGACGATCAGACCGAAGATGGTCCAGCCGATCGAGCGCTGGCGGGACACCTCGAGCTCGATCTGCGTGGGCCGGGCCGGGCGGGATCCGGAGCGCTCGCCGCGCGGGCGGCCTGCCGCATCGGGCTGCAGCGCGCCGCCGGTCCGCGCGTCGGCGTCGGCGTCGGCGTCGGCGTCGGCGGTCGGCGAGGCGTCGTCAGACATGCTCGCCTCCTTCTCTCCGCCAGTCCTCTGTGACGGCTCGGACGCGGGCTTGGATCTCATCGAGGACGACATGACACAGGCGCCGCGCGGCGACGACCTCCTGACCATCTACCACGACGTCGCGGATCGCGCGAGGCGACAGCGAGTACACCACGTTCTTTTCGAGCGCCTGGACCGGCCACAGCGATGGATCGGCGAGATCGAGAGCGACCAGGTCGCAGCGGTAGCCCGGGGCGATCCGGCCCACCGGAAGCCGCAGGACGGCGCCGCCGGTACGGGTGCCGAGCGCGTAGCAGGTCTCGGCGTCGATCGCCTGGCCATCGGTCCGGTGGACCTTCTGGAGCAGCGCAGCCGTCCGCATCTCGTCGAACACGCTGACCCGGCTATTGGAGCAGCCGCCGTCGGTGCCCAGGCCGACCGGCACGCCGCGCGCGACCAGGTCGACCAGGTCGGTCACGCCGTCGCCGAGGAACATGTTCGAGCCCGGGCAGTAGGCGAGGGCGCCGCCGCGCTCGGCGAGCACGGCGCGCTCGCCGGCGTCGAACCAGCAGCCGTGGACCGCGATCATCTGCGCCAGGTCGACCGGCAGCGCGGCGACGGCGTGGAGCGGCCGCGCCCCGAACCGCTCGAGCGACTGGTCGACCTGGTAGCGCTCCTCGGCGAGGTGGATGTGCCACGGCACGCCGGCGTCGCGCGCGCAGCCGGCGCCGGCCTCGATCATCGCCGGGGTCGCGCCGTGCTGGCTGTGCGGCGCGGGCTGGATGCTGACCCGGTGGCGATCGCGGTCGTGGTAGCGGCGGAACAGCGCCTCGAAGTTGGCCACCGCCTGCGGCACGGTCTCGCGGTAGGCCTCGGGCGCGCCGGTCCAGTCGTAGAAGCAGCGCGCGAGCACGATCCGGATGCCGAGCCGGCGGGCGGCCTCGATCGTCGCCGACGCGTGGTCGTTGCCGCCGCGGTTCAGGTAGTAGAAGTCGCACACGGTGGTGACGCCGTGGAGCAGCATCTCGCCGAACGCGAACAGCGCCGCGGTCGCCATGTCGTCGGTGCCGAGCCGGGGCGAGTAGCGGTACAGCGCGCGATCGCGCCACTCGAGGAACGGCAGGTCATCGCCGATGCCGCGCAGCAGCGACTGGAAGCTGTGGTTGTGGGTGTTGACGGTGCCCGGGACCATCGCGCGCCCCGGCCATGCGATCCGGCGCGCTCCTGCGGCGCGCGGGTCGGCGGCGATCTCGTCGGGATCGCCGACCCGGACGATCGCGCCGTCGATCGCGAGCACCGAGGTCGCGCCGCGTGCCCGGTCGTGGGCGGAGTCCAGCGCGCCCGGCGGCGGCGCGAGCGCGCGATCCGCGGTCACGACGACGGCGTCGGCGGCAGGCCCGGGCGCAGCCGCGTCCGTCACACCGCTTCGGAGGTCGACGCGAGGTTGAACTCGTGGCTGCGCAGGATCGGGACCCGCATCGCAGGGCCCTCGGCGCCGCTCGGGATCGCGGTCGCACCGAGGCCGTCGCAGCGCGCCAGCAGCTGGATCGGCGACTCGTTGAACCGGAAGTTGTTGACCGGGCGCGAGATCGCGCCGTTCTCGATCAGGAACACGCCGTCGCGGGTCAGCCCGGTCGCCAGGATCGACTGCGGATCGAGCGCGCGCAGGTAGAAGAACCGCGTGATCAGCACGCCGCGCTGGACGCCCTTGATCAGCTCGTCGCGCGACGCGGTGCCACCGTCGAGCGTCCAGCCGACGCCGCCCCCGCCGCCCCCGCCGCCCCCGCCGCCGCCGAAGCCCCCGGCGCCGCCGACGCGGCCGGTCGGCGGCTTGCCCTGCTTCTTGGCCCAGTATCGCGAGTACGGCAGGCCGGTGAGCACGCCCTTGTCGACCCACCGGGTCGGCGTCAGCGGGAAGCCCTCGGCGTCGAACGGCAGCGCCCCGAGCCCCGCGTCCGCCGGATCGCTGCGCAGCGTGATGGTCTCGGGGAACAGCTTGTCGCCCGGCCGGTGCTTGCTGAAGTAGGAGCGGCCCTCGTCGGCGCGGCGCGCGTCGAGCGAGTTGGTCAGGAACGCCAGGAGGCTCGCGACCGCGGCGGGCTCGAGGATCACGGTGTAGCGGCCGGGGTCCAGCTTCTGCGGCCGGGCCGACGCGCTGGCCTTGTCGGCCGCGATCTTGGCGATCGCGCCGGCGTCGAGGTCGGCCATCCGGTTCGACCCGGTGCCGGCCCAGCCCGAGCCGGTGCCGTCGGGGGTGCGCGCGGTGCACGACATCCCGCACGACGTCCACGTGTGGTAGGCCCACAGGCCGGCGCTGGTGCCGATCGCCAGGCTGTGGCTGGCGTGGTTGACGAAGCCGGCCATCACGACCTTGCCGGCCTCGCCGGCGGCGAGCGCGGCGCCGACCGCCTTGGCCCGCACGTCGGGGGCGAGCCTGGCGGTCGCGGGATCGGCGGCGTTCTTGGCCGGGGCGTAGTGCTGCTGGCCGAGCGGCGGCATGTCCTCGGGGTTCTCCGGGGCGAGCCGCGCCATCCGCAGCGTGCGGCTGACCAGATCGTCGATCGAGCGGTCGTCCTGCTGGTTGGTGACCGCGGTCGCCGTGCGCTGGCCGAGCTGCACGGTGAGCGCGATCGACAGCCGCTCGACGTCGCCCGACGTCGAGATCTCGTTGACCGCGAACCGGGTGTTGCCCTCGCGTGAGCTGCGCAGGGTGACCAGCGCGTCGGCGCCCTTGGTCGCGCGGACCAGCGCGATCAGGCGATCGACCAGGCGGTGAGCTTCGGGTTGGGTCAGCATGATCAGGCCGTCCGCCGGTTGGTGTTGAGGATGTTGACCTGCTTGAACCGCGCCGGCGGGCAGCCATGGCTCACCGAGTTGGTCTGGCCGGGCTCGCCCTTGCCGTCGGACAGCGAGCCGCCGAGCCACCACGACTTCGGCCCGCCGATCGCGTCGCACGAGTTCCAGAACTCGATCGTGTTGGCCTGGTAGGCGACGTCGCGCAGCATCCGGGTCTTCTTGCCCTTCTTGACCTCCCAGAACGTCTGACCGCCGAACTGGAAGTTGAACCGCTGGTGGTCGATCGACCACGAGCCGTTGCCGACGATCACGACGCCGTCGTCGGTCATCGCGATCAGGTCGTCGATCGAGCGCTCCTTGGGCCCGGGCGCGAGCGAGACATTGGGCATGCGCTGGAACGGGAAGCTGCCGTAGCTGTCGGCGTAGCACGTGCCGCGCGACGCGGTCTCGCCGATCCAGCCCGCCTGCTCGCGGGTGGTCTGGTAGTTGACGAACACGCCGTTCTCGACCAGGTTCCACCTCTGGGTCGCGACGCCGTCGTCGTCGTAGCCGCAGGTCGCCAGCCCTCCGGGCGTGGTCTTGTCGGCGAAGAACGTCAGGATCGGCGCGCCGATCCGCAGCTTGCCGCGCTTGTCGGGCGTGGCGAACGAGGTGCCGGCGTAGTTGGCCTCGTAGCCCAGCGCGCGGTCGAGCTCGGTCGAGTGGCCGATCGACTCGTGGATCGTGAGCCACATGTTCGACGGATCGAGGATCAGATCCTTCTTGCCGGGATCGACCGACGGCGCCTTGAGCTTCTCGACCGCGGCCTCGGCGACCCGGCGCGCGTCGGCCACCATCGGGATCGACTCGATGTACTCCCAGCCGGCCTGGCGCGGCGGGATCTCGGCGGTGCACGACTCGAAGCCGCGCCTGTCGTCGACCGCGGTCACCTGGAAGCCCGGCCCGAGCCGGACGATCTCCTGCTCGATGTACGCGCCGTCGGTCGACGCCATCAGCTTCCACTCGGCGATCGCCGCGTACTGCGAGGTCGCGAACTTCACGCCCGGCACCTTCATCGCCTCGCGGTTGATCGCCAGCAGCAGCTCGGCCTTGTCCTCGAGCGGGATCTTGAATGGATCCTTGGTCAGCTGGGTCTGCCAGACGTCGACGTTGGCCGGCACCGGCGCGAGCGCGACCGGCCGCTTCATCAGCGACGCGTTGGCCCTTGCGATCGCGACGGCGTCCTTCGCGACGCGCTCGGCGTCGGCCGCGGTCACGCTCGGCGTCGCGGCGAACCCCCACGCGCCGCCGGCGATCACGCGCACGCCCACCCCGTAGTCCTCGCTCGCCGCGACGCGCTCGACGCGGTCCTCGCGGGTCGCGACGTTCTCGCGGCGGAACCGGACGACCCGGACGTCGGCGTAGCTCGCACCGGCCTTGGTCGCGGCGCCGAGCGCCCGCTTGACCAGCTCGTCGAGCCGGGGTTCGATCAGCAGGCCGCGGGCCGCGGCCAGGCGCGGTGCGCCGAACAGCGCCAGCGCGCCGGCCGAGGCACCTGCGAGAAACGATCGGCGTGAGAGCTTCACGGCGCCGACACTAGCACTACTCGGGGACGTTCCCGTCCCCTCTCGGCCGGCGGGGCCGTCCGCTTCACCTCCTGCTGGGATCGTTCGCAGACGCACGGAATGGTTCACACATCTTCACGTGTCGGGGTCGCATGGTAGGTTGCCGCGCGTGGACGACCTGCTCGCTGACCTGGCGGCCGGACGGTTCGACCCGGTCTACGTGCTTCACTCCGAGCACCCGATCCTGATCGAGCGCGTGCTGGGCGCGATCCGCGACGCCGCCATGCCGCCGGCCGCGCGCGGCTTCAACTACGACGTCGTCGAGGGCAAGCCGACCGGCGCGCGGATCGTCGCGCTCGCCCAGACCCTGCCGATGATGGCGCAGCGCCGGATGATCTATGTCCGCGACCTGTCGGCGATGCCCGCCGACGAGGCCGAGCCGCTGCTCGGCTACCTCGCGAAGCCCAACCCGTCGACCGTGGTGGTCGCGGTCGCCAGCAAGATCGACAAGCGGATCAAGCTGTACGGCACGCTCGCGAAGAAGGGCTACCTCCACGTGCTGGAGGCGCCCCGCCAGCTCGCGCCGTGGCTGCGCGCCGAGGCCAAGCAGCACGGCGTCCAGCTCGAGCCCGCCGCGGTCACCCGGCTGATCGACGCGGTCGGCGACGACCTGTCGCGGCTCGCGCTCGGCGTCGAGCAGCTCGGCCTGTACGCCGGCAAGCGGCCGGTGACCTCGGACGACGTCGACGAGCTGATCGCCGACACCCGCGAGCGCACGGTGTTCGAGCTGACCGACGCGATCGGCGCCGCCGACCTGCCGCGCGCGCTCGCCGCGGTCGCCGCGCTGTGCGATCAGCGCGAGAGCGCAGTCGGCGTGGTGGTGATGCTCGCCCGCCACATCCGCCAGATGGCCCAGGTCTACGCGCTGCGCGACACCGGCGTGCCGCGCGGGACCTGGGGCCCGGCGCTCGGCGTCCCGCCGTTCGTGGTCGACAAGCTGATCGCCCAGGCGCGCAGCTACGCACCGCCCGCGCTCGCCACCGCGACCCGGCGGCTCGCCAACGCCGACCGCGCGCTCAAGGGCGACATCACGCTGAGCTCGACGCCGCCGAGCCCTGACGGCGCGTTCACCGGTCCGCAGATCAAGGCGCTCGGCCGCGACCTCGCCGACCGCATCATCCTCGAGCAGCTGGTCACCGGCATCGTCGGCCTCGCGGCGTGATCGAGGCTCGCAGCGTCGGCGTCTCGGTGTAATCGAGGCTCGCAGCGTCGATATCTCGGCATCATCGAGGCTGCAATCGACTGCTGGCCGCGGGAGAATTCTTGGGCGTTCCATATCCGCGTGGCAGTGTGTGCCGGCGATGCGCAATCGCTTTGACCTGCTCGCCAAGCTGATCGGGCACGATGCGCTCGGTCGATCCGGAACGACCATGGTCAACGACCCGATCAACCCAGAGACGCAGTATGCCGATCTTCATCACGAACCCGATCCGACGCGCCAGACCGAGCGCGATCGCCTCGGTCTGCTCGGGCGAATCGCGGGGTCGTCCTGCTTGATCGAGGTCTACAGCGAGGCGCCCGGCGGCGAGGAGTTTCGGGCGTGCCTGACGAAGCACCTCGCGATGTGGCAGGAGTTCCTCATGGCCATGTACAAGACCTGGGAGCAGCGGAAGGCCGAGGGCTTCGCCGAGGGGCAAGCCGAGGGGCAAGTCAAGGGGCGAGCCGAGGGGCGAGCCGAGGGGCGAGCCGAGGCGAAGGCGGACGCCTTGCTCACCGTGCTCGGTGCACGTGGCATCGCCGTGCCGGATGCAGCGCGCGCTCGGATCCTGGCCGAGAAGGATCCGGAGCAGCTGAAGCGGTGGTTGCAGAAGGCGGTCCTCGCCACAACGATCGACGATGTGATCGACGGCGCGAGCTGACCAGCGGGACCGGGGGCTGACTTCAGTCGACCCGGGCGTCGAATGCGCCGGTGACGATCCGGCCGGCGTGCCGGACCTGGACGAACAACCGGTAGGTCATGTGCCACGAGATGTCCCAGCACATCCCGACCACGATCGACGACACCGAGGCCAGTGACGCCCACGCGAACCACGGCAGCCGGTCACTTATCCCAGCGAACGATAGCCGAGCCGCAGCGACCGGCCTCAGTCGTTGTCGATCTTGATCGTCGGCGAGTTGGCGCTGGAGCGCGGCGGGGCGGGCGGCCGGGGCGGCAGCTGGATCGCCGGCGAGGTCTCCTCGTTGGTGATCCCCATGTCCTCGAACGGCCGGCGGTACTCGTGGGGCAGCCGCGCGAACCGGGAGGCGAGCGTGGCCCTGGGCACGAACAGCTCCTCGCGCCGGCCGTCGCCGATGTCGCGCTTCAAGATCAGCTCGCCGCTCGTCCGGCTCTTCTCGCGGATCGTGCGGGCGAGCGGGGTGAGCTGGGCCAGCAGCTCGAGCGGGACGATCCGCGGCTCCTCGAGATCGGCCAGCGGCGTGTTGCCGAGCGACAGCTCGACCAGCGAGCGCCGGTGGATCAGGTCCTTGAGCGCGGCGTACGCCTTGTCGGCGAGCAGCCGCACCGGCGCGACGTCCTCGATGTCGAGCGGATTGGGATCGCCGTCGGCGTCGCCGGTGGCGGTGATCGAGACCCAGGTCGCCCCGGCGTCGGTGACCGCGAACCGCAGGCCCAGGGCCGACTTGTTGGGGTTCTCCTTGAGCGTGATGATCGCCTCGCGGGTGCTCTTCTCGAACGCGACCACGACGTACTTGCCGAGGTCGATCGGCGCCGGCTTGGCCTTGCCGAACACGCCCCTCCTCATCATGTGGACGACCACGCCGTCGCTCAGCTGCTCGACCCGGATCGGCGCGCGGTAGGGGTCGGGCACCAGGTTGAAGCTGGCCGAGATCCGGCCGCCGGTCGACACGGCGTTGGCCGCCGGCTCGAGGCCGCGCACGTCCCACGACATGATCCAGGCCGCGTTGGGCAGCTGCTGCTCCTCGAAGAACGGCCGCAGCGCCTTGAGCACCGCATCGGCGGCGGTCTTGGGCGCGGCGAGCGCGTCGGTCGCAGTGACCCGGCCCTCGACCTGACGGCGCGCCTCGGAGACCGCGGACTTCACGCCGGCGGCGATCTTCTGCGAGACCTGCTGGGTCAGGCTCGGTTTCTTGCTGTCAGAGGGGGCGAACGCCAGCAGCGAGCCGACCACCGTGGCCTCGAGGTCGGACAGCCGCCCGAGCTCCTTGTCCGCTTCGCGCCGGACGTCGCGGGCCTTGTCGCGACGCGCGTCGAGATCGGTCAGCGGGACGAACGCGTTGGTACAGGTCTCCACCGCCGTCGTCAGGGTCTCGATGAAGTTTTCATCGAGCGGGAACGGAGTCCCGTCGCCATAGCGGTACATATCCTGCAGCATAGCACTCCCGCCCCCATGGACTGAAATTCCGTACTTCCGTGCCCTTCGCAGCGGGAGTGACCGGGATGAGCTCAGTAGTTTCCGGTCAGGCCGAGCTGGAGGATCACCGCGTCGATCAGGCTGTTGCCGTAGATGAACTGCTTGTTGATCCCCATCGGGTTGTTGGCGAGATCGTCGGCGGGCAGGACGTCGAGCATCAGGAGGTCGGCCTTGACGTTGAACTGGAGCTTGTCGAACAGGCCCCACACCGGGTGGTCGCCGCCGAGCGTGATCAGGGTGAGCTTGCCGCCGAACATCGCGTTGCGGACCGGCGACAGCTCGCGATCGCCGGTGAAGTAGGCGCCGGCGGTCGACTCGGTCTCGTAGTAGAACGCGTCCTTGAAGAACCTGGCGGCGCGCTGCTGGTAGACCCGGGCGTGGATCTTGAGCAGCAGGCTCTTGCCGATGTACTGCGAGTAGCCGAGCTCGGCGTCGCCGGCGATCACGCCCCAGGTGTCGTCATAGAACCGCGCGTCGAAGTGGACCGCGGAGTGCAGGCGCGGCAAGAAGCGGTTGAGCCGCGCCGACACCGACCAGCGATCGCGGGTGTCGGGGATGTGCTCCTGCGGCGAGTTCTGGCCGATCCGCACCCGGCGGTAGGGGTTGGACTGGAAGCCTTCCAGGACCTGGCCGAACAGCGCGATCTGGAGGTTCATCGTCGGGGTCAGGTTCTGGGTCAGCGTGGTCTGGGCGGTGTCGATCGACAGCGGCTGCCACAGCGTGACGCCGGGGTGGTCCTTGCCGAAGATGCCGTCGGACTTGTCGCATGGATCGGCGCCGGTCAGCGCCTTGGCCTCCTGCGGCGTCGCCATGCCGTTGTCCTTGTCGCACACCAGGTCGAAGCTGTGGCTGTAGGCGAGGGCGACGGTGGTGTTGCGGCCGGGCAGGTCGATCGACGCGCTGCCACCGAACTGGCGCGACAGGTAGTCGCGCTCGGTGCCGACCGTGGCGGTGAAGTTGATCTGCGAGCGCTTGCCGTGGAACCCGATGCCGATCGTGCCCTCGTGGCGGGTGTCGGAGAACCGGGTCGCCGAGCTGACCGCGTCGGCCTGGTAGATGACCGAGGTCGCGCCCGACACCGCGTCCGCCGCGTACGAGACGTCGAGCGTGACGAACCGGCCGAGGTCGACGCCGAAGTCGGCCTGCGGGTGGATCACGGTCAGCCCGCCCTTGCCGCCGTCGCGCTGCTCGGCGAACAGCGAGGTCGAGACCTCGGCGCGGTCGTCGGCGCGCGCCGCGCCGAGCGCCCCGAGCGCCGCGACCATGCCGGCCGCGGCGAGCGCGGTCAGTTGCAGCCGCATCCGCCTCCTCCTGCGCCGTGCCCGCCGGCGGCGCCCTCGCGGTTGGTGCGGATGTGGTCGTCGGACGAGGTCTCGTGCGGATCGTCGTCGAACACCATCACCTGGTCGGCGAGGAACTCCTTCTCCGCCGCGCGCACCGCCTGCTTGCCGCAGCCGGCGCCCAGGGTCGACGCTGCCAGTCCGATCGCGACGAGGATTGCACGCATGGGGGCTCCGTCAGAAGAAGATCGCCAGGCCGCCGGAGTACTCCTGGCCGTTGCTGGAATGGTTCTCGTTGAACAGCGACCAGTTGCGGGCGTCGAGCCGGAGGGTGATCTGCTTCTTGAAGGTGATCTCGAAGCCACCGCCGGCGCCGAGCGCCATCAGGGTCTCGTTCTTGTCGATGAAGTTGTCGATCTTGGGCCGGATGTGGGCGGCGCCGGTCGAGATGCCGGCGTACGGGCAGATCACCGCGCCGGGCACCAGGCGGAGCACGAAGCCCACGCCGCCGAGGAAGACGTCCTTGTCGGCGCGCGGCGACAGCCCGGCGAAGCCCTCGACCGCCCAGTACGGGTCGATCAGCCACGATGGCCGGAGCAGGAACATGCCCTCGCCGTCGAGCAACCCGGCCGAGAACGACAGGCCGACGCTGGCGTAGCCGATCGGCGACGGGCCGAGGATCGCGCTCTTGATCGCCTGGCCCATGCGGACGAACACGCCCTCGTCGCCGGGCGGCCCGACCTCGAACGGGAACACCATGTCGCCGACGATCCAGCCGGTGGTGCCGTCGTCGAGCTCGATCTTGAACCAGTAGTCGCGGGTGCCGCGCTCCAGCACCGGAAACACCTGGCCGCGATCGGCGTAGTAGACCTCTCGGTAGCTCGCGTTGGGCCCCGAGTGGACCGGGGCGCGCTGCGCGATCACCCGCAGGTAGGCCTCGGCGCCGGCCTGCGCCGGGAACAGCGCGAGCGCCGCGGTCAGGCCGAGCGTCGTGGCGAGCAGGAGGCTGCGGGCGCTCACTGGAACCAGTCGAGGAAGACCTGCACCGCCGGATCGGACAGGCTCGCGAAGATGTCGCCGCCGCTGTGTGCATCGGTCCCGGCCAGCGGCTTGGTCAGGAACGGGCTGGCCGACGGCATGCCGCAGTTGAGGTAGATCTGCACGCGCCGGTAGGCGGTCGGGTAGTCGACCGGGTTGGGAAAGTCCAGGCCGTTGCCGCCGGCGACGTGGCAACTCATCTGGTTGCACTGGGTCTTGGGGTCGGTGCGGACGACGTAGTTGGGCCAGATCTGGTCCTGGAAGTACGCGACGCCGCCGGCCGGGTTGCACAGGCCGATGTCGGTCGGCGTGTCGCCGAGGTCGACGGTGGGACAACCCCCCAGGAGCGCCAGGCCCAGGCCCAGGGCGAGCCTGCGGAGCCCGAGGCAACGACCGAGGCAACGACCGAGCCACCGACGGACGCAACGACCGACGCCGACGCCGAGGCGAGCCAGACCGCCCGCAACGACCGATGTCCGGGATCCCATCCGCAGGAAACATACACCCGAACCGCGGACCCCCGCCACGTCCGGGACGGATCACCGCGGTTGGTGTAACCTCGGTCGCAGTGTCGACAGGAGCGTCCCGTCCCCCGGGCCGACCAGCGGCGGCGGCGCCTCCACCACCAGGGTCGAAGCCCTCACCGCCACCGGTCCCGGGGGTCCGGAGCCCCGCGAGGCCGGACGGCGGCACGGGGCCGGTGCGAGCGGTTCGCAGCCCGCTGGTCGGGCGCGCGCCGCAGCTGGCGACGCTGTCGGATGTCGTCGCACGCGCGATCGACTTCCAGGCGCCGCAGCTGGTGACCGTGGTCGGCAACCAGGGCACCGGCAAGACCCGGCTGATCAACGATCTGACCCCGCTGCTGGCGAACCGCGATCCGCCGTGCCGGGTGTTTCACGGCGTGGCCGAGCGCGACGCGGAGGGCAAGCCGGTCCGCCACGCCGCGCTGACCTCGCTGCTGCGCGATCGCTTCGAGCTCCTGCCGGTGCCCGACGAGACCTCGCGCCTGCGGTTCGGGCACGAGGTCCGGACCGTGATGGGCTCGGATCAGGTCGCCGAGATGCTGCACTTCGTCGGCAGCTTCCTCGGCCTGGACTATCCGCCGACGCCGTTCCTGCGCGCGGTCGCCGAGAACCCCAGGCAGCACACCGAGCTGGCGCGCACCGCGCTGCGCCGGTTCATCGAGCTCGACGCCGCGCAGGCGCCGCTGGTGCTGGTGCTCGACGACATGCAGTGGGCCGACGCCGACACGCTCGGCCTGGTCAGCGAGCTCGTCACCGGGCTGGGCGGCTCGCCGGTCGTGCTGCTCACCGCGGCGCGGCCCGACATGCTGGTCCACGCGTCGGGCTGGGGCGAGGGCGCGGTCGACCACGAGCGGATCGACCTGCGCAACCTCGAGCCCGACGACGCCGAGCAGATGTTCCGCAACCTCCTGGCGCGCGTCCCGAACATCCCCGACGAGACCGCCCAGGCCGCGGTCGAGATGACCGGCGGCAACCCGGCGTTCCTCGACCACCTGGTCCGGCTGTTCCTCGACAACGGCACGATCGACACCCGCGGCCCGGTGTGGCGGCTCGATCCGGACCGCGCGGCGGCGACCGAGCTGCCGATCTCGATCGAGGAGGCGATCGAGGCGCGGATCGCCGCGCTCGAGAACGACGAGCGCGATCTGCTGGAGAAGGCGGCGGTGTTCGGCAACGTGTTCTGGGTGTCGGCGGTGATCGCGATGACCCGGCTCGAGACCGCGCCGCCGGCGGTCCAGCCCGGGCCGCTCGAGATCGAGTGGGGCAACGGCGAGGACGTGCGGCGGCGGGTGTCCGACCTGGTGGCGTCGCTCGCCGAGCGCGACTACGTGCTGCCGCTCGACGTCGACGACTCCAGCATCCCGGGCGAGGCCGAGGTCGTGTTCAAGCACAACCTCGAGCGCGAGCTGGTCGTGCGGTCGACCGAGATCAGCCGGCGCGCGCGCTACTACCTGTCGGCGGCGCAGTGGCTCGAGGCCAAGACCGTGCAGCGCAGCGACGAGCAGCTCGAGTTCCTCGCCGGGCTGTACGAGAAGGGCGGCGACAAGCTGCGCTCCGCGCACTGCTACCTGCAGGGCGGCGATCGCGCGCGCGCCCGGTACGCGCCCGACGAGGCCCGCACGCTGTACGACAAGGGCCTGCAGATGCTCGGCGAGGTCGACGCGCCGGCCCGGCTCGACGCCCTGCACAACCTCGGCGACGTGCTCGAGCAGAGCGGCCGCACCGAGGAGGCGATGCGCTACTTCGTCGAGATGCTCCAGCTCGCGTGGCGCTACGACAACTACGCCAAGGCCGGCGCCGCGTACAGCCGCCTGGCGCGCGGCTACCGCCGGTTCGGCAAGTACGACCTCGCGATGGAGCACCTGCGGCGCGCCCACGAGCTGTTCGAGCGCTCGCGCGACGACCGCGGCATCGCGTCGACGCTCGACGACATGGGCCGGGTCAACTGGCTGCGCGGTGGGTTCGGCCAGGCGCTCGAGTTCCACCGCCAGGCGCTGACCATCCGGCGCGCGCTCGGCGACCGGCGCTCGATCGCGCTGTCGCTGGCCAACATCGGCCGGGTCCACCACGACACCGGCAACTTCAAGGCCGCGATCAACCAGTTCCGCGAGGCGCTCGACCTGCGGCGCGACATCAGCGATCTGGTCGGCATCGTCCAGTCGCTGTGCGATCTCGGCGGGGTCCACGCCGAGGACGGCAACCACGAGCTGGCGCTCGAGCTGCTCGGCGAGGCCCGCACGATGGCGCAGGACATCGGCGACAAGCTCGCGCTCGCCGACGTCCTGTCGCGCGCCGGCGAGGTCAAGGCGGCGATGGGCCGCGGCCAGGAGGCGGTCAAGGACCTGACCGACGCCAAGCAGCTGGCGTCGGGGCTGGGCGATCGCGGCGCGCTCGCCACCGCGCACCAGCGGCTCGCCCACGTCCAGCTCCAGCTCGGCGATCTCGCCGCGGCCGACGTCGAGGCGCGCGCCGCGGTCGCGGTCAGCGAGGCGGTCGGCCTGCGGGTCCACATCGGCTGCGGCTACCGGGTCAAGGCCGAGGTCGCCGCCGCGCTCGGCCAGGTCGCGCAGGCCGAGGAGGACTTCCGGCGCGCGATCGACATCCTCGCCGCGGTCAAGCACGAGGTCGAGCTCGCCCGCGCCTACCAGGGGCTCGCCCAGGTCAAGGACCGGACGGGCCTGGCGGCGGACGCGCTCAAGCTCCGCCACCGCGCCGCCGACATCTTCAACCGGCTGCGCGGCGCGGCGGCCACCGCGACCGCGACCGAGTAGCGCCATGGCGGAGCCGGTCCCCGAGGCGGTCATCGACGCGCTCGCCGGGCAGCGGCTGGCGGCGGCCGTGCCGGCGAACGTCCGCGCGGTGTGCCAGACCCTGGCGTCGGCCGGGCACCAGGCGGTCGCGGTCGGCGGCGCGGTGCGCGACGCGATCCTCGGCCGCGAGCCCGGCGACTGGGACGTCGCGACCAGCGCGCGCCCCGAGCAGGTGATCGCGCTGTTTCCGCGCACCGTGCCGACCGGGATCCAGCACGGCACCGTGACGGTGGTGACCGGGCGCGGCGCGAGCTCGCACGTCGAGGTCACCACGTTTCGCGGCGAGGGCGCCTACACCGACGCGCGGCGGCCCGATCACGTCCGGTTCGGCGTGCCGCTGGTCGAGGACCTCGCGCGCCGCGATCTCCGGGTCAACGCGATCGCGTACGACCCGCTGGCCGACGCGCTGATCGATCCCTACGGCGGGCAGACCGACCTCGCCGAGCGCCGGCTGCGCGCGGTCGGCCCGACCGGCCGGGTCTACGACGATGCGGTCGCGCGGTTCACCGAGGACGGCCTGCGGGTGATGCGCGCGGTGCGGTTCGCCGCCGCGCTGGAGTTCGAGCTCGATCCCGAGACCGAGCGCGGGATCGGCCCGGCGCTGCCGTCGCTTGGCCGGGTCAGCAAGGAGCGGATCTGCGACGAGCTGCGCAAGATCCTCGCGGCGCGGCAGCCGTCGCGCGCGCTGGCGATCGCCGAGCGCACCGGCATCCTCGCGCTGATCCTGCCCGAGCACGCGGCCGGCATCGCCGCGTGGGCCGCGGCCCGCGGGGTCGGCCGCGACGCCCAGCTCGCGCGCTGGCTGGCCCGGGTCGATGCCGCGGGCCCGGCGCGGCTGGCCGCGCTGCTCGCCGAGCTCGCCGATCCGGTGCCGGCGCGCAGGGTCGAGCGCAGCGAGACGGGGGGT
>DATAPF010000595.1:0-4516 GCA_036265355.1 Kofleriaceae bacterium | reverse complement strand
CCTGATGGACACCGATTACACACAAGCTCTCGCGTCGGCGTTCCGGGAGTATCGCAGCTTCGCGGCGCGCACTGGATGGATGCTACCCCCGGAATACCGGCTCGACCCCTGACAAGAAACTACGGAGGCTCGATTGTTCGGTCTTGAACTATTATCTCGACTGGCTGGGCATGTGCGGCGTCGTGTTCGACACCGTGCGCTGCGGCTTCCAGGAGGGCGAGCGCGCCTTTCCCGGCAGCGGGATCTATCGAGAGAGCCACATCCAGATCTCGGTGAGGAATCCGGCTTGCATCCTGGGCGCGTTCCGCCCCACAGTGCAGGCATGGATGAGGATGTGGTCGACGAGACCGCCTACGAGCTCAGCGAGCGCTTCTACGAGTACGACCGGTACGGGTATCCGCTAGACCCCGAGACGCGTCGCTGGCGCGCGCTGCTGCGCGAGATCTGGGAGGAGCAGAGGAAGTGGACCCGGGAGGAGTGCAGGGCGTATCTCGTCAAGCTCGGCACCCACAACCCCGATGGAACGCTGACCGAGCATTACGCAGACAACGGAGAGCCGAGCAAGTACCGTCCGAGGGACTGACCGATGGCGGGATGGAAGACCGAGCGCACGCGGATCGCACAGCGGTGAGCTCCGCCGCGGATCTGGATCGGCGATGGCTCAGCCGGCCCGGGCCAGCGCGGCCTGGCGCGCGCGGAACGCGCGGGTCTTGACCGCAGCGACCGACACGCCGAGCTCCTTGGCGATCTCGGTCTCGGTGCGGCCCTCGCCGTAGCGCTTCCAGAACACCGCGGGGTACTTGGCGCCGAGCCGGGCGACCGCGTCGGCGACGAGGCCGAGATCGGCCCGGGCGATGACCTCGGCGCGCAGATCGGTCGGCGCGGCGACCCGCTCGAGCCACGGGGTCGCCTCCTCGTCGGCGCCGGTGCCGCTGGCAGGGATCTCGCGCGACAGCCGGCGCTGCTTGCGCAGGAACATGAGCGCCGCCGTGGCGGTCACGCGATACAGCCAGGTCGTGTAGCGCGAGTCGCCCCGGAAGGCGTCGCGGTAGCGGTAGGCGAGGAGCATCGCGTCCTGGGTCACGTCCTCGGCATCGCTCTCGTTGTGGACGTACTTCATCGC
Source organism: Kofleriaceae bacterium (assembly GCA_036265355.1). Classification (GTDB taxonomy): domain Bacteria; phylum Myxococcota_A; class Polyangia; order Haliangiales; family Haliangiaceae; genus JABFXX01. Next base: position 3,393 of record DATAPF010000595.1, on the reverse strand, counting down.
AATCGACCTGACGTAGGCGCGGGTACGATCGAGGTCGAGATCCGCGCGCTCTGGTATCTGCATCGAGCCCTCCTGGTTCGAACCGATACGCACGCGGCGCGCCAGCCTTGTCCAGGAGGTTCGACAAGGAGTTCAAGGGATTTATCCCCGATCTGGGCCCCCCGATTGTCCAGCCACGTGGACGCTGTCTAGACAGCTGGACGACATCGGGTACGCTGATCTCGTGCTCAACGCGGTCCGTCACGTGCTCGTGGTCGACGCGGGGTCGGACACCGTGGCGTATGCGACGACATCGCTGCCCGGCATGGAGCTGGAAGCCGTGGCGACCCCGGCGGCGGCGCTGGATCGCGTCGTGGGCTCGGCGTTCGACGCGGTGCTGCTCGATCCGGCCCTGGGCGATGGGGACGACGGTGCGCTCGCGCTGCTCCACCGCGTGCGCACGGTCGCGCCGGACACCGTGGTGGTGATCTGGAGCGACGCGCCGACGGTGAACTTCGCGGTGCGCGCGATGCGCGCCGGGGCGCTCGACGTGCTCAAGAAGACCGCGGACGCCGCGGAGATCCGCTCGGTGGTCGAGCGCGCGATCACCCACGGTGCGCTGGCGCGCGAGGTCCGCCGGCTGCGCGGCGAGGTCGAGCGCGCCCGCGGGCTGGGTGAGGTGATCGGCGAGTCGGCGCTGATGCGCCAGCTGTTCGCGATGATCGAGCGGGTCGCGGCGTCGGATGCCACCGTGCTGGTCGTCGGCGAGAGCGGCACCGGCAAGGAGCTGATGGCGCGCACGATCCACCGGATCGGGCCGCGCAGCGACGGACCGTTCGTGGCGTTCGACTGCTCGGCGCTGGCGCCGACCCTGCTGGAGGCCGAGCTGTTCGGCCACGAGAAGGGGGCGTTCACCGGCGCCAACCGGGCGCGCCGCGGGCTGTTTCGCGAGGCCCAGGGCGGCACGATCTTCCTCGACGAGATCGGCGACATCGACGCCAGCGTCCAGAACAAGCTGCTGCGCGTGCTCCAGGAGCGCGAGATCAAGCCGGTCGGCAGCGATCGGCCGGTCGCGATCGACGTGCGGGTGGTCGCCGCGACCAACAAGGACCTCAAGGCGCTGGTCGCGCGCGGCCAGTTCCGCGAGGATCTGTACTGGCGGCTTGCGGTGGTGCCGATCCAGGTCCCGCCGCTGCGCGAGCGCAAGGAGGACATCCGCCACCTGGTGGCGCACATCCTGGCCCGCCGGCGCGGCGCGGCCAAGAGCTTCGCCGGCAGCGAGGTGCGCTACCCGACGCAGATCACCGCCAAGGCGCTGTCCCGGCTGGAGTCGTACCGCTGGCCGGGCAACATCCGCGAGCTGGAGAACGTGCTGTCGCGCGCGGCGATCCTGTGCGACGGCGAGACCATCCGGTCGCACGACCTCGACATGCTCGGGCTCGACCGGGCGCACGCGGCCACCGGCTCCGGCCCGGGCAGCGGCGACGACGAGCGCATCGAGCTGCCGCCGATCGACCTCGACCGGCTGGGCGATGGCGACGGGCTCAAGGACCTCACCGAGCGCGCCGTGCGCGCGGTCGAGCGCGCCGCGCTGGCGGCCGCGCTGCGCCGCGATCGCAACCCGGCGCTCGCCGCGCGCCGGCTCGGGATCAGCCGGGCGTCGATCTACACCAAGATGAAGACCTACAGCCTGGGGCCCGACGGCAGCTCGTCGGCGGACTGAAGAGGTGTCGAACAATGCCCGTTGCGGCATGGTTCGACACCTCGGAAGTCGCGAGTCTTCGAGCGACGATTCCGTACAGGTTGTCGCCGGTTACGGCGACAGACCGATTGAAAGAAGACGTGGCGACAAGCCGACGAAGTCGGCTTTGTTCGACACGTCTTGAGCGGCGGCGGCGGGCCGCGGCGCGGGGTAGCCTTGGCCATGACCTACGAGCTCTACTACTGGCCCGAGATCCAGGGGCGCGGCGAGTTCATCCGCCTGGTGCTCGAGGACGCCGAGGCCGAGTACGTCGACGTCGGTCGCGAGCCAGGCGGTGACGAGCGACTCGAGGCCGTGCTGGCCGGCGGGCACGACGGCATCCTGCCGTTCGCGCTGCCGGTGCTGTACGCCGGCCCGATCGTCGTGGCGCAGACCGTCGCGATCACGAGCTTCCTCGGCGCGCGCCATCACCTGGCGCCTGCCGACGAGCGCGGCCGGCTCGGCGCGCTCACCCTCGCGCTGACCATCGCCGATCTGGTCACCGAGGTCCACGACACCCATCACCCGCTCACGGTCGAGGAGCGCTACGAGAGCCAGAAGGCCGCCGCGAAGCAGCGCGCGGCGTCGTTCGTGAAGACCCGGCTCGCGAGGTTCCTCGGCTACCTCGAGTCCAACCTCGAGCGCAACGGCGAGGTCCTGGTCGGCTCGGCGGTGTCCTACGTCGATCTCGCGGCGTTCCAGGTCGTCGAGGGCCTGGCGTACGCGTTCCCGCGCGCGATGGCGCGGATCCGCGACGATATCCCGCGGCTGCTGGCGCTGCGCGACCGGGTGGCACAGCGGCCGCGCCTGTTGCGCTACCTGACCTCACCGCGCCGGCTGGCGTTCAACGAGCAGGGAATCTTCCGGCACTATCCCGAGCTGGATGGCTGAGCGGTCCTGCACCTGCCGATCGATGGCTGGTAAGCTGGCGCCGCCATGACCGAGACCTGGCGCGCGGTCGCGCGGATCGGGGATGTCCGGCCCAACGACGTGATCGCGGTGACGGTCGACGGGATCGACATGGTGCTCGGCCGCGACGGCGACCGCTACTTCGCCGCGCAGCGGCGCTGCATCCACCGCGGCGGCGACCTGGCGGACGGCATCGTGTCGCGCGGCCATCTGATCTGCCCGCAGCACGCCTGGCGGTTCTCGACTGCAACCGGTTGCAACGCCGAGGCATCCGAGTTCTGCCTGGTGACCTATCCGGTGCGCGTGGTCGGCGATCAGATCGAGGTCGACCCGCGGCCGCGAGCGCAGCCCGGCGCGTCCCCCCCGCCCGATGAACGTGACGAGTGAGCCGAGTGCGACGAGAGGAGTGAACCGTGAACGTCCCGACCGTGAGCTTGATCGAAGGTGATGGCATCGGCCCCGAGATCACTGCCGCGACGCTGCGCGCGGTCGAGGCGTGCGGCGGGCAGCTGGCGTGGGAGCGGGTCGATGCCGGCGCGGGCGCGGTGGCCCGGCACGGCGATCCGCTGCCCGCCGCGACGCTGGCGTCGATCCAGCGCAACCAGCTGGCGCTCAAGGCGCCGCTCGCGACTCCGAGCGGCGGCGGCTACCGCTCGGTCAACGTCACGCTGCGCCAGACGTTCGATCTGTACGCCAACGTCCGGCCGGCGCAGACGCTCGCCGGCGTGCCGTCGCGCTATTCGAACGTCGATCTCGTGATCGTG
>DATAPF010000594.1:0-3307 GCA_036265355.1 Kofleriaceae bacterium | reverse complement strand
TCGCCGCGTTGCCCATCATCATTGTGACGCGCGAGCTGTAGCTGCCGAGGTCGACCGGCGTGAGGTCGGTGTCGGCGGTGCACAGGCGGATGTCCTGCAAGTCGATGCCGAGCACTTCGGCGACGATGCCGGCGAGGACCGAGTCGGAGCCTTGGCCGATCTCCGCCGCGCCCGAGAACGCGGCGACGTTGCCCGAGCGATCGAGCTTCAACTGCACGCCCGACTGCGGCATTTGGTTCCAGTAGATCGGCAGCCCGGCGCCGCACAGGTACGACGACGCGGCGATGCCCAGGCCGCGGCCGCGCGGAAGCTTGCGGAACCGCGACTTCCAGCCCGACGCCTCGACGACGGCCTCCACGCATTGCGCCAGGCCGATCGTGCGGACCTTGAGCCAGTTCGCGGTCACGGTGTCCGGCGGCATCACCTGGTCGATCCGCCACTGCGCTGGATCCAGCCCCAGCCGCTCGCAGAACTTGTCGATCTGGACCTCGAAGCCAAACCGCGGCTGCGGCGTGCCGTGACCGCGCTTGGGGCCGCACGGCGGCTTGTTGGTGAACGTCCGGCAGCCGCGGAACTGGTAGCGGTCGATCTTGTAGGTCACGGTCTCGAGCGCGCCGGTGTAGAACGTCGACGCCACGCCGTAGCTGCCGTACGCGCCGCCGTCGAGCAGGGTCTCGACCGAGTGCCCGACGATCCGCCCTTGCCGGGTCACGCCGGTCCGCATCCGCATCAGCACCGGGTGCCGGCCGCGGTGGCAGTAGAACACCTCCTCGCGGGTCAGCGCGATCTTGACCGGCCGCCCGGTGATCAGCACCGCCTTCGCCGCGACGATCTCGTGGTTGAACGGATCGGTCTTGCCGCCGAACCCGCCGCCCTGCGGCGGCGCGATGATCCGGATCCGGGACGCCGGCCACCCCAGCACTTTCGCCGCCGCGCGGTGCAGGTAGTGCGGCGTCTGCGTGCTCGACGCGATCGTCAGCCGGCCGTCGGTCCCCAGGTACGCCAGCGTCGCGTGCTGCTCCAGCGCCAGGTGCGTGTTGCCCTGGTAGAAGAAGTGGTCCTCGACCACCAGATCGGCGCCGGCGAGCGCCGCCGGCACGTCGCCGAAGTCGAGCGCGATCATCTTGTGGATGTTGCCGGCGTCGCCGTGATCCTGGATCCGCGGCTCGGCGGTGGCGAGCGCCTCCTCGGGCGAGCCGATCGTCGCCAGCGGCTCGTAGTCGACCTCGACCAGCCGCGCCGCCTCCTCGGCGATCAGCTCCTCGGTCGCGACCACCGCCGCCACCGGATCGCCGACGAACCGCACCTTGTCCGGACACAGCGCGTGCTCGTCCTGCGACACCGGCAGGATGCCGAACGTGATCGGGAACAGCTCGCCGGTCAGCACCGCGCGGACGCCGTCGACTGCGAGCGCCTTGCGCGCGTCGATCCCGCGGATCCTCGCGTGCGGCAGCGGCGAGCGGACCAGCTTCATGTGCAGCATGCCCGGCATCGCCAGGTCGTCGGCGAACCGGGTCTCGCCGGTCACCTTGCCGACCGCGTCGACCCGGCGCAGCGGCTTGCCGACCACCCCGAACCCATCACGACTTGGCATGATCACCTCGCACGCGCGGCAGCTGCGGCGCCGGCGGCCGCTCGCCGCGCAGCTCGCACGCCGCCGCCTCGACCGCGTCGAAAATCTGTAGATATCCCGTGCAGCGGCAGATCTGCCCCGACAGCGCCTCGGCGATCTGCTCGCGGCTCGGATCGGCGATGCGCTCGAGCAACGACTTCGCCGCCAGCAGCATCCCCGGCGTGCAGTAGCCGCACTGCGCCGCGCCATGGTCCGCGAACGCGGTCTGCAGCGCATGTAGTCGCGGCCCCTCGCGCAGCCCCTCGACCGTCGTCACGCTCCGGCCCTCGCACTCGACCGCCGCGACCAGACACGACAGCACCAGCTCACCATCGAGCACCACCGCGCACGCGCCGCACTCGCCGAGCTCGCAGCCGTGCTTGGTCCCGGTCAGTGCAAGATCCTCGCGCAGCACCTCGAGCAGCGTCTTGTACGACGCGACGATCAGATCGCGGTCCTCGCCGTTGACCGTGAGCGCCAGCCGCAGCCGGTCGCGCTGTCCGGCAGCCCGGACGTTCGAAGCGGGGACCACGGGGCCATCCATCGGTTCCTCCGAGACAGTGACGTCGTCGTCGGAACCAACATAGGCGATCGCGCTCCGACCGGCTAGCCGGTACCCCGCGCCACCACGGAATTCTTTGTTCAGGCTCCGTCCGGAACTATGTTGCCGGGCTCCGCGTCTCGCCGCGTGCTCGTCGACCTTGCGTGTGCCGCGGCGACAAAGACCTCGGCACCATGGGCGCCCTCTCGACGAGCGACGTCCACGCATGCAGGGAGAAGGGACGCTTCAGGAGCACGCCGCATACAACATGCTGTCTCGTACGCCGAGCGCGCGGAGCTGGCTCCGTTGCTCGAGATGGTGGTCCACGAGCCGGGCCGCACCGCTCCGTGCAATCGAGCCATGTTCGCGATCGCGCCGCTCGAATGCCTCTGCCACAGCTTCAGCGTGGTCGTGCACGCATCCAGCCGGAGCAGGAGAACGAGCGCATCCTGATTCCGCGCCCTATCCCGGCGTGCGCGTCGACGTCATGGCGGGTCACCACGAGGTCAACATCGCCATTGCATATCCGGAGGGCGCGAACCAACCAACAGCCTAGATGATCTCGAGATAGCTCGACGGTGCAAACACGTTGCGCTTGCGAAGCGGCTCGGGGCTCTCTTGCTCGATCCGCGCCCGCATCCTGGGACTCCTCGTCGCTGCCTCGACCAGATAGACCGGCGCCGGCAGCCTGCCGATCTGACTCGTCCAGGCAGGTGCTTTCTGCGCCGTACGCACAGCGATCATCTCTGCGATCGCAGCTGTAACGGCCCGGATTTGCTGGTCATCCGAGGTCGGTGCGCGCTCCAACCACAGAGGCCGGGCATGACGCAGGTAGTCCTGCACCAGCGAGCGAACCTCAAGCGGGTTGTTCGCCAGGATCTGAGCCGCGATCTGCTCCAGGGGGGTCATGAAGTTCCCAGAGTTCTTCCACAGCATACGACGCCTTCACGCGCTGCGACGGAACCAGATACGGGTCGACTAATTTCAAGATGTTTCCAGGGGTTGAGCAATCTTGTACTGGTTCGGCGTGAACGTGACGGGTTGGTGGACGACTGCGCAGGGTAACGGGGCCATCGAGGCCATGAGCAGGTCGTCGCGAGGAGCGAACAGGGCCGCGGTCGACGCCGCACGCGGCTTGGCTGTCGCCGGAGTGG
>DATAPF010000593.1:0-17781 GCA_036265355.1 Kofleriaceae bacterium | reverse complement strand
AGCGTCCGCCACCGTCCGGCCGTGCCGCCGCCGCGATCGCCGTCCCGCCGCCGGGCGCGTTCTTTCGGTCGGTTCTCCGGGAGAGCGGCGTGACGGCGAACCAGCCGGTCGAGGTCCGTGCCCGAGCCGGGCAACGGCGCGACCAGTTGGGCAACGGCGCCGGCGGCGCAGCGAACCTCGGTGGGGCCCGGCCTCGGCGGCGTCACCAAGCTGGTCGTGCGCGAGCTCGGCGAGGACTGCTGCGCTGGCGACCCCGACCACCAACTCGCCGCCGATCCACCGCTGCCCGGCCCGGTGCGGCCCGCAGCCCCCTGGCCCGCACAAGTGCCGAGCTCGACAGTGGCTCAGAGGCCGACCCGCCGCAGTCGGCGGCAGCGATCGCACGCCGGGGCCTCGCCATGACCGCCGGACCCGGTCCGCCTTGGCCCGGGGGGTCCTCCGGCTCTCAGCGCTCTCCCGATCCCGTTCTCCGGAGATCGGCATCGGGGGGACAACCCGCCGATGCGCAGCAGCTGCCAACCTGCCCGCCCCCACATGTCGTGTTTCTCTGGCCAAGGTGATGGGCGTGCGCTCAAAGAAGTGCCATACTCTCGGCAAGATCCATGGAAATGAGGTCTGCTCACGGAGCTGTTAACCAGCGGTCGATCCCGAACACGCGGAGCAAGGTCCGCCCGGTCTCCCGCCCGCGGGTTCTCCGGGAGAGCGGCGGGAGAGCGGGTTGGTGAGGCGGATCGAATCCGGAGCCCAGCGCAAGCGTTTGATATCATAGCATATCTCGCCGCTGCGCTGCGCTCATGCGTGCGCAGAAACGCTCGATCCAGCGCTGGCTAGCGGGGCAACGCGCAGCCGGGCGATTGCAACGCGCACTGCAAGCGGCCGAGGGACCGCGCCCCGCCCGTGCGGTGGCCCATTCGCTCTCCGCGCTCTCTGCGCTCGAAGCCATGGGCCGGTGGCCCGGCCCGCGCGATCCTGTCAGCGAGCAAGCTGTCGCCGAGGTCCGGCGCCGCTGGGCTCGCATCCAGCACCATGCCCGCCAAACGCGCACGTGACCTGTCGCGGATCGAGGATGCGCTCGCGGCGTTGCAACACGCGCTGTCCGAGCTCGATGCACCCTGGATGGTGATCGGCGGCATCGCGGTGATCGCGCACGGCGTGCAGCGGATGACCACCGACATCGACGCGGTGATCCGCGGTGACGCCGTCCGGGTCCGTTCGCTAGATCGTTGCCGCGAGCGCAGCGGCAACCGCGCATCGTTCGCAGTCCCCACGAGCGCCGGATCCGCGCGCGCGCGCGGCCGGTGGGACCGGTACCGCGCGACCTCGTCCGAAGCGCAAGGCGGCCAAGCGCCCGCGCAACAAGCCAGCGCAGCGTCGAAGGCCGTGAGCTCGCCACCGGCGTGAGCTCTGAGCCTTGCCGCCAGCCAGGCGCGCGGCATCGGGAGATCGAATGCGTTCACGCGCTGTCCATCGGGCGGCAAGGCTGCTCCGCCGGCAACAACGCATAGAGAAAGTTTGCAGCATCGGGTCCGCGGAGACATCTCATGGCTGGAACACGATCCCGAGCGCACGCGGGCACACCGCTTGCGACCGGGTCAACCGTACCTACAGGTGAAGGAAGCGACGGATATGACCAGACAAAGCCATGGATCGCGGATCACGAAACGCTTGTTCGGCGTCGTGGTGGCCGTCACGGCGACCGCCTGCGGTGTGGCCCCCGACGACGCGCCTGACACGGTCGGCGAGGTGGCAGCGGCGAGCACCGTGTTCCCGTACGGAGACGGGCCCGTGCTCGCAAACGTCAAGATCGTGCCCGTGTTCTGGGGTACCAGTGTCAACCCGGACGTGGTGTCGTTCTATGCAGCGCTGGCCGGCAACGAATACCTGCAACGACTTGCCGAGTACAGTACGCCGACCCAGACCATTGGGCTCGGCTCCACCACGGCCGCGTACCCCATCGTTCCTTCGATCGGGAACCTGGGGTTGAACGACGCGAACATCGCCGCCGAGCTCGCGTCGCAGATCCAGGCGTCCCACCTGCCATCGCCAGACGCCAACACGCTCTACACCCTGCATTTCCCTCCCGGCACGGTCATCAACGGGTGTACGGTGGGTGGGTGTTGTGCCGACCACAGGTCGGACAGCGAGACCATCTTCAATGCGCAAGTCGTACTCCACTACACCCGGATGGTGGATTTCGCGACTGGCGAGTGCTGCGCTCCCGACTGCGGGATCAATACGCCGTTCGAGAGTCTCACCGCGGCGGCGTCCCACGAGGTAGTCGAAGCAGTGACAGATCCCCAGCCGTTTTCGGGATGGGCGTCCCCCCTGGCTCTGGATCCCGAGATCGCCGATGCGTGCCGAGACACGTTCGGTACGATCACCGCACCCAATGGCGCCACGTACACCGTGCAGTCGTACTTCTCGAACGCGGCGGGCAGCTGCACCCTGCGATGCGCAAAGGCGACGTGTACGGCGGCCGGGAGCTGTACGCCCGGATCTGGCTGCACGGTGCATGGCCAGCACCCGTCGTTCAACGACGCGGCGAGCGTGTTCGACACGGACGCAGCCAACCACGGGTGGATCGGACCGTGCGCCATCTCCGGGGGCCACGCAACGTTCTGCCCGGGGTCGAGCATCACGCGCGGCGAGCTGGCCACGGTCATCATCCGCGCGCTCTACGGCGACTCGTTCCCCTACACGTCGATCCCGTACTTCACCGACCTGCCGGCGACCGACTGGCGCTTCCCCTACGTGCAGAAGCTCCGCGACCTCGGGATCACACACGGCACGAGCGCGAGCACCTACGGGCCCGACACCCACGCGACCCGCGGCGACGCGGCGGTGTTCGTGACGCGTGCCTATGCGCTCCTGAACTTCGGCGGCACCGAGAACTTCACCGCCTGCGCGAACCCGTTCTTCACCGACGAGCCGCCCTCCGACGTCCTCTACTACAAGTACGTCCAGGAGCTGCGCACCCTGGGGATCACCCGCGGAACGAGCGCCACGACCTACTCCCCCGGGATCGACGCGAGCCGCGAGAACATCGCGGTGTTCGTGGAGGCTGCCTTCGATCCCCTCCACTTCGGCGACCGATCGCCGCCCGCAGGCTGCCCCTGAGCAGTCGCGCGACCGGCGAGGTCGGTGGCGGGTCACTCGAGCTTCCGCCTGGCGATCCGGCCCACGGTGTCTTCGACGCGCTGGGCGGCCAGCGCAAGGCGAAAGCCGACGCGGAGGTCGCCGAGGCCGAGCGCGATCTGCTCAACCAGACCGCGGCAGACCTGCAAGCCCGCCTCGACGATGTTGTTCTGCCTCGGCTGGAACCTGGGTGCCGCGGTCACGACAAGGATGTGAGCATCTGGCGACCGCCACCCCACCGGCGACCGACCCGCGCCGACGACCGCCGCGCCCACGGTGGCGCCCACGGCGCGACCGTCCGCCATCAAGCCCGCGCCCCTGCGCGCCGAAGCTCGCGCAGCACGCTCCTTTCCAGCCGGACCCAGATCACCGCGCCCGACGGGTGTCGGTACGGGACGGGCTCGGGAAGTCTCCGGGCATCGCGGACGACCCATGCGTAGGTAGCCGCGTAGGGAAGCTCGTCCGGTCGAAAGCCCGTCCGCCGCGCGTTTCTCTGGAGCTCTGCGAGCGTCAGGGGTCCCACAACATCAACGACGTCGCAGGTGCCAACGACGTGCCCGGACTTGCTCTCGATCAGGGCGATGGGACCACGTCGAGCAGTCGCCTTGCCGCGGATCTCCCAGGTCTTCGTGCCGGCGAGGATCTTGTCGAGCGGCTCCTTCAGGATCAGGAGTCCGTGGGTGATGCTCTCCGTCGCGTGAGGATCAGTGCCGCGAGCCGCTGCCTCGCCGAGCAGCACCTCGACGACCGCTCGACCTCGGAGCTGGACAACCTGGATGGACGCGCCGAAGGACCGGGGCACAAGTCGCTCGAGGTTCCTTCCGACGATCGGCGCCCGTATCAGCCGACGCGTGAGCGGTGCGTCAGGCTCGTATCGAAGGACCCAGGTGCCGTGGACGGTCTCCGTCGGCGCCCGCGTCACGCGGGCGGCGGCGTAGATGCCTGGCTCCTGCTGGAGACGATTGCCTCCGAACTTGAAGAGGAGCAGGTCTCCGACGCCGATCATCCGGCGGCAGTTACCGGCGACCCACGTGCTCTCGCCCTCTTCGACCAGCGCCTTGGCCGATGCGATAGCATCGTTCGGATCGGCCGCGTACCGGTACCGCCCGCTGTTCGGATTGTGATGCACGATGAAGATAAGGCCGGCATCGTCGTCCATCAGTCTTCCTCGCGCGGTTCAAGCCGCGAATCGCGAGTGGACATGCTCCAGTGCCTGGCGTCAATTAGATTCTTGCGTCGGCGAGATCTAATCGGATCTAATTGTCGCTGAGCAGCGGTGCGCTGGCAGCAGCGCAGGCACTGTAAAGTGCCATGCTCCCGCGTGTGGCGATGGATATGTCAACCTGAAGGCCGGAGAACAATGCGAAAGGGATGCCGACTGCGAAGTTTCGCAGCATTGCGAGAATACATGTAAGTGTATTTAGTCGAGAGATAGGGTCACTTCGCCCGGTGTGGCCAGCCGAACGGAGAGTTTCGGCCAGCGGCCTGCGCTGCACCACGTCGCTCCGCACCGCGCGCGTTCCCTCCGCCCAACCGCATCGCGCGCATCTCGAATTGAGGGAGTTGTTCGAGGTCTGAATCTCGCAAGTCGACCACATCCTGAGCGAAACAGACGGACTTGACGTCGAACAAGTACGGCGTCTCGCGCGAACGGGACGACTGAGCGCGCGCCGGTCAACGCGAATCGCGGCGCCACGGATAGGGCTACGCGGACCAGATTGGCGGTGACGGTCGAATAGGGTGTCACCGGCCATGTCTCCCGAGACACGTCCCGTTGCGACGCCGGCGGTCGATCGCGCTATCGTACCGCGATGCCGTTCACCCCTGCGCACGCCATGGCGGTGCTGCCTGGCGTGGCGTGGCGGCGCGCGCTGCACCTCGATCCGACGTGCCTGGTGATCGGCAGCATGGCGCCCGACTTCGAGTACTTCGCGCGCGGCAGGCTGGCCGACGAGGTGAGCCACAGCTGGCTCGGCATCCTCGTGTGGGGCGTGCCGGTCACGCTGGCGCTCGCCGCCGTGTTCCACCGCGTCGTGAAGTGGCCGGCGCTGCTCGCCGCGCCGCCGGCGCTGACACCCGTGTTCGCGCCGCCGTGGCACGCCCGCTGGACCGCCGGCGCGGTCGCATCGGCGATCGTCTCGGCCGCGCTCGGCGACGTCAGCCACATCGTGTGGGACGGCTTCACCCACGCCGACGGCCTCATCGTGCCGCACGTGCCGGCGCTGAGCCGGCCGTACGATCTACCGATCGTCGGCCCGACCGCCCTGCACCAGATCCTGCAGCACGCCAGCACGGTGGTCGGGCTCGCCGCGATCACCGCATACCTGCTGTGGCGCATCCAGCGCACGCCCCGGATCGCGCTCGACGTTCCGCGCCGCCGCGCCCGGATCGTGTTCACCGCCTGCCTCGCAGCGGGCATCGTGGCGTTCGAGACGCGGCAGCAGCTCGTGCACCTGACCGATCTGGGGAACCGGATCGTCGGCACGATCTGCGGCTTGCTCCTGGGAACCCTCTTCGCGAGCGCGATCCTGTACCGCGCCGGGCGCCGCTACCAGGAGCGCGTGCTCGACGCGCGACCGGGCGCGTGAGCTGCAGCGCGGTTAGCACGGCGAACGTCGCGCGCCGCACGCGACGCGGGCCGCGCGCGAGCCACAGCCCGGCGAGCTCGAGCACGACGGCGCTCTCCGAGATCGCTCGGATGATGCGGGACCGACGGCTCGGCGACGTGCTTGTAACCGGCATCGTGACGATCGGCCCACGCTGTCTGGCGGCCATGCGGTGATGCGAGGCGCACTGTCAGTAGGAAGCATTGGTCAGCTTCACTGCTCGACGCTCTATCGGCCGGGTGCGGCCCTACTGTCAGTAGAAGTCCCCAGGATAATATGAGCTTTAGGTAGGTTATCGCGATCACGAGGCACGCCTACGCTGGCCCTCGATGGTCAAGGGCGCCGCTCGCGCAGCTCAGCTTCGACGCCGCCTCGGTGCGCGGATCCGAGCGCTCCGTAGCGATCGCAAGCTCACACAGGAGCTAATCGCGGGCCGCATCGGCGTCTCGCCGAAGTATGTGAGCCAGCTCGAGTGCGGCCAGCGGTCACCGAGCTGGGAGACCGTGGTGGCAATCGCACACTACGGCTTCGAAACCAATGTCGCCGCGCTGATGTTCGGGATCGACGAGGACCTTGAGGTTGACGTACCGGAGCTCAGCGCGGTGCTTGCCGGCCTTCCGAAGGAAGCCCGGCGCGAACTGCTGCAGGCCGTGAGGCTGATGTTGAGCGCGGGCGCACGATCGAAATAGCGGGCAGGGCGCCCATGCCGACGCCGCGGCCGCCCGGGCGCCGAGTCCACGGGCCGCAGCTTCCACGCGATCAGCTGGGCGAGCGGCAGCTTCGGCATGTCGTGGTCTTCGACATCGGCTGGGACGACCAGCAGTCCGCCGGCTGGCGGTGGCCTTCTTGCCGCCGCGCATCAGACCGCGCCTCGACGAATAGATGCGCATGGGCAGGTGTAGGATCACGACGATGCGAACCGCGGTCGTGATACTGGTCCTGCTTGTCGCGCACCGCGCGTCCGCCGACATGTGCGGTCCGGCGGGCGTCGCCGAGATGACCGCGAAGATCGAGCAGCGCGCGCGTCTGGCCAAGCCCGAGGCCGAAACAATCTTCGTCTGGGCCACATGCCTGCGCGACATGCACGACGCGGTGCAGGCCGACTCCGACCTTCCCGGGCGGCTGCTTGCCGCCTGCATCAAGCTGCTCGACAAGATCCCCGAGGATCCGTTGTGCGTGGAGGTCGCCGCACGACTCGGCAAGGCCGAGCTCGGCGGCCACGACATCGTCGCCGCTGTCGCGAAGCAGCCGAACCGATTCGAGGACGCGCGGCCCAATGACCTGATCGCGGCGATCGGCGCACCGCGTGGCGCCGCGGTTGTCATCGCGCGCTGGAAACAACTCGTCCCTGCCGCCGCGAAGAAAGAACGCGACGCCGACGCGATGAACAGCTGGGCCGCATGGCGTCTGTCGGCCGCTGCCGCCCTCGGCATCACCGGCGACGCTGACGCGCGGGCGTTTCTTGAGGAGCAGGCGAAAGCGACGATCGACCGCGGCGTCAAGCGCGCGTGCGCCGCGGCGATCGCCGCGATCGACAAGCGGCATCCGCGCTGACCTTGGCACTCGTGGTGCAAGGCCCCATGCTGGCTGGCTACCTTGACCATCGAGCGGAACGACGTGCTTCTCGTCGAAGGCGAGTGGCTAGCGCGCCGCGCAGCGGCACAGGTTGCCCTGGCCCTGCACCGGCAGGCAGAACTGTGTCGGATTGCTCGCGCACACCGTGCCGAGGATCTGGCCGGGGCAGATGCCCTGCGAGCCCGGCGTGCAGGGCGCGAACGGGTTGCCTCCTCCTCCCAGCGCATCGCTGCTCGTGCTCGCCGCCGGCGCGGCGCTGGCCGCCGGCGGGTCGTCGTCGGTGGCGTCCGAGGCATCCAGGCTGCACGCGACGAGCATCACGAGCGGAGCGAGACATAGCGCAAGCTGCTTCATGGCAATCCTCCGCCGGCGACGCTATCACGGTGCCGCTGCGCGCACGGGAGCCGCCGGAATGCGGTCCCGAACCACTTGGCGTAGGGCGCGTGGCGGCGCTCGAGATAGACCCCGAGCCGCATCACGCTCTCGGCGAGACGAGCGCTGACGATCGCGGCGCCGAGCTCGTCGCCGCGCGACGCGGCCCGGCCCGGGAACGCTTGCTCCTCGAGGAGGCGCGTCCACTCGACCGCGACGAGGTGCAGCCGGAGGTCGTCGGGGTAGTGCGCGAGCCGCCGGCGGATGGCCGCGAAGTCGAGGTCGTCGCGGAACAGCTCGCCGCTCGTGACCTCGAGGAGCTTCTGCTCGTCGAGCGCGAGCCAGTCCCGTGGCGTCGCGATCGCGTGGGTCCCGAGCGCATGGTCGAGGTAGCGATCCGGCGTGGTCAGCTCCACGTCGTGCTCGACGGGCGGCACATCGATCGCGACCATGTTGCTGTCGCGGAAGCTCGTGGAGTACCCGCGGAACTGGAGCGGCAGCTCGGCGCGCAGGGCCGCGTCGATCGGGGCGGTCTCGATCCCCGGCTCGAACAGCAGCGTGCAACAAGGTCCCCATCCGTGATCGCGCGAGATCGCATCGTCGAAGCCGAGCGCGTCCGAGCGCGGGCCGAACCGCCCCGCGGTGAGCATGACGCCCGGGGCGACGCGATCCACGATGGGCCGCACGGCCTCGTGGAAGAACGCGCGAGACAGCTCGAGCCCTGTCATCGCAGTCTGCCATCGGGTGGCGGGGCCGCGATCGGAAGCATCGACGCATCGTGGTCGTGGAGCATGGGCGTCTTCCAGGGGGCTGAGCTGCGGCCGGGCGCCATCGTAGCGCGCGCGGCGCCGCGGTGACACCGACGGCTGCGGCTCGGCGAGTGGCGGCGCTGAACGGCCGCTCGCCGGGAGGCATCTCGTATGGCAGAACCGATCAGGAACAGGTCAAAGCAATGACGACTCACAAGACGGTTCATGTCGTCGCGATCGGCGTGCTCACCGCGTTCGCCTCCGCGCAAGGCGCGCCCGCCGGTGCACGCCCGCGCGCTTCCGATCTGGGCCTCAAGGTCGGCATCCTGCCGGCCGGGCCGCTCGACGCGATCACCGATGTCGCAGGCGTCGAGGTCGGTCAGACGACGATCATCCACGGCGACAACGTTCGCACCGGCGTCACCGCGATCCTGCCGCACGCGGGCAACCTGTTCCGCGAGCGCGTGCCCGGCGCGGTGTTCGTCGGCAACGGCTTCGGCAAGCTCACCGGATCGACGCAGATCGAGGAGATGGGCGACATCGAAACGCCGATCGTGCTGACGTCGACGACCAGCGTGCCGCGGGTCGCCGACGCCGTCATCAGCTACATGCTCGCGCTGCCCGGCAACAAGGACGTGCTGTCGATCAACCCGGTCGTCGGCGAAACAAACGACGGATACCTGTCCGACATTCGCGGCCGCCACATCGCGCCCGACGACGTGTTCGCGGCGATCAGGAGCGCAAGGGGCGGCGTGGTCGACGAAGGCGCGGTCGGCGCGGGTACGGGCACCGTCGCGTTCGGCTGGAAGGGCGGCATCGGTACCGCCTCGCGCCAGCTTCCCGCAAGCACCGGCGGCTACACGGTGGGCGTGCTCGTGCAGACGAATTTTGGCGGCGTGCTGACGATCGCCGGCGTTCCCGTCGGCCAGGCGCTCGGCCAGTACTACCTTCGCGACGAGCTGAAGCAGGCCGGCAACGGCAGCGACAAGCCCGATGGATCGTGCATGATGGTCATCGCCACCGACGCGCCGCTCGATGCGCGGAACCTCAAGCGGCTCGCCGCGCGCGCCATGCTCGGGCTCGCGCGCACCGGAAGCTCCGCGTCCAACGGTAGCGGCGATTACGCGATCGCGTTCTCCACCGCGCAAGAAGTCCGCATCCACACGACCGACAAGAGGCCGACGCGCAAGCTCGAGGTGCTGACCAACGACGCGATGTCGCCATTGTTCCTCGCCGTGATCGAGGCGACCGAGGAAGCGATCTACAACTCGATGTTCAAGGCGACGACGACGACCGCGAACGGCCACACGGTCGAGGCGCTGCCGATCGAGAAGACGGTCCAGCTGCTGAAGACGCACAAGGTCATCCAATCGCCTTGACGTAGTTGTGCACGGTGTGCGGCGACCGGGCCGAACTCGGCGGCGAGCTGCTTCTCGCTGCGCTCCGGGCGACATCCCGGCCACGACCAGCGAGCTGACCATGGTCGGCGGTCGCGTGGTGTGGGATTCCGGCGTGCTGCACCCGGCGCCGTGAGACCGGTCAGCGGACCAGCAGCGGGCGCAGCGTGCGCTCGGCGATCTCGAGGCCGATCTGGATCTTGTCCTCGGTGCCGCCCCACACGGGGTCCTCGTGCTCGACGGAGAGCACGCCATCGAAGCCGCCCTCGTAGAAGGTGTCGATCAGGCGGACCCAGTCGACCTGACCCAGGCCGGGGACGCGGTAGCGCCACCAGCCGACGTCCCACGGGTTGTCGCGCTCGCGCGACTTGCCGTGGACGCCCCAGCGGTTGCGCTTCTCGGGGAACAGCTGGATGTCCTTGGCCTGGGCGTGGCGGACGCGGTGGAGGTAGGGGCGGAGGGCGGCGACGGGGTCGATACCGATCCAGAGCAGGTGGGAGGGGTCGAAGTTGAGGTAGAGGCCCTGCTCGAACATCCACTCCCAGAGCTCGGGGCAGTAGGCGAGGTTGCCCGGATACCCATCGGGGTGCCAGCCCTCCATGACGCAGTTCTCGATCACGATCGAGACGCCGCGCTCGCCGGCGTGGTCGACGAACGGCTTGAAGATCTCGGCTGCCTCGACGAGGTTGTCCTTGACGCTGCGGTGCGGGTTGCGCCCGACGAAGGTGCCAACGGTGGGTGCGCAGATCGCAGCGGCGGCGTCGATACACTTGTGGAGGTGGGCGTGCATCGCGGCGCGCGCAGTGAGGTCGGGATCGAGCGGGTTGTCCATGAACGCGACCGACGAGATCTCGAGCCGCAGATCGGCGATGAGCCGGCGAACCTCGTCGGGGCGGAGCTGGTCGACGTCGAGGTGCGTGGCGGTGAACGGGCGATTGCCGAGCCTGGGCCAGGCGGCGACCTCGAGGGCGGCGTACCCGTGGGTGGTGGCCCATGCGGCGAGCCGGGACAGCGACCAGCCGGGCAGACATGCGGTGACGAACCCGAGCTTCATCGCGGCACCGCGGCGCGTGGGCGATCCGGCATCCTGGCGCCGAACATACGCTCGTCGATGGACGCCTACCAGGCCTGCGTGTTCGCCTTCGTCGATGAGTGACGCGGGGGCCGCACAATTCATCTGGATTTTGCTCGTCGATCGAACAAAGATGGGCCCCGGGATGCGCGAGGACTCGCTCAGCCGCGATCAGCGCCTGGCGCCTGACCTCGTCGATCGCCAGCTCGCCCGGCGAGCGGCGGCATGACTGCGCTGCTCGAGGTCCGCGGGCTGGTCAAGGTATACCCCGGCGTCACCGCGCTCGACGGCGTCGATCTCGACGTCGCGGCGGGCGAGGTCCATTGCCTGGTCGGCCAGAACGGCGCCGGCAAGTCGACCTTGATCAAGTGCGTCGCCGGCGCGGCGACGCCGACCGCGGGGACGATCCGGCTCGACGGGCGCGACCTGACGACCGGGCGGCCGGGCACGGCGCTGTCGGCCGGCGTCGCGACGATCTACCAGGAGCTCGACCTGGTCGGCGATCTGTCCGTGGCGGACAACATCTTCCTGGGCCACGAGCGCCGGATCGGGCCGCTGCTCGATCGGCGGCGGATGCGCCGCGAGGCCGGCGAGCTGCTCCGCCGGCTCGGCCACGCGACGCTCGATCCCGACGCGCAGGTCGGCGAGCTGCGACCCGCCGACAAGCAGATCGTCTCGATGGCGCGCGCGCTATCGCGCGACGTGCGGCTGCTGATCATGGACGAGCCGTCGGCGATCCTCGATCCGCCGGAGGTCGATGCGCTGTTCGAGGTCGTGCGGCGGCTGACCGCCGCCGGGGTCGGCGTGGTGTACATCTCGCACCGGCTCGACGAGATCGCGCGGATCGGCGACCGGATCACCGTGCTACGCGACGGCAAGACGGTGGCCAGCAACTTGCCGGCGACCACCGGGATCGACCCGCTGATCCAGCTGATGATCGGCCGCGCGTTCCACGAGCTGTTCCCGAACCGGAATATACTGCGCGGCGAGGTGGTGCTCCGGGTCCGCGGGCTGGCGCGCCCGCCGCACCTGGCGGCCACCAGCTTCGAGGTCCGCGCCGGCGAGATCCTCGGGATCGGCGGGCTGGTCGGCGCCGGGCGCAGCGAGCTGTTGCGCGCGATCGCCGGGCTCGATCCGGTGACGTCCGGCGAGGTCTCGGTCGGCGGGCGCGCGTTGCCCCGCGAGCGGCCGGACCTCGCGGTCGCCGCCGGGATCGGAGTCGCGCCCGAGGAGCGCAAGTCGCAGGGGCTGTGGCTCGACTGGTCGCAGGTCCGCAACGTCACGATCGCCGACCTGCCGCGGCTGGGTCGCGGGCCGTTCACCGATCCAGCCGCCGAGCACCGCGCCGCCACCGCGCAGCTCCGCGCGCTCGCGGTCCACCCCGACGATCCACTGCGCGCCGCGGGCGAGCTGTCGGGCGGCAACCAGCAGAAGCTGGTGGTGGCGCGCTGGCTGGTCCACGCGTCGTCGGTGCTGCTGCTCGACGAGCCAACCCGCGGCGTCGACGTCGGCGCCCGGGCCGAGGTCTACCGGGTCATCGGCGAGCTCGCCGGGCGCGGCCTGGCGATCGTGATGGTGTCCTCGGAGCTCGCCGAGCTGGTCGGGTTCTGCGACCGGATCCTCGTGATGCGCGAGGGCGCAGTGGTCGGCGAGCTCGCCGGCGAGACCGCGACCGAGGAGCAGATCCTGCGCCACGCGCTGCGCACCGGTGCCGAGCCCAGGACCGAGCCCAGGACCGAGGCCAGGAGTGAAACCCCATGACGGCGCGGCGGAGCGCTCGGGCACAGGAGATCGCGCTGCCGCTGGTCGTGGTCGCGCTGATCATCGCCGGCACGATCCTCAAGGGCAGCGTGTTCTTCTCGACCGCGAACCTGTGGAACGTGCTGGTCCAGGCCAGCGTCGCCGGCACGATCGCGGTGGGCATGACGTTCGTGATCGCGACCGGTGGCATCGATCTCGCGGTCGGCTCGGTGATGGCGGCGGCGGCGATCGTCGGCGGCCACTACTTCGCGAGCGCCGGCTCGGCGGCGTTCATGCTGGCCACCGTGGTCGCAGCCGTCGTGCTCGGCGCGATCAACGGCATCGCGGTGGCCTGGCTGCGGATCGTGCCGTTCGTCGCGACGCTGGCGATGTTCGCGGCGGCGCGCGGGATCGCTCACCTGATCAGCCACCAGACCCCGGTCGCGCTGTACGGGCTCGACGCGCTGACCCGGATCGGCAGCCAGCGCGTACTCGGCATCCCGATCCCGGCGATCGTGTTCCTCGTCGTGGTCGCGCTCGGCTGGCTCGTGCTCGACCGCACGCGCTACGGCCGCTACGTGATCGCGGTCGGCGGCAACCGCGAGGCCGCGCGGATCGCCGGGATCCGGGTGCGGCCGATCGTGTTCTCGGTCTACGCCGTGGTCGGGCTGTGCACCGGCATCGCGTCGGTCCTGCAGACCGGCCAGCTCGCGAGCGCGTCGCCGGTGGTCGGCCTCGGCCTCGAGCTCGACGCGATCGCAGCGGTCGTGATCGGCGGGACCAGCCTGGCCGGCGGCCGCTGCACGATGATCGGTACGTTCTTCGGCGTGATCACGTTCGCCCTGGTGTTCAACCTGCTCACGCTCGAGAACGTCGAGAGCCAGATCCAGCAGATCCTGCGAGGCGTCATCATCCTCGGCGCGGTCGTGGTTCAGCGCCGGGGCCACTAGCCGGTCACACAAGGAGACAACCCATGATCCATTCCAAGCGCGCTGTGTTGCACGGACTCGTCCTGGCATTGGCCCTGGTGCCCGTCGCCTGCCGCAAGGAGGCGCCCAAGGAGACGCCCAAGGAGGCCAAGCCGGCCGAGCCGGCGACGGCGACCCCGCCCCCAGGCCGCCCCGCCGGGGCCAAGATCAAGATTGCATTCAGCGCGCCGTCTGCCGATCACGGCTGGACCGGTGCGATCAGCGTGAATGCCAAGAAGCAGGCCGCCAGGTACGACGACGTCGAGTTCAGCCTGACCCAGGCGCCGACCGCCGCCGATCAGGTCAGCCAGCTCAACACCATCATGATGCAGAAGCCCGACGTGCTGGTGATCCTGCCGCAGGACGAGACCGTGACCCCGGCAGCGCTGGCCGCGATGAAGGCCGGGATCCCGGTGATCAACGTCGATCGCGAGTTCAGCGATCCGGGCGCGCAGCGCGCGGTGATCAAGGGCGACAACTACGGCGTCGGATTCCAGGCCGGCCAGTACTTCGCCAGCGAGCTGAAGTGCAAGGGCAACGTCGTCGAGATCCAGGGTATCGCCGGGATCTCGGTGACCAACCAGCGCACCAAGGGGTTCGCCGACGCGATCGCGCCGTGCAAGGGCGGGATCAAGATCATTGCTCAGCAGCCGGCCGACTTCGCGCCCGACAAGGGCTTGTCGGTGATGCAGAACATCCTGCAGGCCCAGCCCAAGATCGATGCGGTGTACACCCACGACGATGACATGGCGCAGGGCGTGGTCCAGGCGATCAAGAATGCCAATCGCGACAAGGAGATGTGGCTGACCGGCGTCGGCGGGTCCAAGGCGGCGATGGAGCAGATCAAGCAGGGTGGGCTGTACCGCGCGACGTTCCTCTACAACCCGACCATGGCGGCGTCGGCGGTCGCCCTGGCGCGACTGCTCGCCAAGGGCCAGGGGTTGTCGGACCTGACCGAGCCGGTGATCCCCAACCTGATCGTCATGCAGGCCCAGGGCGTGTTCAAGGACAACGTCGACAGCTACATGGCAATCGGCTTCTGAATCGCCGGCGGGTCGGCGCGGCGCCGCGATGACCTCGTGGATCCGCGGGGTTCGCCCGCACCGCATCCGAGCTGCGTCCCGGCGGTGCGCTGGATCGGCAAACGCGGTACCATCGCCGCGTGGCGGTGGCCGTCGAGTTTCCGGATCCCGAGGTGGTCGCGCAGATCGCGCGCCTTGAAGGCGCACAGGCGCACGCGCCGGTGACGTTCTCGTGGCCGAAGGGCATCGCGTTCGCGCTCGCGTTCGCGCTCGCCGGCGGCGCGCTGTTCGCCGGCGTGGTCTACGCGACGCAGACGCGGCTCGGCATCCTGTCGATCGTGAATGGCGTGGCCGCGGGTATCGGCGCCGCGCGCGGCGGGCGATCGCGCGAGGCTCAGATCGTCGGCGCCACGGCGGCGGCGATCGGCTACTTCGCCGGCATGCTCCTCGTGATCGCGGCGATGGTCGGCATGGACCGGTTCTTCAGCCTGCCGATCGATCGGATCGGCCAGGCTTGCTGGCTGGTCGTCAAGGGCACGTTCTCGAGCATCGATGCGCTGTTCCTCGGCATCGCGGTCTACTGGGCCTGGAAGATCCCGAGGGCACGGTGACCGAGGTGACCTTCCGGCCGCGGATCGCGCCGTACGTGTTCGGCGCGGCGCTCCTGACGATGGTCGTCTACGTGGGGCTTCTGGTCATCGGCACGTCGAACCTGACCGACCATCCGTTCGGGCTCGCAGCGCTCGGCGGCGGCGCGAACCTCGCATGGAACCTGATGACCAAGGCGCGCAAGCACGGGATCCGCGTCGATGCCAGCGGCATCACCGACGTGTTCAGCCAGGTCACGCTCGCGTGGAGCGAGATCGCGACGATCAAGCTCGAGATCCTGCAGCTGAAGCTCCAGCGCCCTGCGGTCATCCGGGTCGCATCGCTCGTCGGCCCGCGCACGATCCGGTTCGCCGATATCGGCCCCGGCCGCCTGCCGCGCGTCAACGACATCACGAACCTCGAGAGCGCCGCCCTGCTGCTGGCGCTTGCGACCGCACGCAGCGACGCCGCGGCGCTGTATCCACCGGGCTGGACCGCACCCGCGCCCGATCCGGTCGCGGAGCCGCAGCGCTTCGAGCTCAAGAAGCTCGGCGGCATCGGCGCCGCGACGATCAAGACCGGCCCCAAGCTGTTCGCGATCGTCGGCAAGCTGCTCAAGGGCATCAAGCTCGGCTCGGTCGTGCTCGCGATCGGCGTGTACACGCTCGTGTGGTCGTGGCAGTTTGCGATCGCGCTCGTCGGCATGATCCTCGTGCACGAGTGCGGCCACGCGTTCGCGATGTGGCGCTCGGGCGTGCCGGTCAAGGGCATCTACTTCATCCCGTTTTTCGGCGGCGCCGCGGTCAGCAAGGGCGTCGCGAAGACGCGCGCCCGCGCCGCGTACATCGCGATCAACGGACCGATCTGGGGCACGCTGCTCGCGCTCGGCTGCTTCACGGCATTCGCGATCGGCGGCGGCGAGCATCCATTCCTCGGCACGCTCGCGGCGTGGGGTGCTTTCATCAACCTGTTCAACCTGCTCCCGATCTTCCCGCTCGACGGCGGGCGACTGATCGCGAGCCTCGCGCACGCATCGCGCAAGGGCGTGCCGATCGTCGCGGCGTCACTCGTGCTCGGCGGCGCGGTCGCCTACCTCGCGCACCTCGAGCTGCTCGTGCTCGTCGGCATCATCGGCCTGTTCGAGCTCGGCAACCGGCTCGCCGCCGCGACCTATGGCCCTGCGCTCGCGCTGCTCGCGCGCCCGCTGTCCGCCGCCGACCACGAGCACTTCGCGCACCACACCGCGTTCGTCGAGCCCGAGCGCGACACGCCCGTCAAGCGCGAGGCCCGCGAGCAGCTGTTCACGCATCGCAAGGCCGAGGCCGAGCAGACGCCGATGACGTTCGCACAGGCCGTGGTCGTGCTCGCCGGGTACGTCGCGCTCGTCGGCGCGCTCGTCGCGGTGCTCTACCTGACCGCCAACATCGCCGGCTCCGGCAGCCCGCTCGATTTCCTGCGCTAGATGGTGGCAAACACGGCCGCGAAGGCACGATCAGGCACACCTGCGCGAGCCGTCCTCGATGGCCGCAAGGAACAGTGCGGGGACGCTGCCCGATTGCTGGACGAGCAATGGCCAGAATGCGAGGCGTCGCTGAAGGGCTCGGAGCTGCGCCCGTTACGAGTCGTGCGTGCATACGCACATGCAGCCGAGGGACCTCGTCATTCGGGAGTGGCCGACAACCTGCTCTCCTCCTCTCGGCCCGTGTACGACGGCGAATACGATTTCCTGGGTGTGGCGTGGCCTGCGATGCAGTCATTCCTCGTATCCCATCGGCTCGTGCGCGACCCTGCGGCGTAGCATTGCGCGCGCCTTGCGGGGTGCGACACGGCCGGCGATCCTTCGCTATGGCTCCAGCAGGTCGTCGGAGTCGTGGTCTGTGGGGTCGCGCGATGTGCGGCGCGCGCCGGCCTTCGTCAGCCGGACCGGCCGTCCGAAGACGGTCGCACACACCTTGTCCGGCCCATGGCCCTCGGCCAGAACGCGCGTGACGACCAATGTATCGGCCTCCGCCGCGGTCCTCATGGCATCAAACGCGGCGGCACCGATCGCATGCGCGGTCAATGCGTCGGGGGCCAGCTTGTCGAGACCGGCGCCGCGCAGCCAGTAGATCGACGCCTCGGCGCCGTCGCGCGATCGGGTTGCGCAGGCCTCTCCGCGGACCGGGGCCAGCAGGTCGAAGTCGTAGGCGCCCACGAACTGCGGCGGGGCCGGCTGCATGTTCACCACGAGCGCGCCACCGTTGACCTCGGGTTTGGACGCGCAACCGACCAGGCCCAAGCTCACGGCCAATCGTGCACCCCACGGAAGCCAGCGACCCATGGCCCGAGCATAACGTGGAGGTGGGCGCCCTCCCCCCTGCTCATCCGTGATCGCCGAGCCACCGGGGCGCAGGGAGCGCTGAGGGGGATCTCACGATCCACGCTGCACCTGCGACCACGTTCGAACATGACGGGATCGGCTTTCGTCTGCCGCCGCTACTCAGTCAGACCGCGCGGTTCACCCCGGTCCTGCGCCCCCACGTGGGGGCACGAGATCCATCGCCCGGTCCCACCTGGG
>DATAPF010000592.1:0-40677 GCA_036265355.1 Kofleriaceae bacterium | reverse complement strand
ATTTTTGAGATTCGAGAGAAGAGTGTCCGCGAGGGGCCAGGCGAGCCTCCCTGGGTTCGTCTGGCTTGCGTGTCCGTGGTCGCACGGCACATGGATGGGACGCGATGCCCCTTCAAGTGGTCGCGTGGCGCACGAGTCGATCCGCCGTGCCGTTACCTGGTCTCGCCGGTTTGCACTCCGACGCCGCTGTGAGCTCAGCGAGCTACGGCCTTGCGGCGTGCCTCCATCTGCGCGGTGTGCGCCGTTACCTGCGCGTTGGCGAAGCGAAGCGATGCGCCCGCCTGCTGCGATGCCTTCGTGGTGAGCGACTGGATCCGGCCGAACACCAGGCGCTGGCGGTCGCTCGTCGGAGTCGGGAGCGCGTCGGCGGCGGCCTCCGCGGCGCGAGCGAGCACCTCGATGTCGATCATCTCGGCCCGGAGATTCTCCAGGGCGGTGCCGGCTTCGAAGTTGCTGTCGGCGGTGTCGTTCGATACGGTGGACTGGGTGCTGCGATGCTCTTTCATCGTGGCTCCTGGGCCGGCCGGTGTTTCCGCACCGGTCGGCCGCTATCGTGATCAGGTGCGCCTGCGGCGGCGCTGCTTTGTTCCGGAGGAACATTTCTATATCGCCAGGCCAGCGAGAGAAGTCAACCCACGGTTGACCTCTTGATTGATCCATCCATCGAACAATCATGCTCACGCAATGAAACCGCGACTGGATTCTGAATCAGATCCATAAAATCATCTTCCGGAGAGAGTGCGGTCGAGGGCCAGGCCTGTGGGGAACAGAAGGACGGCTGTGAGCCGCGTATGGGTTGACCTGGTGATCCGCAGCGCGGGTCATCAGACGTCCCTGTTCTCCATCAGGCCGCCCGGCATTCGGCAACGAGCCCACGCTCGAGGATTCGTCCACGATGCGGGCTTCGACGTCGCCACGCTCTGGTCGCAGCTGCGCGACTCCTGTCCGCGAGCGAGGTCGTCTCCCGGTCCATCCGGCTCGTGCGATCGCAGCCCTGTGGAGTGGAGCTCGGTACCTCAACACCGATCGAGATTCATGTCTTTGATTGGATACGTTTGTCGACAATCGAATACGAATAGCGATCTCTCAGACAAGATCTTAACCAGTGGATATCTGCGGCAAATTAGATATGCGGAATCAATTGACAGACGATGCGGCGATGGTAATGAATGAGCCATGGCGTCGAAACGGAAGCGTGACCGGAAGCGGCACGTGCAGCAGGAGCTGTTCCGGCGGGGCGGCAAGCGACGCGGCGCCGGGCGGAAGCCCAAGGGCGCGCGGGCCGGGGAAGGACACGACGCGCGGCCCGCGTTCAAGCCGTACCACGCGCTGCACGTCGTGATGCGGGTGGTTCCCCCCGTGGGTAGCCTGCGCCGGCCCGCGATGTACAAGGCGATGCGCGATGCCACGATCACCGCAGCGCTACGCGAGCGGTTCCGGATCGTGCACATCAGCCTGCAGCGCAGTCATGTGCACCTGCTGGTCGAGGCAGAGCACAAGACGGCGCTCGCCCGCGGGATGCAGGGTTTCCTGATCTCGGCCGCACGGCACATCAACACCGCGCTGGGAGATGGCCAGCAACGCCGGCGCGGCAAGGTGTTCGCCGATCGCTACCACCTGACGGTGATCACGACGCCGACCCAGGCGCGCCACGCGATCGGATACACCCTCGGCAACTGGCGGCACCATCGCGAGGATCGGGAGGGACTGCCGAGCACCTGGCTCGTCGACCCGTTCTCGAGCGCGATCTCGTTCCCCGACTGGGCAGAGCTCGAGGGCCAGCCATCGATGTGGCCGATCCGCGAGACCTACGATCCGCTCATGGTTCGCCGGCCACAGACCTGGTTGCTCCGGGAGGGCTGGAAGGTGGGTGGACATGCGATCAGCGCTCGCGATGTGCCTGGCAAGCCGCACTGAACCAGAACCCGATCGCGCGCACGTCCTGCGGCTCACGCGGCGCGCGGCCGTGCCGTCACAGCCGCCAGTGCTCGGCGGCGACGTGGTGGATCAGGCCCTGCTGCGCCCACAGCTCGCCGGTGTCGAGGTTCATCGCGATCGCGCCGCAGGTCGCGGCGCCGTGCGGCGACTCGGGGGTCGCCATGTTGGTGCACACGCTGCGCGGCCAGCCGTCCTCGCTGCCGAGCCGGCCCCACGCGTCGGGGAGATCGGCGATCGGGGCGCGCGAGAGATCGGTCTCGAGCCAGCGCATCCGGTCGTAGGTCGTGCTGGCCGGCGGTACCTTGCTGCGCGCGGCGACGTCGCCGTCGAGGCAGTGGTTGGTGTGGCAGTAGGCGCGGCCGCCGCCGAACACCTGCTTGCGCCGGGTGCCGGACGCCTCGATCGCGAACGCCTGCCGGCGGTCGGCGACGAAGTAGTGGTGGCCCGAGCCGATCGGGCTGGTCGCGATCGCGTCGCGCGCGTCGGTTGCGGTGCGGCGGTGGAGCGCGCGGCGGACCACCGCGGGCCACACCACGCCGAGCGTGGCGTCGGTCGAGTACAGGTTGTTGATCGCGATCGCGACCCGCGCCGCGTTCATCCCGGCCATCCCGAGGCAGCCGGTCACGCTGAGCAGGGTCGCCGGCGGACCGTCGGGCGACTCCGGTACGCGCAGCATCATCACGTACGGGATCGCGGTGGCGTGCATGTCCCACGTCTGGGCGAGGATCCGGCCGGTCGGCGACTCGGCCCAGACCACGCTGCAACCGTCTTCAGATAGGGGGCGTTCCCGCCCCGAATGGCCCGGCAAAGCCGGGCCATTCACCCCCCCGCGCGTCGCGTCGCGCGGCCCTGCACCTGACAGCTCTGTGCCCACCTGGCAGTCCGCCCGCGTGGTTCCATCGCCATCGTCATTTTCCCCGGCGCCCGGCTCGTCGACGAGCGGCGCGGGTCGCCAGGTCTCGGGATCGGGATCGAGATCGCGCAGGTCGGTGTAATGGTTGGCGATCACGATGTCCTCGGGCGACACCGCCGCGCCGTCGGCGATGCCGACCAGCTCGTCGTACAGGCCGCGGTGGTAGCGCTCCAGCACCGGCAGGTGCGCCGACGCGGCGACGTGGACCTCGGCCGCCGACTTGAACCCGCCGATCTTGGTGCACAGGTAGATCCGGATCGCGGCGAGCGCCTGGATCTCGCCGCGGAACGTCTCGCCGTGGATCTGACCCCATGTGCGCGGCGGCTGGCCCGCCGGCAGCTCGAGCTGTCTCATCGCGCCTCCATCGATAGCTGCTTGTCGATCCGCTGATTGATCCGCTTACCGATCCGCTGATTCATCCGCTTCATGATGACCTACACCACCTCGCGCAGCGCCGCACCGAGCGCGTGCGCCGCGGCCTCGATCTGGTCGAGCGCCGGGATGATGCCGAGGTGCTGGTTGGGGAACCGGCGGACCGCGATGCCGCGCTCGGCGAGCGCCGCCGCGAGCGAGCCCGCCGTCGCGCCGGCGTCGATCACGCGGTATGCGCCGATCCCCGCCGATGTCACCCGGCCAAGCGCCTGCCCGAGGGCTTGATCGAGGGCCGCGGCGGCCCCGGCGATGTCGAGCTGACGCGCCGCACGCAGCTGGTGGTGCTGGCGGATCAGCGACAGCTCGTCGCCGTCCCACGTCGACACCAGGGTCAGCGGCCCCGGCACGAACCAGCGCGGGGCGACATGCAAGTATCCGGTCTGGCCGCCGCCCCACCAGGCCAGCACGTCGGGCACCAGGCCGATCGCGGCCGACAGGAACGGGCCCTTGCCGCTGCGGTAGGTGTGGGTCGCGGTCTCGACCGCGATCAGCGGCAGATCGAGCTCCTTGCGCAGCGCGCCGAGCGCGGTGACGAACTCGGCCGGCAGCACCTGCCCGGTGCGCTCCTGGACGACCTCGTAGACCAGGCCGAGCACGCCGGCCGGGCCGCCCGCGGCGGCGACCGCGGCGCGCAGCGCGGCGATCGTCGCGGCGGTCCCGGCCTGCGCCGGATGCGGGACGCGCGGCCACGCGAAGTGCGGCGGGCCGCCGAGGTGGACGTCGGGGTCCGACAGCGAGCGGCAGCTCGCCACGGTGTGGCCGTAGTAGCCGCCGGACAGGCCGATCGCGACCTGGGCGGTCTTGCGCGTGCAGCGGATCAGGCGCAGCGCCTTGTCGACCGCCTCGTCGCGGCTCGATGTCAGGTACATGTGCGGCAGCTCGGGCACCAGTGCGCCGATCCACTCCAGCGCGCGCACGGTGGCCGGCGTGACGTAGTTCATCAGCGTGATCTTGTTGACCGCGGCGCCGTACAGCAGGCCCCGCGCCTCGGCGTCGTGCAGCGACGCGGGCCCCGATGCGAACGGCCGGGTCAGCCCGGAGGCGAGGTCGAATGCGATGTCGTGGCCGGCGCCCGACGCCAGCTCGCCCGGCGGGCGGGACGCGGCGCGCCGGCGCAGCACGTCCTGCTGGACCACCGGATCGGGCGCGATCGGCCCCAGCGGGATCCGGTAGTAGATCGCCTGGCCCTCGGGGTCCTCGTACTGTCCGGTCAGCACCGTCACGACGTGCGCGCCGAACGTCCGGTTGAGGTGGGTCATCTCGGCGGTGCGGCCGACCCGGTTGCGGCTCGACACGTAGCGGTAGCGCGGCGAGCCGTCGGGGTTCTTGCGCGCCCGCGCGTCGCGCAGCTGGAGCTCCTTGAGCCGCCGGCCGATGCCGGCGCTCTGGAACCCGGGCGCCACGGTGATCGACACCGAGTACAGCGTGTTGTGCTTGCCGAGCATCGGATCGTCGTCGGGGCCTTCGACGTCCTTGCAGTCCTCGAGCGGCGCGCCGATCGCGAACCCGACCAGCTGCCAGCCGCCACCGTCGCCCGGCGCCGGACTCTCGACCACCAGCAGCGCGCCCTCGGCGTCGGCGATCGCGACGCGGATCTCGGCCGGTGGGGTCCGCCGCGCCGGCTCGTAGACCTGGTACTCGATGTCGAGGATCGCGGGCAGGAAGTCCATCGCCTCGGAGTGCGGCACCGAGCGGTAGCGCAGCTCGGGCAGCCGGGCTGCGGTGGCCGGGGCCGGGCGCGACGCCGCCGCGTCCTCGACGTCCTCCCACTCGGGCGGCTTCTTGCCGGGGTGGGCATCGACCCACGACAGCGAGCGCCGGATGGTCTCGAACAACAGGTCGATCTCGCGGGCGTGGAAGTGGTCGTTGAGCCGGTAGCGGGCGGTGCGGGTGCCGGCGCCGAACACCACGGCGCCGCGCCAGAACCGCTGGCCGATGAACGCGTCGTGATCGGCGGGCGTCGGCAGGTCGAATGCGAACGCGTAGCCGGTGGCGCGCGGGTGGCCGACCAGGTGCGGGTAGGCGCGCGCGATCTGGGCGAGCCGGGGCTGGACCCCCTTCTCGATCCGCTCGGCGTTGTGCGCGGTCGACACCATGTCGGCGTGGATCCGGCCGCGGACCAGCGAGGCGCCGTGCGCGCTCGCCGGCTCGGGGTCGGCGAACCGCGACATCACGACGCCGACCTGGGCGCGCTTGGCGAACGCCACCGCGTCGGGGTAATCGGGCTGGCCGCGCGCGTTGAGCAGCCGGAACCGCGCGTGCCAGGCGAACGGCCCGCCGAGCCCGAACCCGACCTGGACCTCGTCGAACACCAGGAAGGTCTGGTGGAACCGGGTGAGCAGGCGCAGCGCGCGGAAGAACCGCTCGGTCGCGTAGCGGTCGCCGCCCTCGCTCTGCATCGGCTCGATGATCGTGCAGAAGTACTCGCCGGTCGCCAGCGCCGCGTCGACCGCGGCGAGCGACGCGACCTCGGCGGCGAGCAGCGGATCGTCCTTGGCGTCGCCGAACCGGCTGCGCAGCTCGGCGACGTCGCCGGTCGCCGCCGCGGCGTAGAACCCGCTCGGCGCGGCCGGCTCGTCGCCCGGCGTGCTCCATAGAGGGAACGGCGCGAACTCGCAGGCGTAGCCCGGCAGCTCGAACGGCGCGCGCTTGCTCGGCGAGTGGGTCGCGTGCAGCGCGAGCAGGGTGCGGCCGTGGAAGCTGCCGTCGAACGCCAGCACCCGGGTCGCCGCCTTGCGCGGGCAGTTGATCCGGCACAGCGCCATCGCCTTCTCGTTGGCCTCGGCGCCCGACGCCACGAACGTGACGTGCGGCAGCCCGGGCACGAGCTGGCGCAGCGCCTGGGCGTACTCGGCCGCCGCCCAGGTCTCGCCGAGCGCGGTGTCGTCGTTGTGGACCAGGGTGTCGGCGAGCTCGCCCTCGACGTAGGCCCGCACCACCGGGTCCTCGGCGAACCCGCCGACCACGGTCGCGGTCTGGCTCATCCCGTCGAGCACGACCAGCGGCTGGGCGTCGATCGACACCATCCACGGCCCGACCGAGCGCAGGTGGTCGAGCACCAGCGGCTTCTTCTCGCGCGGCACCCGATCGCCGGCGTAGAGCCGGGCGAGCAGCGCCGCCGACTCGGCGAGCTTGCCGCCCGGCGGCCGGCGCAGCTGCATCGGCCGCGGCAGGTCGATCAGCTGGCGCGCGGCCTCGGCGGCCTCCTCGTCGGCGTGCTGCGCCGCCAGCCGGTCGAGGTCGTAGGGCGGCAGCAGCCGGGCGATCTGGGGGTGCGCGGTGACCGCGCCGAGCGGGTTCTCGAGCACCGCGACCGCCGAGGTGACGTTGCGCGCCGCCCACGCGCCGGTCGGCCGGTAGTTGCCGCTCCGGCCCACGCCGCCGAACGGCAGCTTGGGGCTGGCGAGGTTGGTCGAGCGGTTGCGGTTGACGATCCCCGCGCGGGTGCGCGCGTAGACGTGCTCGAACCGGGCCTGCGAGCCGGTGAACACCGCGTTGGCGAAGCCGTACGGGCTGGCCTCGATCACCGCGATCGCCTCGTCGTCGCTGTCGATGACCTCCACGCACAGGTCCGGCCCGAACACCTCGAGATCGGTGTAGCCGGGCGCGTGGTGGACGCCGTCCGGCAGCCGGTGCAGCGAGGCGGTCCGGTAGAACCCGCCGGGCAGCCGCTGGCCGGGCACGATCGGCTCGGCGCCGGCCTTGCGCGCGGCGTCCAGCGCGGCGTCGACCCGGGCGAGCGCCGCCTGCGAGACCAGCGGCCCGGCGAACATGGCCGGATCCTCGGGGTGGCCGAACGGCAGCTCGCGCGCCACCGCGGCGAGCGCGGCGACGAAGCGGTCCGCGATCTTGCGATGGACCAGCACGCGCTCGGTCCCGGTGCAGCGCTGACCGGCCGACAGGTACCCACCCACGACGACCTCGTGGACCGCCTGGCGCATCGCGCAGTCGTCCAGCACGACGCAGGTGTTCTTGCCGCCGAGCTCCAGCGCGACCAGGACCTCGGGGCGGTCCAGGGTCGCCGCCAGGATCCGGCGGCCGGTCGCCCAGCTGCCGGTGAAGCACAGGCCGCGCAGGGCCGGCTGCTCCAGCAGGGCGGCGCCGAGCTCGCCGGTGCCGATCACGAGGTTGAACACGCCGGGCGGCAGCTCCGCGGCCTGGGCGGCCTCGGCGTAGCGCTGGCCGCACAGGGGCGTGAGATCGCTCGGCTTCACCACCACGGTGTTGCCGGTGAGCAGCGCGGGGATGACGTGGGCGTGGCACAGGTGGAGCGGGAAGTTGAACGGGCCGATCACGCCGATCACGCCGAGCGGCTGGTAGCGCAGCTGCTCGCCCGGCGCGACCTGCCTGCCGGTCGCCTCGGCCGTGACCGCGGCGCGCGCGAGGTCGAAGCGGTTGATCAGCGTCTGGATCTCGGCCCGGGCCTCGCTGCGCAGCTTGCCGGTCTCGAGCACGATGGCGTCGGCGAGCGCATCCGCCCGGGCAGAAATTGCCTGCTTGAAGCGTTCCAGGACCGCCGCCCGCTCGGCGAGCGCCAGCCGTCCCCACGCCGGTTGCGCCGCGGCCGCCGCGCGCACGGCATCTCCGGCCGCCGCCACCGACATCCCGGTCTCGAACACCACCGCGCCATCGGCTGCCGGGTTCCGGGACACCACGGCCGTGCCGGACGGCGCAACGAATCCGCCACTGATGAAGTTACCGAGCGCCTGCACCGGCGAAGTACACCGCCCGCCCCCCGGGGGGTCAAGTCGGTGCGGTTCCTGCCCGGGTGTGGCTGGGCCAATTCCTGAGAACTGTGCTATTTAGGCCGCGCGGATGCCCTCGTTGGTGTTCTTGGCTGGCCCGATCGCTGGGCGTCGCTACAAGCTTGCGGACGGCGAGTACGTGATCGGCCGGCGCTCGGACTGCCAGATCTTCGTCCCGGACATGCGCGTGTCGCGGCAGCACGCCCGGCTGTGGAAGACCGGCGAGTCGTGGGAGATCGAGGACCTCGGATCGAACAACGGCACGTTCGTCAACGGCATCAAGGTCCAGGCCGCCACCCAGATCCGCCATGACGACGAGATCCTGATCGCCAACAACCGGATCCGGGTCGAGACCCGCGAGAGCACTCCGGAAGGCAAGCTCCCGGGCGACGGCGGCAACGCGGTCACCATCGTCGATGTCAGCGACCGGGCCTCGATGATCCGCAGCCGCGAGGACTCCGGATCCGGCCGGATGCCGATCGTCAGCTCCGGCATCCTCAGCGTCGCGGACCAGCGCGCGGTGCGCCTGCTCGAGCGCAAGCTCGACGCGCTGACCCAGATCCTGCAGGCGACCGCGGCCAGCGACACCTCGGACGCCCTGGTCAGCAAGCTGGTCGACGCCCTGCTCGACCTGTTCCCGCAGGCCGAGGACGTCGGCGTGCTGGTCGAGGACGAGCGCACCGGCGAGCTCCGGGTCCAGTGCCAGCGCCACCGCAAGCAGGCGTTCGGCGGCGATCTCCGGGTCCCCGGCACGATCATCCAGCACGTGCTGAGCGACCGCCGCGGCGTGCTGCTCAGCGAGAACGCCGACGAGAACAACGAGGGCGTCGGCGCCCGGATGGGCGCGCCGCTGATCTTCCACGGTGTCCACTACGGCGTGGTCTACGTCGAGAGCAAGCACGCGGGCTTCCGCCAGGAGGACGTCGACCTCCTGCAGACCGTCGCGACCCAGACCGGCCTGGCGATGCACGCGACCCGGGTCGCCGCCCAGCTCGCGCGGCGCGAGAAGCTCGAGCGCGACCTGCGCGTCGCCCGCCAGATCCAGCGCAGCCTGCTCCCCGCCAACGTCCCGCAGGTCGTCGGCCTCGAGTTCGCGGTGCACTACGAGCCGGCGTACCAGATCGGCGGCGACTTCTACGACTTCATCTGGCACGACCCATCGCACCTCGGCCTCGCGGTCGGCGACGTCGCGGGCAAGGCGATCAGCGCGGCGCTCTACATGGCGCGGCTGACCTCGGAGCTCCGGTCGCGCGCCGCGATCGCGCGGACCCCGGCGCGGCTGCTCCGCCGCGTCAACCAGGAGATCGCGCAGCTCGGCGACGATGGCATGTTCGCCACCCTGGTCTACTGCATCTACGACCTGGAGAACCGCAGCCTGGTGTTCACCAACGCCGGCCACTGCGTGCCCCTGCTCCGCCGCGGCGACCGCGTGTTCCCGCTGCAGGCCGAGCGCGCCCACACCCCGCCGCTCGGCGTCACCCCCGAGCTCGAGGCCGGCGAGGCCCGGGTCCAGCTCCACTCCGGCGACATGCTGATCATGGTGTCCGACGGCATCCTCGAGGCCCGCGACGCGCGCGGCAACGACTACGGCCTGTCGCGGCTGTCGCGCCGGATCCGCACCGCCCGCGGCAAGGTCGACGACGTGGTCAAGGCGATCCTCGCCGACATCGACAGCCACTGCGGCGAGCAGGGCCAGCAGGGCGACGACATGACGCTGGTCGCGATGTCGATCGACCAGCGCCGGGCCAAGCGAAAAACCACGACATTGCCAGGGGTTATCCCCGGTGAGGGCGGTCCGACCCGGCTGACCACCGAGGGCGGCACCGAGGCGGCCGAGCACACGATCGACAGCGACGACGACGACGACGAGTAGAGACCGGTAGGTGCGCGGCGCCACGCGGCCGCAACGACGGCTTGCCAGGACCGTGCCCGCCATGCCATAAGTCCACCCCCCGGAGCAACGCCATGGCCAAGAAGGGTAAATCAGGACGCGAGCTGATCCGGCTCGTGTCGACCGCCAACACCGGCTTCTTCTACACGACGTCGAAGAACCGCAAGCGCACGCCGGACAAGCTCGTGCTCAAGAAGTACGACCCGGTCGTGCGCAAGCACGTCGAGTTCAAAGAGTCGAAGATCTAAGGAGCCGCCATGTCGCGCGTCTGTCAGGTCACCGGGAAGAAGCCGCTGGTCGGCTCCAACGTCAGCCACTCCAACCGCCACACCAAGCGGCGGTTCGAGATCAACCTCAAGGACAAGCGGTTCTGGCTCGAGGACGAGCGCCGCTGGATCACGATCCGGATCTCGGCGCGCGGCATGCGCCGGATCGACAAGCTCGGCCTGCCCGCCGTGATCGCCGAGATGCGCGACCGCGGCGAGAAGGTTTGACCGCCGGGGGGCTCTGCCCCTGGATCCCCCCCATCCGGGGGCTCTGCTCCCGGTTCCCCCGGGAATGTGCTCGATACCAGGCTCCTCTCCGGGGGCTCTGCCACCGGATCCCACCGGGAATGTCCCTGACTTTCCCCGGGAAACCCTCGCGCCTGCTCGCGTGCGAGCCGCACACAGGTTCTGCGCGGCGCTGCTGTTCGGGCTCACCGCGTGCCCATCGCCGAGGAGCCCCGGCGAGCTCGCGCTGTCCGGCGCCACCGTCGAGATCGGTCGCACCGGGAGCTTGCTCGCCGGCGTCGCCAGCGACGGCGCCACCGTGTTCGCGGCGCTGACCGCGCAGCTGGCCGCCCCGCAGCTGGCCGCTCCGGCGACGCCGACCTCGCCGGCGGGCGACCCGCCGGCCGCGAACGCGACGCCGACTTCGCCCGCGAACCCCCAGCCGGCCGCGAACGCGGCACCGGGGACGGCACCGACGCGCGTGACGGCGCCGGTCACGACCATCGAGGCGCTCCGCCCGGCCGGCGGTGCGGCCCCGGTCTGGCATACCGAGCTCCCCGGGTACGGCGGACCGCTCGCGATCGCCGGGCCGCAGCTGGTCGCCGTGCTCGGCGGCACCGGCAGCGTCGCCGGCCTGGCGCTGCGCGGCGAGCCCGGCGCGGCCGTCGCGGCGCTCGACGCGGCCACCGGCGCGCCGGCCTGGAAGCTCGCGGTCGACTCCACCGAGTGGGCGGTGATCGCGGCGATCGCGGCGACCGGCGACGGCGTCGCGATCGGCGGAACGTTCTCCGGCACGCTACGGATCGCCGATCGCGTGGTGTCCAGCGCGGGTGAGACCGATGGCTTCGCCGCGCGGCTGACCGCGACCGGCGGCGTCGCGTGGCTGATCCGGGTCGGCGGTCCCGGCGCCGATGCGGTGCACGGCGTCGCCGCGGCCGGCGACAAGATCGCCCTCGCGGGCAGCTTCGCCCCCGGCGCCGAGCTGCTCGGCGAGCCGCTGGTGTCGTTCGACGAGCGCTCGCCGCGCGCCGACGGCTTCGTCGCCGAGCTCGATCCCGCCGGCGCCCGGCGCTGGGTCCAGAGCTTCGGCGGCAAGGCCGACGACGCGGTCGCCGGCGCCGCGATCGACGCGGCCGGCCGGATCGCGATCGCCGCCACCGCCATCGACACCGTCCACCTCGGCGGCAGCGAGCTCACCGCGGCCGGCCCGGCCGACGGCCTGGTCGCCTGGTGGGGTCCCGGCGGCACGCTGCTCGACGCCGTCCTGGTCGGCGGCCCTGACTTCGATGGCCTGCGCGCGATCGCCCCCGCCGGCGATCGCGTCGTGGTCGCCGGCTTCTACGCCGGCTCGATCCGCCTGGGCGGCCGCGCGCTGACCGCCGGCGGCGGCGACGATGCCTTCCTCGCCGAGCTCGATCTGGCCGGCACCGTCGTGCAGGCCTGGCCGGTCGGCGGCGAGGGCCGCGAGGAGATCACCGCGCTCGCCGCGATCCCCGGCGGCTTCGTCGCCGGCGTCGCCCACACCGCACGGGCGCTGCTCGACGGCGCCGCCCTGCCCGCCCCCGCCGATCCGATGAGCGGCGCCGCGATCCTGATCCGCCCGGTGCGCTGAGCCGGCAGCGCTTGCCGGACGCGATGCGGATCACGCATCGAGGCGCGCCATCGAGCTTTGCCGCAATCGGCCACTGCTCGCGGTTTGCGTGACCCGCCACGGAGCACCACGTTCGAAGCGTGGGTGATGCGCCGAAGATCATGGTGCTCTATGCACCTGCCGGAGCCGGCCATCGCTCGGTCGCGCACGCGGTGGGCAGCGCGATCGTCCACGAGCGCAGCGACGCACACGTCGAGGTCCTCGATGTCCAGCGGTTCGCGCCGCCGTGGTTCCGCTACGACCTGGCGTGGCGAGCGTTGCAGCTGCACGGCGGACAGCTCTGGGACTGGGTGTTCCGCAGGACCGATCGCGGCCTGCCGGCCCAGCCCGACCGCCTGCGCCAGCAGCTCAACCGGATCGTGCTGCGGCGACTCGCGCGGTTCCTCGAGGACACCCGGCCCGACCGGGTGGTGTGCACGCACTATCTGCCGGCGGTCGCGGCCTCTCACCTGGCGCGGGACGGCAGGCTGCACGCGCCGCTGTCGATCGTGGTCACCGACTACGTCGCCCACGAGGCCTGGATCTACCCCGGGGTCACCGACTACTTCGTGCCGAGCCCGGCGGTCGCGCGTTCGATCCTGCGGCGCGACGTGCCGTGGCATCGCGTCCACATCACCGGGATCCCGATCGCGCCGAGCATGGACGAGCCACCGGTCGCGCTGCCGCACCGCCTGCCGCTCGAGGTGCTGATGCTGACCGGCGGCATACCGGCGCCGCTGGTCCACGAGACGCTCGCGTCGATCGCGCCCGGCGCGCCGCTGCGGCTGTCGGTGGTCGCCGGCGGTGACCCGCGGTTCCGGGCCCAGCTGGAGCGCAGCGTGCGGCAGTGCGGGCTCGACGGCGTGGTCCACGGCCAGCTGCCCTCGCTGCGCGACGTCCTCGACCGCTCGCACGTCGTGGTGACCAAGGCCGGCGGCCTGGTGACGACCGAGTGCCTCGCGCGTGGACGCGCGATGGTGCTGCCGTGGCCTGCGTTCGGTCAGGAGCACGGCAATCTGCTGAAGATCGTCGAGGCCGGTGCTGGACTGCCGGCGAGCGACCACCGCGACACCGGCGCGCTGCTCGCGGGCCTGGCGGCGCAGCCCGAGCGCTGGGCGGACCTCGGCGCCCGGGCGCAGCGCGCGGCGATCCGCGGCTCGGCCCGGCGGGTCGCGCGGTACCTGCTGAAGGGGCTGCCCGGCTCGTCGGATCGCCCGGTCAGCGGGATCCATTATGCGATCTAGCGATCGGCCACCGCATGGCTCCGGCACTGCGCGGCTGGCTGTCGCGGCGCTCGCGCTGTCGCCGGTGCTGGGCGCCGTGTACGTCGACGCCGTGGTCGCGCGGCGGCGGCTCGCGAGCCCCCGGGCCGCGCGGCGCGCGCTGGTCCAGCTGCAGCTCGGCGACCTGCTGCGCGGGCGGACGGTCGAGGTCCGGGCGATCGGCGGCGGCACGTCGAACGCGGTGATCGCCGTGCAGCTGGTCGGCGATGGGCCACCGATCGAGCTCGTCGTGAAGCAGGCGCTACCGCTCGGCACGGTGATGGCATGGGGCGCGCGCCATTTCGGCGCGAACTACGTGTACGCGACGGCGTCGCGCGCCGCCCGGATCGCGCGCGAGGCGGCCGCGCTGCGCTACCTCGCAGACCGAGGCATCGCGGTGCCGCGCTGCCTCGCGGCCGACCCCCAGCACGGGCTGATCGCCACCGCGTGGATCGACGGCGTGCACGCGGCCACCGCGCTGCGCACCGCCGGCGCATCCGACCGTGCGCGCGAGATCGGCGGCCTGCTGCGGCAGATCCACGACCTCGGAGTCACGCTCGGCGACGGCCACCCCGGGAACATGCTGGTGGCGCGCGCGACCGGCCAGCTGGTGGTGTTCGATCTGGAGTTCGCCGAATGCACGGGGTCCAGCCCGGCGCGCCGCGGCTTCGATCTCGCCTACGCGGCCGCGCTGATGCCAGGCGGCGAGCTGCGCGACGCGATGGTCGCGGCGTACGGGCCGCGCACCCGCGACGAGCGCGACGCGTTCGGGATCGCCGAGCGCCACCTCCGCGGCTTCGGCTGGCTGATCGAGCGGGAGCGCGCGCGATGGGCCACCGGGTGAACCGGTGGGTGCGCGCGCTGGCGATCGCCCTGGTGATCGCCGCCGCGGTGGTGTTCGTGTACCGGCTCGATCCGGCGCGCGCGGCGGCGGTGCTCGCCGGCGCCAGCGCGCCGTGGGTCGTGCTCGCGATCGCGCTCAACGGCGTGGTCCGGCTCGGCACGCGTGTGCTGCGCTCGCGCGCCCTGCTGGTCGTGCTGCCCGGGCAGGTGGCGCTGTACGAGCTCGCCCGCGTGATCTACGGCTCGGTCGCGCTCGGCTACCTCACCTCGCCGATCGCGGGCTCCGCCGCGCGGGTGATCGCGCTGCAGCGCCGCGGCGTACCGAGCGAGAGCGTGGTCGCGGCGCAGCTGTGGGAGAAGGTCTTGACCGGCTGCGCGCTCGCCGGGTTCGCGGCGCCGTTGCTGCTGCGCGACACGCCGGCGGCCGTGCACTACGCGCTGCTCGTCGCCGCGCTGCTCGGATCGGCCGGCGCGGTGGCCGCGGTGCTGGTGGTCGCAGGGTTTCGCCGGTTCGAGCGCCGGGGCGGGGCGGCGCCGCGCGCGGGTGTGCGGCGCTGGCTGTTCGAGCTCGGGCGCTCGCTGTCGCGTCTGCACGACCTGCGGGTGTTGCTCCGCGCGCTCGCGTGGTCCGTGATCTCGGAGCTGTCCGACGTGATCATGCTGGGTCTCGCGCTGCGCGCGCTCGGCGCACCGATCGATCCGGCGGCGTGCGTGCTCGGCTACATCGCCGTCAACGCCGGCAGTGCAGTGCCGACCACGCCCGGGCAGCTCGGCGTGTTCGAAGCCGCGACCGCGTGGGCGCTGATCGCGACGGGCGTGCCGGCGAGCACGGCGCTCGCCGCCGGCCTGCTCTACCACGTGAGCCACGTCGTGCCGGCGCTCGCGCTCGGGCTGCCGTCGCTCAGCAGCGTCCGCCGCGCGCCGGGCTGACCACCACGCGGGTACCGCCGGCAGGTGCCACCGTGATCCCGCGCAGCGTGCGCGCGAGCGGCGCGCCGGCCTCGAGCCGGAGCTCGACGGTGCTCAGCACCGTGGCGAGCACCAGCTTGATCTCGAACAGCGCGAACGCCATGCCGAGGCAGCGCCGGCCGCCGCCACCGAACGGCAGCCAGGCGTACGGGTCGAGCTTCTTGCCGAGGAAGCGCTCGGGCAGGAACCGCCGGGGCTCGGGGTAACTCTCGGCCCGGGCGTGCGCGAGGTGGATCGCCGGACACACGAACGTGCCGCGTGGCACCCGGTACTCGCCGATCGCGAACGGCGCGGTGGTGCGGCGCGCGACGAACGCCAGGATCGGCCGCAGCCGCAGCGTCTCGCGCACGACCGCATCGAGGTAGACCAGGCGGTCGAGCGCCGTGACGTCGAGCTCGCCGCCGTGGGTGACGGTCGCCAGCTCGTCGCGCAGCCGCGCGATCACGGTGGGGTGGACCAGCACGCGCTCGATCGCCCACGCCAGCGCGGTCGCCGAGGTCTCGTGGCCCGCGACCATGAGCGTGACCAGCTCGTCGCGCAGCTCGTCCGCGGACAGCGGCTCGCCGCGCTCGTCGCGGGCCGCCAGCAGGAGGCCCAGCATGTCGGCGCCCTCGCCGGCGGCCCGTCGCCGCGCGATCTCGTCGTGCAGCATGCGATCGAGCTCGCGCTTGCGCCGCGCCACCGGCAACCACGGGGCGAGCCGGATCGGGTCGATGCCGTAGAACGCCAGCAGCGGCAACAGCGGCGACGACCACCGCCCGATCAGGTCCGAGAACACCGCCGCGAACCGGGCGATCCGCGCGGGCTCCACGATGCCGAACACCGTGCGCAGGATCGCCTCCAGCGTGATCCCGAGCAGGTACGGGTGCAGCGCGAACGCCTGCCCGCGCGGCCAGCGGTCGATCGACCGCAGGGTCGCGTCGCGCACGGTGACCGCGTAGCTCGCCATCCGCTCGCCGTGAAACGGCGGCAGCAGCAACCGGCGGTGGCGATGGTGGCCCCGCCCGTCGAGCACGAGCAGCGATTGCGGGCCGAGCAGCGGCACGAGCTGGCCGTTGGCAGCACCGGCCTGCAGCTCGTCGGGGTCGGCGGTGAAGATCTGGCGGATCTCGCGCGGCGCCGCGGCGAACACGACGTTGCCGAACCCGGCGATCCGGACCGTGAACAGATCGCCATGGCGGTTCGCCCAGCGCTCGAGCGCGGTCAGCGGATCGCGGATGTAGGCCGCGGTCTGGACCACCGCCGGCGTCCGCGGACCGGGTGGATAGCGGATCCCCGGCTCACGCATGGCGGCCCCGCACCGGTCCGAGCAGGCCGGTGTGCCGGTGGCCAGCGGCGACGATCGCAGGGACCAGCCCGAGCGCGGTGGCCACGCAGGTCACCTCGCCGATCAGCGACGCCAGGCCGAACCCGCGGATCGCGACGTTGCTGCTCGCCAGCAGCGAGGCGTAGCCGATCATCGTGGTCAGCGAGCACACCAGCACGCTGCCGCCGGTCGAGCACAGCGCGATCTGCGGATCGTCGCGGTCGGCGCGGTGGGCGACGTTGATCGCGTAGTCGATGCCGAGCCCGAGCGCGATCGGCAGCGCGACGAAGTCGAGGAAGTTGATCTTCAGCCCGGCCACCGCGCACACCGCGATCATCACCAGGCTGCCGAGCGCGGTGCCGGCGAGCACGGCCAGCGCGCGGCGATCGCGGCCGACCACCACCAGCACCATGATGCAGAGCCCGAGCGCCGCGACCGCGGTGACGATCACGCCGTCGCGCCGGATCGCGCTGATGATGTCGGCGAAGATCACGCTGGCTCCCGAGGTCGTGACCGTGCCCCCGTCCGGCAGGTGGAGCTCGCGGATCGCGGCTGCGAACCGGATCAGATCGCGGCCGTTCCATTCATCGAACGCAGCACCCGGCGTCACCGCGACCAGGTAGCCGATCCGGCCATCGCGCTCGCGCAGCTGCGCGCGCAGCTCGGGCGGCAGATCGGCGACCCCGATTGCGCGCAGGTCGTCGGGCGGGCGCAGCCCGGCGAGCTCGGCGCGCTCGCGCTCGGGCAGCTCGGGCAGCGCCTCGTCAAGCTCGGTCCGGATCTTCGCGAGCACGGCGAGCCTGGCCGGCTGATCCGGCGGCACCGCGTCGAGGATCGATCGCACATTGCCGACCACCGGATCGCGCGCGCGGGCACCGGCCAGCGCGGCGACCACCGCCGGCACCTGCGCGAGATCGTCGACCGCAATGTACGTGCTACGCGACATCCCTGTGAGACCGCGACCGAACGTACGGTTGACGTAGGCCGTCCAGCTGCGCGTCGCGAGCGCGCCCGGCGCATCGGAGCGCAGCCGGGTCATGTCGTACTCGAACGGGTCGTGCGCGACGTAGCGCACCGTGATCGCCACCGCCACCAGCGCGACCACGCCGCCGATCACACAGGCGACCGCCGGCCGGCGAACCCCGAACACGCGGAACGCGATCCGGCCGAACACCGGCGACTCGCTGGCCCGAGCGCGGGCGGCGAACCGCAGCACGAGCACCGGCAGCGCCGTGAACGACGCGATCCAGCACACCAGCATGCCGGCGCCGCCGATCAGCGCGAAGTCGGCGAACCCCTGGAAGTGGGTGACCGCGAGCGCACCGTAGGCGATCGCGGCGCCGAGTGACGCGACCAGGGTCGGCCGGATCGTGCCTGCGATCGCGCGCGCCATCGCGTCCGGCGCCTCGGCCGCCCGGCGCTCCTCGAGGTAGCGCGCCAGCAGCAGGATGCCGTAGTTGACGCCGTTGCCCGCGATGATCGCGCCGAGGAATGCGGTCGCCGCGTTGAGGTGGCCGACGGTGACCGCCGCGATGCCGAGCGCAGCGAGCGTGGCGCCGGTGATGTTGGCGGTGAGCACCGCGAGCATGCGGAGCGAGCGCAGGTGGATGACCAGCACCAGCGCGACCAGCACCGCGGTCGCCAGGCTCGACACCAGCATGCCGGTCACCAGCGAGTCGTGCTCGGCCAGCGTCTGGGTCACCCCACCGGCGAACACGATCGCGACGTCCGGATGGCGGGCGTGAACCTCGGCGCCGAGCCGGTCGAGCACGTCCTGCAGCGCGCGGTCGGACGCCGCATCGGTGGCGCGAAACGCCGTGTCGATCACCATCACCTGGGCGCGGCCATCCGCGCTGACGTAGCGCGAGTGGTCCAGCCAGGCCTCGGCATCGCGCCGCCGGGCGCGCAGCTTGTCGAGCGCGTGGGTGTCGGCGGGCTGGTCGTCGAGGTCGATGTAGAGCGGGTTCGCCTTCAGCTTGACGCCGGCGAGCCGGGCCGCGAGCGCGCGCTCGGTCGCCTCGAGGTCGGCGAGCGGCACGTACAGTCCGGCGTGCGCCTTCACGAACGCACGGACCTCGCGGTCGTCGGACTCGATCCGCGCGACCAGCGCCCGATCGACGCTTCCGAGCGCGGCCGCGAGCTCGTCGATCGCGGCGGCGCGCTGGGCGGGGGCATCCGACACCGCGATCGCGACCACGGTGTCCTTCGCGGTGAGCCGGGCTTCCAGCCGGCGCAGGTCGCGGATCGCCGGAACGTCCGACGGCAGCAGGTCCGACAGGTCGGCGTAGACCGGCAGGTGGAACGCCACCAGGTAGATCGAGGCGGCGACGATCGCGGCGCTCGCTCCCAGGATCGCCCGGCCGCGGCGCTCGAGCCACCCCACGTAGCGCTGCGACATCGTCATGCGTTCGCGATCAACGTAGTGTCGGCGCGACCCGGCGGGCAGAGGAGTTCCCCGGCATCGTCCGGCACGTCGCACGCGATCGTCATCGATCGCATGGCACTCGATGCCAGGGCTAGCCAGCGCGCGCGCGGCCGATCACACCTCGAGCAGCATGCGATCCGGCGCCTCGAGGCGCTCCTTGACCGCGACCAGGAACGACACCGCCTCGCGGCCGTCGACCACGCGGTGGTCGTAGCTCAGCGCGACGTACATCATCGGCCGGATCTTCACCTCGTCGCCGACCACCACGGCGCGCTTGACGATGTTGTGCATGCCGAGGATGCCGGTCTGCGGGTAGTTGAGCAGCGGGGTCGACATCATCGAGCCGTAGATCCCACCGTTGGTGAGGCTGAACGTGCCGCCGGACAGCTCGGGCAGCGACAGCTTGCCGCTGCGCGCGCGGTCGGCGAGCGTCAAGATGCCCTTCTCGACGCCCGCGAACGACAGCGCGTCGCAGTCGCGCAGCACCGGCACGACCAGGCCCTTGGGGGCCGACACCGCGATGCCGAAGTCGTAGTGCTTCTTGTAGACGATGTGGCCGCCGATCACCTCGGCGTTGAGCCCGGGGAACGCCTTGCACGCGGCGATGCACGCCTTGACGAAGAACGACATGAAGCCGAGCTTGACCGCGTGGGCCTTCTCGAAGCTGTCCTTGTAGCGGGCGCGCAGCTCCATCACCGCGGTCATGTCGACCTCGTTGAACGTGGTCAGCGACGCCGCCTCGTGCTGGGCCTGGACCAGCCGCTCGGCGACCCGCCGGCGCAGCGGTGACATCGCGACCACATCGTCCCGCGGATCGACCTGGGCGAGTCGCTCCTCGGCGCGGGGCCCGGCCGGCGCGGCAGCGGCCGGTGCCGCCATCGGCGCGCCATGATGCGGGATGGTGCCGATCTCGCGCGCCGCCACGCGCTGCGACGGCGTCAGCTTGAGCAGCGCGGCCTTGTCGAGACCATCGCCGTTGCCGGAACGGGCGGGCGCGGCGGCGGAACCAACCGCCTGGGCAGGCGCGGCGCTCGACGGCGCAGCCGCGGGCCGGGCCGCCGGAGCCGTGGCCACCGCGGATGGCGCTGCCGCGGGTGCCGCCGCCACGGGTGGCGTCGCCACCGCAGGGACTGCTGCCACCGGAGGGGCCGCCGCTGCGACCGGTGCGGGGGCAGCCGCTGCGGGCCGCGCCTGGGCCGCGGGCTTCGCCTCTGCCTTCGCGGCTCCAGGCTGGACGCTGCCGATCACATCGCCGACCTTCACCGTCGCGC
Source organism: Kofleriaceae bacterium (assembly GCA_036265355.1). GTDB lineage: Bacteria > Myxococcota_A > Polyangia > Haliangiales > Haliangiaceae > JABFXX01. Next base: position 20,561 of record DATAPF010000592.1, on the reverse strand, counting down.
CGACGGGGACCGCCTGGGCGGCGAGCACGCCGGCGACCGGCGACGGCAGCTGCACCGTGACCTTGTCGGTCTCGAGCTCCGCGACCAGCTCGTCGGTGGCCACCGCGTCGCCGACCTGCTTGAGCCAGACCGAGACCACGGCCTCGGTGATCGATTCACCCAGCGCAGGCACGACGAGATCCGCCATGCGGCGGATGCTACCTGGTCGGCGGCAGCCGCGCGACCGCGCGCGTGGCCCAGATCCGGTCCGCCAGCTCCGGCCTGATCGAGCCCTCGCGGGCACATCCGGGTGCCGGAAGCTCAGCTTGCCCCGCTGGCTGCGCTCGCCCCGATCGCTCCGCCCGCGCCCGTCGCTCCGGTCGCTCCACTTCGGCCGAACGCCTTGCCGAGGATCTCCTGCTGCTCGATGACGTGCGCCTTGTGCGAGCCGGTGGCGGGACTGGCGCTCTCGGCGCGGCTGAGCATCTCGTACCGGACCGCGCGATCGGCGATCAGCGCCTGAAGTCGCGGCGTGACGAACGCGGCGGCGCCCATGTTGACCGGCTCGTCCTGGACCCAGAACAGCTCGGCGAGCCTGGGGTAGCGCTCGGTGGTCGCCGCGGCCACCAGCTGCGGCCACCACGGGTACAAGGTCTCGAGCCGGACGATCGCGGTGGCCGGGTCGCCGCGCCGCGCCCGCTCGTCGGCCAGCTCGTAGTAGATCTTGCCCGTGCACACCAGCACCCGCGTGACCCGGGCCGGATCGACGGTCTCGTCGGCGAGCACCCGGCGGTAGCGGCCGGTCGCGAGCTCGTCGAGCGTCGACGTCGCGGCCGGCAGGCGGAGCAGGCTCTTGGGCGTCATCACCACCAGCGGCTTGCGCAGCGGGCACAGCACCTGGCTGCGCAGCAGGTGGAACATCTGCGCCGGCGTGGTCGGCTGGGCGACCTGGATGTTGTGCTCGGCGCACGACTGCAGGTAGCGCTCGAGCCGTGCGCTGGAGTGCTCCGGGCCCTGGCCTTCATAGCCGTGCGGCAGGAGCAGCACGAGGCCCGACAGCCGCTTCCACTTGTCCTCCGACGCGATGATGAACTGATCGATGATCACCTGGGCGCCGTTGGCGAAGTCGCCGAACTGCGCCTCCCACAGCACGAGCGCGTCGGGATAGTCGAGCGAGTAGCCGAACTCGAAGCCGAGCACGCCGGCCTCCGACAGCGGGCTGTCGAAGATCCGGCACAGCCCCTGCTCGGCGTCGAGCTGGCCGAGCACCAGGTGCTCGCGGCCGGTCTTGATGTCGGTGACGATCGCGTGGCGGTGGCTGAACGTGCCGCGCGAGCAGTCCTGCCCGCTCATCCGCACGTTGATCTTCTGGTGCAGCAGCGAGCCGTACGCCAGCAGCTCCGCCATGCCCCAGTCGATCGGCCGCTCGCCCTTGCCCATCTGCGCGCGCTGCTCGAGTAGCCGCTCGATCTTGGGGTGCGGCGTGAACCCGGGCGGCAGCTCGGCCATGGTCGCCGCGATGTGCTCCAGCACGGCGCGCGGCACCCGGGTATCGGTATCCTCGGGGTGCTCGGAGATCCCGCCGCGGTAGCCGCGCCACATCGCGGTCATCGACGGCGCGTCCGGCCGCTGCTTGGCCGCGCGCGCGGCCTCGAGCTCACCCTCGAGCTCGGCGACCCGGCGCTGGGTCATCGCCGCGACCTCGTCGGCCGACACCACGCCGTGCTCGATCAGCTCCCGGGTGTAGACCTCGACCGGCGATGCCTTGCGCTTGATCCGCTCGTACATCACCGGCTGGGTGAAGCTCGGCTCGTCGGCCTCGTTGTGGCCGTACTTGCGGTAGCAGTACATGTCGATCACCACGTCGGACGCGAACTGCGCGCGGTACTCGCACGCGATCTCGACCACGCGGGCCAGCGCATCGACGTCCTCGCCGTTGACGTGCCAGATCGGACACTCGAGCATCTTGGCGACGTCGGTGCAGTACGGCGTCGAGCGCTGCTCGGCGGGCGACGCCGTGAACCCGACCTGGTTGTTGACGATCACGTGGACCGTGCCGCCGGTCCGGTAGCCGGGCAGCCCCGACAGCTGCAGCGTCTCGGGCACCAGGCCCTGGCCGGCGAACGCCGCGTCGCCGTGGACCAGCACGCCGACCACGCGGCGGTGCTCGAAGTCGCCGTGCCGGATCTGCTTGGCGCGGACCCGGCCGATCACCACCGGGTCGACCGCCTCGAGGTGGCTCGGGTTGAACGCCAGCGACACGTGCATCACGTGGCCGTTGGCGTCGGTGCGGTCGGTCGAGAACCCGAGGTGGTACTTGACGTCGCCGCCGCCCATCGCCTTCTCGGGCTCGACGTCCTCGAACTGCGCGAACAGATCGCGGCCGGGCCGGCGGAGGATCTGCTCCAGCGTGGTCAGCCGGCCGCGGTGCGACAGGCCGAGCACCGCCTCGATCGCCCCGAGCCGCGCGGTGTGGGTCAGGATCGCGTCGAGCACCGGGATGACGCCCTCGCCGCCCTCCAGCGAGAACCGCTTGGTCCCCGGGTACTTGGTGTGGCAGAACCGCTCGAACTGCTCGGCGTTGATCAAGAGCGCCAGCATCCGGATCCGGGTCTCGGCGGGCAGCGGTGCCCGCAGCTGGGTCTCCATCTGCTCGGCGAGCCACGACCGCCGCGCCGGCGACGTGATGTGCATGAACTCCAGCCCGACGGTGTCGGCATACACCCGCTGGATGCGGGCGACGATCTCGCCGAGCGTCGCGCGCGGCAGACCGTGCACGCCGGTCGGCTCGATCAGCCGGTCGAGGTCGCGCGGCGCGAACCCCCAGGTCGCCGGATCGAGCTCGACGATCCGCGCGGTCTCGAGCAGGCCCAGCGGATCGAGCCTGGCGTTGAAGTGGCCGCGGCTGCGATACGCGTTGACCAGCGGCCACACCATCGGCGCGGCCGGAGACGAGATCGTCCCCGCGATCGGCGACAGCGGCATCGTCACCGGCCGGGTCGACACCGGCGGCAGCGTCTGCAGCTCGGCGACCCGCACCGGCGCCCGCACCGGGCTCGGGTGGCCGTTGCCGCCGGGCGCCTCGGCCGGCGCGCTGGCCGCACCGTTGCCCGCCGGGCGATGGCCGTTGCCGACCACCGGCGGGTGCTCGGTCAGCAGCGATCGCCAGCTCGGATCGATCGCGTCGGGTTGCTCCAGGTAGCCTTCCGAGATCTCATCGAGAAAGCCGAGCGAGCTGCCGAGCTCCAGGACATCGCGCATGGCCGCCATGATAGCGCCAATGCGCCCGTTGACCCGCCTTCGGGCCAGCCATGCGCGCCACGCCGCGGGCGTCACGGAGCGATGCTTGCGAACGGCGACAGGCGCCTACCCTGGTGGAAATGCCGCAACTGCAGCGCGCGGATCGTGATCGCGAGTCCTGCGGTCGCCATGGTCGATGTAGTGCCGCCGAAGTCGGACATCCGTAACGCCCGCGAGCCATGTGCGGCGTCAGGTCCGGACGGCGGCGTTCGTTGACCCGGTCTCATGCATGTGACACCGTGGCGTTGTGGTGAGGGTAAAGCGTGCGGCGGTGACCGTGATCATGCTCGCCGCCATGGTGGCGGTCTTCGTCGTGGATGACCATCCCGGTCACGACATCCTCGGCGGGGTGACGGCGATGTGGCAACCCGTCGGCACGCTGTTCGCGGTCAGCATCCCGTTGCTTGACCATGTGGGCTGGCTCTACGTTGCACCTTTGTTGGGCGCGCCCTTCCTGATCGCCATCGTCGAAGCGTTGCTGCGCCGTCGGCGCGAGACCCGCGTGCTTGCTCGTCCGATCCCGGCCACCGCGCGCCGCGGTGACGCGGACATGCTGCTGGTCCCCTCGGCGATCGCGTTGGTCGCGACCACGGTCGTGTTCGTCGTCCCCAATCGGCCGGTCATCCTGGCGCTGGTCGTGGCTTTGCTGCTCGCAGTCACGGTGCTGCTCGTGCGCATCGCGAGCCATCTCCAGCGGATCCCGAACCATGACCGGCGCTTCAAGTATGCGGTCGTGCTCGTGGCCGTGCTGCTGTGCTGGCTTGCAGGTGCCGTGGCCGGCCGCCGCGTCGCCAACGACCGGGTGCTCCCGATGACCAACCAGGAAGCGCTGACGACCGTGCTTCCGCTCGCCTGGTACCTGGCGACGGCGTGGATCGTGCGTGGGATCATGGGCCAGCTCGATGGAAAGAACCTGCGTCTCCTGCGCTGGTTCGGAGTGTCGTGGGCGAACCCGCTGTTTCTCATCTCGCTCATCGTCTTCAGCGGGCCGATCGTCGTGACTGTGTTGTTGATTCGATTTTACTCGGGCGCTTACCTCCGTTCTCGACCCATCGTGTACCTGCGGTCATTTTCTTACGCTGACGCGCCGCGAGTGTTCGCCCGGATCGTGGCTCCCGCCGCGGCGGTGCACGGCGTCGTGGTGGCGCTGGTGCACGCCCGCCAGACGGCATCCGATCTACAGGCCAAGATTCCTATGGCTCTGCAGGCCGAGGTCCAGGCGGTGCCCGACGAGGCATGGCAGACGTGGGTCGAAGCGCAGCTTCGATCTGCGTCTGCAGTGATCCTCGACTGTTCCGTGGTCACCGAGAGCGTCACCTGGGAGTTCGCGGCGGCCTCCGCCGCGCTGGAGCGCCGGCTGATCCTGCTCGAGCGAGAGGGGACGGCGACACGGATCGCGCCGGGCGCGGTCGTTCGATACAAGGGGATGTCGACGCGGATCGCGCCGGGCGCGGTCGTTCGATACGGGGACGACACGCGCGCCCAACGAATCGCACGGGACGCGCTTGATGAGGCTCTCGAGCGGGCGGTCGATGACGCGGCTTAGGTGCCATGCCGGAACGAGACCCGCCTCCGGGGCGGCTGTTCATGCCAGCCAGTCGGCGACCGCGAGCCAGGAACGCGGCGAACTCACGAACATTGTGGCGGCAAGTGTCCAGCGCAACGACAGCTATGCACGCCGCGCAGCGGGTGACGCAGCCCCGAAACCGAGCCGCAACATCAGCGCCGCCTGCGCCGCTGGCCCGATCGCGCCTTGCGACGACGAATCGGCCGAGCGAGCGAGACGAGTCGATCCCAGAACCCTCCCCAGTCCCCGGCTTCCGCGAGGGGCTCCAGTACGAGCGTCTCACCGGCCCGCCGCACGACAACCTTGCTGCCAGGCAAGCGCAACCCCCGCGGCAGCCGGACCGCCTGGCAGCCGGCGGACCAGAACAGCCGCGCGTGGGTCTCGATGGTCTCCGAGTCGACCATCCCCGCGTGGCGCGTCCATGGCCTGGTAGCCGTCATCGCTGAACCGTATCTGATCGCCCGCGCGAGACACCAGCCGCCCCGCGGACCATCGGCTACCGCAGCATCATCGGCTCAGTACACTCGCCGAGGCTCACAACCTCAGCAAGTCCAGCACGGACGAAAAGTTGTTTTGACGATCCGGCGCTGCTAGCGTGGCAGCGTGCGCTGGTGCGATGTACGTGCTGCTCATCCGGATCAGTGGTTGGTGATCGAAGCTCTGGAAGCCCACTCTGTGGATGGCCGGCGCGTGTTCGATCAGATCGCGGTCGTCGAGGTGTGCCCCGATGGGCGCACGTTGATGAAGCGGTACGCCACACTCCAGCGCGCGCGCGCGTACCCGGAGCGTGAGCTCGGCTTCGCCACACCGGAATGATCAAACTGGACATCGAGGAGCGGCCGTGGGTCGGAATGAGAAGGATCGGTACAGCTCCAGATCCGCGGTGAGCTTCCGTTCGTCACGGCGTCGCTGACCTTCCGGAACACGACGATCGAGATCGCCGACGTCCTGGTCGATAGCGGCGCGGCGAGCACGATCCTGAACGCCGACTTCGCTGCAGAGGCCGGGTGTATCTCGACCCCAGCGACCGGCTGCGCGTCCTCCGTGGCGTGGGTGGTCCCGAGCTCGTGTTCGCTCGCCTCGTCGATCGCCTGGCGGTCGGTGACGTCGGGCTTGACGGGTTCGAAGTGGAGGTCGGCGAGATGGACTACGGCTTTGCGATCGGCGGAATCCTCGGCATGGACTTCCTCCGCGCGGCAGGCGCGATCATCGATCTCCGCCAGTTGCGGCTGGACCTACTGGCATAGCGAGGCCGCGACGGCGGCGGCAGCGTCGGCCTCGCCGGTCGCCAGTAGCTGGCGCCGCCGCCACAGGAAGTAGATCGGCGGGTAGACCAGCAGCTCCATCGCGAAGCTGGTGACCAGGCCGCCGACCATCGGCGCCGCGATCCGCTTCATGACGTCGGCGCCGGTGCCCGTCGACCACAGGATCGGCAACAGGCCCAGCATCGCGGCGCACACCGTCATCGCCTTGGGGCGGACCCGCTTGACCGCGCCGTGGATGATCGCCTCGACCAGGTCGGCCTCGCTGTGCAGCCGGCCGGCCCGCCGGGCCTCGTCGTGCGACAGGTCGAGGAACAGCAGCATGAACACGCCGGTCTCGGCGTCGAGCAGCTCGATCGGCTCGGCCGGGACCGCGCGCGCCGCGCCGTGCAGTGCAGGCGGTCTGGAATCAGCTCATCTCACCGCCATCGCCGTCACCGACTGCGCCGACGATGACCGACCCGTACCGCGGCACCCCGGCAGAACGGATGGCACCGCCGGAGCGCCTCGTGCTGTGTACGCAGTGCGGCCGTCAGGTCCCGAAGACGAACATCACGGAGAACGGCGAGGTGTACGACGCGTGTAGCTGAGCCATCCACGCCCCGAACAACGCTTCGTGTAGCCCCCCGCGATGGCGTTGTGATCGCGTCGAGCCGCGCGCGATCGCCAACCAGGCTTGCCATGGCTCACGCGGCGCATTCGCGAGATGCAGCAACCGCGCGAATCAAGGTCTCATGCTGGGCCACAATACAGCTTCGAGCTCGCCGTACGTCCGACGCTAACAGAAATGACGAACTCTCATCTCGATCACCGCATGCAGTCGCACAATCTCGATCATCATCCTGTACTCACGATCTCACGAGTGCTACACGTCGAGTGTCAGACCGATCGAGCAGGTTGTCGTGAGTGTCGCCATGTCGGTTTCCACGCTTCATGAAGGCATCGTCGAGCTGGTCCGCAAGCAGCCGGACCTCGTGCCCGAGCTGTTGACCCGGTTTCTGGACATCCGGGTTCCCGCCTCAGCGGCCGCGCAGCTGGCCGACTCCGTGTTCAACGAGGTCAAGGCGGTCGAATCTCGCGCCGATGCCGTCGTCGTCATGACGGCGCCAGGTGGAACGGTCCTCGCCGCGGTCGTTGAAGCGCAGCTCCAGAAGGACGAGGACAAGCGCTTCACATGGCCGCACTACGCCACCGGCGCTCGCGTCCGGCACAGGTGTCCAGCCATCGTGCTGGTCGTGACCCCGGACCCGCGGGTCGCAAGCTGGGCAGCGCAACCGATCGACGTCGGCCCCGGCTCGGTGTTCCGCCCACAGGTCATCCACCCCGAGCGGATCCCGAAGATCACGGAGGCTCACGAGGCCGCTCGGGATCCGCAGCTGGCCGCGCTGTCCGTCGTCGCCCACGGCAAGGGCGACTTTCAAGTTGCAGCAAAGATCGCCGTCGCGCTCTACGTCGTGATCCAGGCGCTCCCAGACCCAGAGCGCGGGCTATACTTGAGCTTGATCGAGAGCGCTTTGAGCGATGATGCCAGCGAGGAGTTCTACAGGATGATGCCCGAAGCCCCCAAGTACTTCAGCGAGACGCTCCGCCGGTCCTGGGAGCAAGATGTCGCCGCAGGTAAGGCCGAGGGCGAGGCCAAGGGTAAGGCCGAGGGCGAGGCCAAGGGTAGGGCCGAGGCGCTGCTGCTGATCCTGGCGCAGCGCGGGCTCTCGGTGTCCGAGGACCAGCGGCGACGGATCCTGGAATGCACGAACCTGGTCACGCTTGATGGCTGGCTCGATCGCGCGCTCCGGGTAGCGTCGGTCGACGAGCTCCTGGGCTGAGCCGACCGGCGCCGGTTCTGGCGAGTCACCGCGCGGCCGCGTGCAAACGCTCGGTGACATCGGGCGGCAGCCTCGGCGCATCGATCTGAACAGCGGCGGCGTGCCGGAGCTGCTCGGCCTCGACCAGCGCCAGCGCGGGCTCCCCCGCGAACACGAGCTCTTGATCGACCGATGCCAGCGCGGCGAGATCGAGCAGCTCGAGGACGGCGTTGTCGGTGATGCGGAGCGCTCCGTGCACGGTCTGCAGTCGCGGCAGCGCGATCGTCGCCACGACCGGATTGCCGTCGATCACCACCGTCCCCGCGAGCTCCAGCGTGGGCAGGCGCAGCTGCCGGAGCAGGCCGTTGCCGACGACGCGGATCGCACCCCCGACCGTGCGCAGCGCGGGGAGCTCGACGTCCTCGACGGCGAGCGTCGGTCCGATCACCAGATCGCCGGTGATCGTGGTCAGCGCGCGCAGCGCCGAGACGTCGAGCGCGGCGCCGGACCGCACGGTCAGCCCGCGCAACGTCGCGCAGCTCGCGAGCCGCACCAGATCGCCCCGGCTTGCGACCCGCATCACACCGTCGGGGCAACCCGGCGCCGACGGGCTCACCGGCGCCGCACCGCAGCCGGTCAGCACGACGAGCGCTGTCCATGTCGCATGCGCCATGCCGGCGTTGTACCCGGGTTTGGCTTGCCACTTGCTGCCAGCGCGCGCGGTTCGACCTGCGCCGGTATACTGGTCGCGTGCGCCTCGCCCGGCTCGCCGTCGTCGTGCTGGTCGCGAGCTGCGGCCGGTACGGCTTCGACCCACTCGGCGATGCAGCGGATGCCTGCGCCGCCGAGCACATGGAGCTCGGGCCGTGGTCGCCGCCGACCCCGATGGTCGCGCTGAACAGCTCGGTCGAGGACGACGATCCGACGCCGAGCGACGATGGCCGCGAGCTGTACTTCACGTCGCCGCGCCCCGGGACGCTCGGCAAGGCCGACATCTGGCGGGTCCGGCGCGACAGCACGCTGCTGGCGTGGGGCCCGGTGGAGCACGTCCTCGAGCTGTCGAGCACAGACAACGAGAACACGCCGGAGCTGTCATCCGATGGCCTGACGATGTGGTTCGTCTCCGATCGGCCCGGCGGGATGGGCCAGGACGACATCTGGGTCACGACGCGCGCGGATCTCGGCTCGCCGTGGGCCACGCCCAGCAACGTGAGCGAGCTCGACACGCCGGCGCTCGAGCGCGGGCCGTCGGTCTTCCTCAGCGGGCTCGCGATGATGTTTCACTCCGATCGGCCCGGCGGCAAGGGCAAGACGGATTTCTGGATCACCACGCGCAACCGCGTGACCGATCGCTGGTCGCCGCCGGTGCCGCTCGACAGCGTGAACACGACCGGCGACGAGCTGCGCGGCTGGGTGAGCCCGTGCGGGCTCGAGATGTACTACCAGGCCGATCGCGGCTCCGGCATGGACTTCTACAGGGTCCACCGGGACTCGGTCGACGAGCCGTTCGGGCCCGAGCGAGCGATCCCCGAGCTCAGCGATCCCGCGTACGACCAGGACCTGCGGCTGTCGCCGGACCGGCGGCACGCGGTGTTCTCGAGCCAGCGCAGCGGCGCGGGCGACCTCTACGAGGCGTTTCGCTGACGCGGCGGCTACTGGGTGACCGGCGCGTCGACCGCCTCGCCGCGGCACGCGCGGACGTAGCGCTGCACGCTCTCGGCGAGGCCGAGGTAGAGCGCGTCGGCGATCAGCGCGTGGCCGATCGACGCCTCGGCGATCTGGGGCACCGAGCGGGCGAGCAGCGGGGTGTTGCGCAGGTTGAGATCGTGGCCGGCGTTGACCTGCATGCCGGCGGCGGCTGCGGCGGCCGCCGTGCGCCGGACGCGATCGAGCTCGTCGGTGAGCCGCGGGGTGCCCCACGCCGACGCGTACGGCTCGGTGTAGATCTCGATGCGGTCGACGCCGGTCGCCGCGACCGCCGGCATCATCTCGGGCAGCGGGTCGACGAACGCGGCGGTGCGGATGCCCCGGGCCTTGAGCCGCTCGACGATCGGCGCGAGGGTGGCGTGCTGGCGCGGCAGCTGCCAGCCGTGGTCGCTGGTGATCTCGCCCGGCGTGACCGGCACCAGCGTGAACTGGGTGACCGCGAGCTCGATCGCCAGCGCGATCAGCTCTTCGCGGTCGTCGCCCTCGAGGTTGAACTCGGCGCCGCGTTGATCGCACAGCGCGCGCAGCGCGCGGACGTCGTCGGCGCGGGTGTGCCGGTTGTCGGCGCGCCAGTGCAGGGTCAGGCCGTACGCGCCGGCGTCGAGGCAGGTCCGGCCCGCGACCAGCGGCGCGGGGTTGCCGCCGCCCCGCGAGTTGCGCAGCAGCGCGACCTTGTTGAGGTTGACCGACAGGCTGATCGCCACGCTGGGTTCATATCACGCGCGCCGCGAACCGCGAGGTCACTGCCGCGCCTGTACCGGTACGCCCGGCCTTCGCGAGGGCCGGTGTACGCGCGGTCATCGCAACGAACGCCTCTGGCTCTGCATCTGTCCCGGATAACTGCTTCGTCGCGACGGCGTGGTGACCCGGCAATCCGGCTGGTCCGCGCCCGCGGCGAACCGCAGGCATCGAGGACAGGCGAGATGAAGAAGAACCCAGAGAACAAGAACCCGCTGCGCGTCCGCGCGGAGACGCTCCGGCACCTGAGGCGCGCCGAGCTCGCGGCGGCCGGCGGAGGCTTGACCCCCATGACCGATGTCCCTGCCGACTGCTCGACCGACGGTTGGACCCTCCACGCCGACCCGCCGCCGAAGGCGATCTGATCCGTAGGCCAGGCGCAGGCTGGCACCGCCGTGGCAGCGTCACCTCGCGACGTCGACCAGGCCGCCGACGCAGGTGTAGGGCGTGCCGCCCGGACCGCCGGTGTGGGTGCCGCCCGTGCAGCTGCTGCGGTCGTCGTCGACGTAGTCGGCGATCGCGCGCTCGCCGCGCCGCACGTAGGCGAGCGTCGCGCCGTTACTGCCGGCCGGCTGGGCGATGAACGCGTCGCCGATCGCGGTCAGGTAGATGCCGTCGTTGTCGTAGGCATCGAACCGGAACTTCGCGACGTCGGCGGCGCCGAACCCGGCGGGCAGCGGGATCGCGACGCGCTTCCAGTCGTGCGCGCCATTGCTGGCGTAGGCGGCGGTGATCTGCGGGCCGCTGATCTCGGTGCCGCCGGCGGTGATCGCGCGCAGCTTGAACCCGCCGGATACGCTCAGCGAGCAGGTCGAGTCGCCCGAGCCGCCGACGTCGGCGACCCGGACGTCGGCGTAGAGGTAGCGCGACAGGCCGAGCGACTGGCTGTTGTCGATCTTGCCCTCGCGCGCGAGCTCCAGCGACGTGATCCGGTACAGCCACGGCGCGTAGCGGTCGATCAGCGCCTCGCGGCGGCCGCCGAACTGGGCGTAGCCGAGCGCGTCGAGGTCGACCGGCAGCGGCCGGATGATGACGACGCGACCGGCGTCGTCGGCGAGCGCGTTGCCCGGGCTGGCGACGTTCCAGCCCGCGAGGTCGCCGTTGGCCTTCTCGGACGCGCCGGCGCCGCAGGTCTGGCCGTAGCCGCCGCGGCTCTCGAACACCCGGTTGTGGCCGTCGCCGTAGTAGAGAATCGGGTGGGCGGCCTCGGTGCGCACCGGCGTCGTGGTGACGTCGACCGTGCCGGTGCAGCGCTCCCAGCGCGGCGTGCCGGCGTAGGCGTAGTTGCCCTCGATGTCGGCGGCCCGGCCCCAGCGCGCGATCTCGGCCTGGATGCCGCTCGCGCCGCCGCCGCACTGCTCGACGGTGCCGCCGTTCTCGTTGGTGAACACGGTCTGGTACGCCTGGCGCGCCTTCGACCAGCCGAGGAGGACCGGCAGGTCGTCGAACCGCTTCTGGACCGGCCAGCGGAAGATCGGCGCGTGGACCAGGCCCTCGGCCGCCGCGCCCATCGCCGCGGCGGGCGTCAGCGCCGCGACGACGCAGGCCCCGCGGACCGCGCTGGCGCTCGACAGGCTCGACACCTTCACCGCGATCGGCTCCCCGGCGGCGAGCGCGCCGACGTGCATGCCGTAGTCGAACGCCGCCGCGCCCTGGTGCAGCACCAGGTGGCCGATCAGCCGGCCACCGCCGCCGGTGACCTCCAGCACGAGGGCCTCGTTGCCGGCGGTCGACCAGCTGGTGGCGGACTGCGACTGCGCGGTCAGGATCAGACCGTACTCGTCGGCGCCGGCGGCCGTGGCCACGACGACCGGCGCGGCGTCATCGACCGCGGCGCACGACGGGATCCCCGCCTCGGCGCCGGGGTCGATCTCGGCAGCGCCGGCGTCCGGGCCGAGATCGCCGATCGACTTCTGTGCGGCGCCGCAGGCGGCGGCGGTCGACATCGCAAGGACCCAGAGCGCAGGGCGCGGGAGGTTCACGCGGGCCGGGCGATGCAGCTGGCGCGCCAGCAAATCCCGGCGAGCGGCCACAGCGTTCCGCGGCATTGGCCGGCCACTGCCCACAACGATTCACACTCGCCGCGGGGACCCGCGCCCCTGGCGAGGCGGGTTGCCAGTGCCATGACAGTTTGACGAGACCGCGACGCGATCGGATCTCATCGGGTGATACGCCCGAGGCAGGCCCGGGGCGCCGCGATGATCAATCGGCCAGGCGCGGGGCCGGGACCGCCTGACTGCTGGTCGCGGCGCGTGTCGCGACCGGCAGTGCACCCGCGCCGGCGACCACGCCGAGCCGGGCGACCAGCGCATGGCTCGCGCGCGGATCATCGGGGCCCCACACGCCGAGCGCGCGGGCGACCTCGGACGGCTTGGCCGAGCCATCGGCCGTCGCCTGGACCCGCGCGCGCAGCAGCGGAGCATCCGGCCAGTCGAGCGCGGCGCACAGCCGGCGCGCGGCGTCGCCGGCGATCACGTCGAGCTCCCGCACGAACGCGCGGACGTCGACCTGCTTGTCGCCGCGCGCGACATGAGCGTGCGGCCGGGCGAGCAGCGCCGCGGCGAGCCGCTCGAGTCGCGCGGCGTCGTGCGCGATGCCGTCGGCGACCGGCTGGATCACGAGGTCGACCGCCGAGATCAGCTTGCCGAGGCCGAGATCGGGCGTGGCGGCCGCGGCGGCCACGGCGGGGTGCCCGGCGAGCCGCACGACCCCACACGACTGGATCTCGATGCCGGGAGGGCACACCGCTGCGAGCCGCTCGGCGACCTCCTCGGCGGGCAGCTCGTGGCGCGGCGCATCGCCGATCTCCCATGACCGGTGGCCGGGCGCGACGTGCTCGAGGTCGACGTCCATCAGCTCGCCGAGCGACGGCACGCCGAGACCGAGCGCCGGGCCGAAGCTGATCCGCGGCTTGGGCGAGAACCCGCGGGTCATCGCGAGCGGCAGGTCGGCGCGCCGGAAGCTGCGGGAGAGCAGGCGGACGAGGTCGAGGTGGCCGAGGAACGCGGCGCGGCCGACCTTGGCGAACCGGATCCGGTACGTCGTCCATGGCGCCCCGGCGCCATGGTGCCCGGCGAGCCGCACGCGCTCCGCACGCTCCGTTTCGCGGTCGGGCATAGATAGGGGACGTTCCCGTCCCCTCTTCCGCGGCACAGCCGCGGAATTCACCCCTCCGCGCGCCGCGCCACGCGGCCCTGCACCTGGGCGCTCTGTGCTCGCCTGTGCATCCTCCTGGAAGCCTCCATCTCCCGCGCTCGCATCAGGCTTCTCGGGTCCGCTCGGCTCACCACCGCCGTCCGCCCGCTCGGCCGGGCTGCCGCCGCCGCGCTCGGAGACGTCGACCAGCTCGCCGTCGATCTCACCGGGACCACTGCCTCCCGTCTCGCCTCGCTCGAAGGCGATGTGGTCGGACTCACCGCGCGGGGCCGGTCGCTCGGTGGCGCCCAGCGCGCGCAGCGCGACCAGCCGGTCGTCGCGCATCTTCGTCAGATCGCACGCGACGCCGCAGTCGTAGCAGACCAGCTTTCGGCGATCGGGCTCGGCGTCGGCGAGGTTGGTGTGGTGGATCAGCATGCCGGCGACCTTGCCGCACGGCGGGCTCGCCCGGCCCTTGAGCGCCTTGCGGTACTCGCCGAGCAGGAAGCCGTCCTCGAGGCCGACGTCGATGTGATCCCACGGCAGCCGCGCGGTCACCGGGCGGGTGCCGAGGTAGGCGGCGACGTCGACGCCGTGCGCGGCGAGCGCGGCGGTCCAGCGCTCGAGCTCGAAGATCTCGTCCCAGCCGTCGAACCGGGCGCCGGCGCGCCACACCGCCTCGATCACGTCGGCGAGCCGGCGGTCGCCGCGCGCGAGCACGCCCTCGATGAACGAGATCCCGCTGTGGTGGTGCTTGAGCCGCAGGCCGCCGTCGCGCCGGCCGCGCGGATCGCCGGCGGCGTGGCGCAGGATCGCCTGCTTGCGGCGGATCTCGGGCTCGGGATCCTGCGCGCACCACTGCAGCGGGGTGTGCGGCTTGGGCACGTGCGAGCTGACGCTGACCGTGACCTCGGCGCGGTGGCCGATCAGGCCCCGGCCGACCTGCAGCATGCGGCGGCCGGTATCGACGATGCCGCGCACGTCGTCGTCGGCCTCGGTCGGCAGGCCGATCATGAAGTAGAGCTTGAGCCGGTGCCAGCCGCGCGCGAACACCCGCCGCGAGCTCTCCTCGATGTGGGCCTCGGTGACGTTCTTGTTGACCACGTCGCGCATGCGCTGCGTGCCGGCCTCGGGCGCGAACGTCAGGCCGCTGATCCGGGTCAGCGCGAGCTCGTCGAGCAGGTCCTCGTTGAGGCCGTAGGCGCGCAGCGACGCGACCGACATCGACACGCCGCGCTTGCGCAGCTCCCCGGCCAGCTGCTTGACCAGCGGGGTGATGCTCGAGAAGTCGGCGGTCGACAGGCAGGTCAGCCCGGTCTCGTCGTAGCCGGCGCGCTCGACGCCGCCGATCAGCGACGCGGCGATCGACGCCGGCGAGCGCTCGCGCACCGGCCGGTACAGCATCCCGGCCTGGCAGAACCGGCAGCCCTCGGTGCAGCCGCGCGCGATCTCGACCGACGCGCGCTCGAACACCGCCTCGGCGTACGGCACCGGCGTGTCGCTGGGGAACGGGTATTGGTCGAGGTCGGCGACCATCGCGCGGCTGACCCGGGCCGGCACCCGCGGATCGAGCGGCGCGCCGACCACCGTCATGCCGGTCGCCGCGTCGACCTCCGTCGCGTACAGCGCCGGCACGTAGAGCGGGAACCGGCCGGCGAGCTCGGCCAGCGCGTCGCGGCGGGTCCGGCGCCCCGCGGCGAGGTCGCGGCGCAGGGCCGCCCACGCGAGCACCAGCGGCGGCAACAGCTCCTCGGCCTCACCGATGACCGCAGCGTCGATGAACGGCGCGATCGGCTCGGGGTGCGAGGCGGTCGGCCCGCCGACCAGCACCAGCGCCGCGTCCTCGGCGCGATCGGCCGCGCGCAGCGGGATCCGGCCGAGGTCGAGCAGGGTCAAGAGGTTGGTGAACGTCAGCTCGTACTGCAGCGACACGCCGACGACGTCGAACTCGCACAGCGGCCGCTGGGTCTCGAGCGACACCAGCGGCAGGCCGCGCTCGCGCAGCTCGGCCTCCATGTCGAGCCACGGCGCGAACGCGCGCTCGCACGCGATCCGCGGATCGCGGTTGAGCAGCGAGTAGATGATCTTGGTCCCCAGATGGGACATCCCGATGTCGTAGACGTCGGGGAACGCCAGGCAGACCCGCGCCTCGGCGGCGTGCTTGACGACGGCCTGGTACTCGCCGCCGAGGTAGCGCATCGGCTTGGCCACGCGGTCGATGAAGTCTGCGTAGGGGTGTCGCATGGGGTCTGGCTGCCGAGCCTCATGTACCGCCTGTGATCCTGGCGGTCCAGCGATTTCGCGGCGATCCAGGCCGCCCGGCTGCCGGGAGGCAGCTTGACTCACCGTGCCCGGGGTAGCCACCCCCGGCAGCACAGCCGCATCACGTCTGGTGGCGCATGCTCGACTGCTCTGTGGGCCTGGCGCTCCCGGGTGGGGAACCCCCTCCATCGTCGATGCCACCGCGCACCGACGCCAGATCCCGCACATCCAAGCTCCGCTGCGCGCTCGGCGCCCTATCACCGGTCTGCTGACGATTCTTCTTCATGTTGATTCCTTTCCGGTTCCTGTGACTCGGTCTCTGGACCGCACGCCGTCGGCGGCGGCCCTCGACGGTGTCGTCGCGAGTGCGCTCACGCGCCGCGCGCGACCTGTCATCTGGAGGCGTCACGCCGCAGCTGCCGTGGGCGAGCCGATCGTCGAGGCAGCGACGATGACAGCTCGCGCGCACGCCCATGAACGTACCACCGGAGGTGCCCTCCTGAAGCTGCTCAAGTTTGCGCCCGGACGTCGAGTGAGCGGTCCGTCACGGGAGCGGTGAGCGCGGGGCATGCCGCGCCGGGGTGCGGCCAACGCTTGCGCGCCGCGGTCGTTGATGTACGGTCGCCCCCATGAAGAACCTTGCGCTCGCCGCTCTCGTTCTTGGGTCCATCGCGTGCTCGAAGACCGATCAAACCGCGTCCGGCGCGACCAAGGATCCCGCGACTCCCCCGGCTCCCGCCGCCACCGCCGCCGCGCCCGCGCCCGCACCGGCCGCTGCCCCCGCGCCCAAGGTCGTGCAGGGCTCGGTCGCCGCCGCCGAGGACCCCGCGAACCTGCCGCCCGCCGGCACGCCGCCGGCCCCGGTCAACGTCGACAACCTCGACTCGATCTGGAGCGTGCCGATCAAGACGCTGCAGGGCAAGCCGACCACGCTGGCCGCCTACAAGGGCAAGGCGCTGATGCTGGTCAACGTCGCCTCGAAGTGCGGCAACACCCCGCAGTACGCCACGCTCGAGGCGCTGCAGAAGAAGTACGAGGCGAAGGGCTTCACGGTGATCGGCTTCCCGTGCAACCAGTTCCACGGCCAGGAGCCCGGCAGCGCCGAGGAGATCGCGACGTTCTGCGCGACCAACTACGGCATCACGTTTCCGATCATGGAGAAGATCGAGGTCAACGGCGACAATCGCCACCCGATCTACAAGGCGCTGACGCCGATCGCCGACGCCGGCGGCCACGAGGGCGACATCCGCTGGAACTTCGAGAAGTTCGTGGTCTCGGCCGACGGCAAGCACGTCACGCGGTTCTCGCCCAAGGTCAAGCCCGAGGACCCGGCGGTGATCGGCGCCGTCGAGGCCGCACTGCCGCGCTGAGCCGGAGGCCATCATGACCACGATATGGGACGCACCGCTCCACACCCTGCAGGGCGCGCCGACCCGGCTCGCCGATTTCCAGGGCAAGGCGCTGCTGGTGGTCAACGTCGCCTCGAGGTGCGGCCTGACCCCGCAGTACACCGCGCTCGAGAAGCTGCACGAGAAGCTCGCACCGCGCGGGTTCTCGGTGATCGGCTTCCCGTGCAATCAGTTCGGCGCCCAGGAGCCCGGCACACCGGAGCAGATCCAGACGTTCTGCTCGACGACCTACGGCGTGACGTTCCCGCTGACCGAGAAGATCGAGGTCAACGGCGCCGGCCGCCACCCGATCTACCAGGAGCTCACCCGGGTCGCCGACGCCGCCGGGCACCAGGGCGACATCCGCTGGAACTTCGAAAAGTTCGTGATCTCGGCCGACGGCAAGACGATCACGCGGTTCGATCCGCGGACCGCGCCCGACGATCCGGCCGTGGTCGCGGCGATCGAGGCCGGCCTGCCGAGGTGATCGCAGCGACCCCGATCTGCGTGTCCGGCGCGTCGCGCCCGGCGCGATGCGATTGTCGTAGTATCGCCGGCAGAATCGGGAGACCCTCATGACCTCGAGATGCTGCTTGCTCGCCTCGTACCTCGCGCTCGCGCTCGCCGCGTGCGGCGGCGCGACCACCGCCGGCCCGACGTCGACCGCGCCACCGACGCCGGCCGCCGAGCCCGGTCCCCCCGTCCCGGCCGCCCCGTCGGCGCCGGAGGCCGCTCCGCCGGCACCCGCGCCGGCCAGGCAGCTCGCACCCGGCCCCAACCTGACCGCCGACGGTGTGGTGTTCGTGTTCAAGCCCGAGGGCGGTGGCACCAAGAAGATCTTCCTCGCCGGCAACTTCAACGAGTGGAAGCCGGACAACCCGCAGTACCTCATGACCGCGGACGCCACCGGCGCGTACACGATCACCGTCAAGCTGCCGCCCGGCACCTACCAGTACAAGTTCGTCGCCGACGGTCAGTGGATCAAGGATCCGTTCGCGCCGGGCGACGCGCCCGACGGCTTCGGCGGCCGCAACGGCAAGTTCGACGTCAAGTAGCGTGTCGGGAGCGATGGGCGGGGTGACTCGATGGGTCCCCCCCGACGAGCTCGGCGAGTACCGGCTCGTGCGGCACCTGGGCCAGGGCGGCATGGGCCAGATCTATGTCGGCCACGACACCCTGCTCGATCGACCGGTCGCGATCAAGTTCATCGCGTCGGTCGATCCCGATCGGGTCACGCGCCAGCGGTTCCTGATCGAGGCCCGGGCGATCGCCCGGCTCCAGCACCCGAACGTGGTCGCGATCTATCGCGTCGGTGAGATCGACGGGCGGCCCTACCTCGTGTACGAGCTCGTCCACGGCCAGTCGCTCAACCGGATCTCGGTGCCGGTCGACTGGCGCCTGGCGCTCAAGCTCGGCATCGGCCTGTCGCGCGGGCTCGCAGCGGCGCACCGGCGCAACGTGCTCCACCGCGACATCAAGCCTGCCAACGCGATGCTCGCCGGCGACGGCGAGGTCAAGCTGCTCGATTTCGGCCTCGCCAAGCTGCTCGACGACGGCGGGCAGATCGAGTGGCTCGCCGCCGCCGGCGACGTCCGGGCGCGGCGGGTGACGACGCCAGCGTCGCCCGATGATACACCCTCGATCCCGGCCGGCGACACGCTCTCGGTCACCCCGGAGCCGCCGTCGAGCTTCGAGCTGACCGCGCCCGGAGCGGTGATGGGCACGCCGAGCTACATGGCACCCGAGATCTGGAGGCACGAGCCGGCGACCATGCGGTCGGACGTGTACTCGATGGGCGTGTTGCTCCACTTCCTGTGCGTCGGGCGGCCGCCGCACCAGGCGGCCACGATCGCGGAGCTCGGGCGTCGGGTCACCACGGTCGATGCCGCGGCCCTGGCGCAGCAGGTCGGCGAGGTCGATCCGGGGCTCGCCGCGGTGGTCGACCGCTGCCTCGCGCGCGATCCGGCGCAGCGGCCGGCCTCGGGCGACGAGCTGCGCGAGGCGCTCGAACGGCTGGAGACCGGCGCGCGGGCGGCGGTGATCCCCGACGGCAACCCGTACCGCGGGCTGCGTCCGTTCGAGGCCGAGCATCGCGCGCTGTTCTTCGGCCGCGACGCCGACGTCCGCGCCGTGCTCGATCGGCTGCGGAGCGAGCCGTGGGTCCTGGTCGCGGGCGACTCCGGCGTGGGCAAGTCGTCGCTGTGCCGCGCCGGCGTGCTGCCGCGGATCGCCGACGGTGAGCTCGACCCCGCGCGCAGCTGGACCGCGATCACGCTCGCGCCCGGGCTGCGACCGATCGAGGCGCTGGCCTCCCCGCTCGCGCCCTACCTCGGGGTCTCCCACCCCGAGCTCACCGCCGGGCTGGTGGCGGATCCGGGCCATCTCCGCGGGCGGCTGCTCGCGCAAGGCAGCGGGCGCGGGTGCGCGATCCTGATCGACCAGCTCGAGGAGCTGGTGACGCTGTCCGACAAGGCCGAAGCGCGCGCGGTCGCCGCGGCGATCGGCGAGCTCACCGTGCGGTTGCCGGGCGTCGCGCTGCTCGCGACGGTGCGCGGCGATTTTCTCACCCGGCTCGCCGCGCTGCCCGGGATCGCGGAGCACATCACGCGCGCGTTCCACCTCGTGCGGCCGCTCAGCCCGGAGGGTGTGACCGAGGCGATCGCCGGCCCGGCGCGCGCCACCGGGTTCGCGTTCGAGTCCAGCGCGCTGCTCACCGAGCTCGCGGCGTCGGTGTCGATCGCCGACGGAGGTCTGCCCCTGCTGCAGTTCGCGCTCGCCGAGCTCTGGGAGGCGCGCGATCCGGCGACCCGGCAGATCACGGGGAGCGCGCTGGCCCGGCTCGGCGGAGTCGCCGGCGCGCTCGCGCGCCACGCCGATGCGGTGATCGCGAGCCTGCCCCAGGCCGACCGCGACTCCGCGCGCCGGGTCCTGCTCGCGCTGATCACGAGCGAGAACACGCGGGCCCGCCGCGGTGACCGCGAGCTGATCGAGCGCGCGCCGCGAGCGCTTGGCGTGCTCGATGCGCTGGTGCGCGGCCGCCTGGTCGTCGCACGCGATACCGAGTCCGGTCCGGTCTACGAGATCGCGCACGAGGCGCTGATCGAGAGCTGGGACACCCTGCGGGCATGGATCGACGAGGACGCCGGGACGCGCGTGGTCCGCGAGCGGGTCGTCGCCGCCGCCGCCGAGTGGGAGCGCGCCGGGTACGCCGGCGATGCGCTGTGGGGGGAGCGCCGGCTGGCGGAGCTGCCCGCGCTGGAGGCCGGCGGGCCCGATGACCGCGCCGGCCGGTTCCTGACCGCATCGCGGCGCGCGGTCGTCCGGCGCCGGCGGATCCGCCGGCTCAGCGCGGTGACGGCGGCGGCGATCACCGCGGCGGTGGTGGTCG
Organism: Kofleriaceae bacterium; assembly: GCA_036265355.1. Lineage (GTDB taxonomy): Bacteria > Myxococcota_A > Polyangia > Haliangiales > Haliangiaceae > JABFXX01. The sequence goes on along the minus strand of DATAPF010000592.1, from coordinate 33 downwards.
TGCTGGTCTCGCTGAACCGTCAGTCGCAGGACC
>DATAPF010000591.1:0-38621 GCA_036265355.1 Kofleriaceae bacterium | reverse complement strand
CCTGGAGGATTCCTCGGTCGACGTCGAGGTCGACGGTGGGGTCGACGTCCAACGTCGCCGTCAACCTCGACGTTCGGGGTCGAGGTCGACGTCAAACCGTCCACGTCAACCATGCGCGTGAGTCATCGCCTGCCCCCTCGCTCCCCTTCATCGCGACGCCTCCCGCGCGACGGTGACCTTACTCGCGATCGATCGGCGGCGTGACGCCCTCTTCGACGTCCTCGTCGTCCCCGGGGCCGACCCCCGGGTGCTTGTCGGGAGCCGGCCGGTTGCGATCCGGGCGAGCGCGATCCGGATCGATCTCCGGCGCCGGCTTGCCCGGGTTGTTCACGCCCTGGCGGTCGCGATCCGGGCTGCCGCCCGACGGCATGGGACCGCCTGATTTCTGCGGCTTGACGTCGCCCGGCTTGTTCTGCGGCGTACGCTGACGCTGGTCCTGGTTCGGCGGCATCTTCGTGTTGTCGGCCATGTCGTGCTCCCGTGTTGGGGGTGTTCCCGACAGGGCTGCAACGCATGTGCCCCGACGAACCGAGCGTGCGCCGCGCGGTTTCCACCACATCGCGACCGCCGACCGGGCGGATCCAGCCCGCGGGCGCTCGCGCACGCGAGGGAATGGTGCGTACGTGATCGCCCGCGCTGGCAGGGGTCGCGGTCAGGCCGCTCCGCGGATCACTTGTCGTGATCGTGCTCGTTCTTGTCGTCTTTGCCCTTGAGCGTATGGCAGTTGAGGCAGCCGAACCCCTTGGGGTTGTCCTTCGAGTACAGCGGCAGGTTGAGGATCTTGCCCATCGTCGGCATGACCTCCTTGCCCATCCACTCCAGGTCCGCCTTCTTGAACTCGCTCAGGTCGTTGAAGTCGAGCTTGGGGAGCTTGGGGTTGGGCATGTCGAAGTGACCTTGCTTGGCCTGCTCGCCATGACAGGTACTGCAGCCAAACTTGGCAAAGTCCTTCGCGTTGTGATTCTGGAAGATCGGCTTCATCACGGGCATGACCTTCTGCTTCATGAACGCTTTGCGCTGATCTTGGTCGAGATCGGCAAACGGCACGTCCGGCAGCGCGACGGTGGCGGCGGCGCCACTGCCCTGGCCCTCCTGGGGGGGCGGAGGGGTCGGCGTGGGCGTGGGCGTGGGGGTGGTGGTGGGCTGCGGGCTCGAGCCACAGGCAGCGAGGACGAGGGCGGCGGCGACAAGCAGCTTCATGGCGGCGAGAATGGAATGACGTCCGGGCCAAGGGCAAGCACGCCCGGCGGGATGTTGAGTGATCCCGGTTCCCGCGATCCCGGTGTCAGCGCGTCGCCGCGGTCCAGAATCGAAAGTGATTCTCGGTCCCTCAGTGGACGCCGAGATAGGCGCGCCGGATCTTGTCGTCGCGCGCCAGCTCGGCGGCCGGCCCCGAGCTGACCAGCGCACCGACCTCCAGCACGTGGGCGCTGGTCGCGACCGCGAGCGCCATGTGGGCGTTCTGCTCGACCAGCAGGATCGTCGTGCCCTCGGCGACGATGGTGGTCAGGATCTGGAAGATCCGCTGGACGATCTGCGGGGCGAGCCCGAGCGACGGCTCGTCGAGCAGGAGCAGCCGGGGCCGGGCGAGCAGCGCCCGCGCGATCGCGAGCATCTGCTGCTCGCCGCCGGACAGCGTGCCGGCGTTCTGGCCCAGGCGCTCGCGGATCCGCGGGAACAGCTCCAGCGCGCGGTCGCGGTCGCGGGCGAGGCCGCCGGGATCGCCGCGCAGGTAGCCGCCGAGCTGGAGGTTCTCCTCGACGGTGAGGTTGGCGAAGATCCCGCGGCCCTCGGGGACGTGGGCCAGGCCGCGCGCGACGATCGCGTGGGCCGGCAGCCCCGTGATCGGCTGCCCGGCGAACCGCACACGGCCGCCGCTCGGGCGAACCAGCCCCGAGATCGCGCGCAGCGCGGTGGTCTTGCCCGCGCCGTTGGCGCCGATCAGCGCGACGATCTGACCCTCGTCGACCGCGAAGCTCACGCGGTGGAGCGCGTGGATCCCGCCGTAGTGGACATCGAGGTCCTCGACCGCGAGCAGCGCCGTCATGACGCCTCCGAGGTGCCGGAGGTGGAAGACGCGCCGGGCGCGCCGGCGGGCGCCACGGCGTCGGCCGTGCCGAGGTAGGCCTCGATGACCCGGGGATCCTGCTGGATCGCCGCCGGATCGCCGGTCGCGATCGTGACGCCATGGTCGAGCACGGTGATCCGCTCGCAGATGTCCATCACCACGCCCATGTCGTGCTCGATCAGGAGGATCGCGACGTCGAACGCGTCGCGCAGGCCCTGGATCAGCGCGCGCATCTCGCGCTTCTCGGCGGCGTTCATGCCTGCGACCGGCTCGTCGAGCAGGACCACCCGCGGCTCGGTGGCCAGCGCGCGCGCGATCTCCAGCCGGCGCTGCTCGCCGTACGGCAGGCTGCTCGCCTGCTCGGAGGCGCGGTGCGCGATCCCGAGCATGTCGAGCAGGTCGAGCGAGCGCTCGACGATCGCGTCCTCCTCGGCGAGGAACTGCGGCGTGCGGAGCAGGCTGGCGATCAGGCCGCTCTGCGCGCGCACCCCCGCCGCGGTGCGCACGTTGTCCAGCACCGAGAGGTTGCCGAACAGCCGGATGTTCTGGAACGTGCGCGCCACCCCGGCGGTCGCGATCGCCGACGGCCGCATCCCGTCGATCCGGCGATCGCCGAGCCGGATCTCGCCGGCGTCGGGCCGGTACACGCCGGTCAGCAGGTTGAACACCGTGGTCTTGCCGGCGCCGTTGGGGCCGATCAGGCCGTGCAGCCCGCGCGCCGGCAGGCTCAGCGAGAACCGGTCGACCGCCACGAGCCCGCCGAACGCGAGCGCCAGGTCGCGGGCCTCCAGCGCCGGCGGCGCGGCGGTCACGGCGCGTCCTCCCGCCGGGCGGTCCGCGCGATCGCGCGCGGCCCGCGCCGGTTGCCCGCGATCCGCCGCCACCACGCGGTGTCCCACAGCTCGCGGACCCCCAGCAGGCCGCCCGGCCGCACGATCATCACGACGATCAGCGCCAGCGCGTAGATCGGCATCCGGTAGTCCGAGAACTCGCGGAACAGCTCGGGCATCACCGTGAGGATCGCCGCCGCCAGGATCACGCCGGAGATCGATCCCATGCCGCCGAGCACGACCATGATCACGAGGTCGATCGACTTCTGGAACCCGAGCTCGCGCGGGTTCAGCGTGGTGCCGAGCTCGTGCGCGAACAGCCCGCCGCCGACCCCGGCGAACAGCGCCGACATCACGAACGCCGAGACCTTGACCCGCGCGGTGTGGATGCCGACCGCCTCGGCGGCGACCTCGTTCTCGCGCACCGCGAGCAGCGCCCGGCCGCGGCTCGAGATCTTCAGCCGGTACGCGCACACCACGACGATCGTCACCGCGGCGTAGACATAGAAGATCCGGGTGTAGTCCGGCAGCCCGGGGAACCCGAGCGCGCCGCCGAGGCGGCCCAGCGTGTCCGGCAGCGCGGTGTGCGCGGCGTCGGCCGGGGCGAGCACGTCGCCGGTGCGCTGGATCAGCACGCGGACGATCTCGCCGAACCCGAGCGTGACGATCGCGAGGTAGTCGCCGCGCAGCCGCAGCGACGGCAGGCCGACCACCAGGCCGGCGACCGCCGCGACCGCGCCGCCGAGCACGCAGCCGGCCAGGAACAGCAGGTCGCCGCCGCCGAGGAACCCGCCGTGCAGGCCCGGCGTGCCCCACAGCCGGATCGAGCCGTAGTAGGTCAGCCACGCCGCGGCGTAACCGCCGACCATCATGAACCCGGCGTGGCCGATCGAGAACTGGCCGGCGAAGCCGTTGACGATGTTGAGCGCCGACGCCGCGACGATCGCGATGCCGATATCGAGCACCATCTTGGCGTAGAACGGTCCGATCGCCGGGGCGATCCACTGCTGGAGCAGCCACGCGAGCGCGACCCCGGCGATCACCGGCCACGCCGACGCCAGCGCGGCGGACCCGGCGGCGGTGCGATGCGCACCGGGCTCGGCGACCCGCTCGGCGATCCGCTTCATACCTTCTCCACCATGGGGCGGCCGTACAGGCCGGCCGGCTTGACCAGCAGCACGACGATCAGGATCGTGAACACGTAGACGTCGCGCAGCTGGGTCGACAGGTACGCCGCGCCGAACTGCTGCACGGCTGCGATCAGCAGCGCGCCGACCGCCGCGCCGCGGACATCGCCGATCCCGCCGACCACCGCCGCGACGAACGCGGTCAGGCCGAGCAGCACCCAGGTCGAGTGCGAGGTGATCTGCAGGCTCTCGTACTTGAGGCCGTAGAGCAGCCCGCCGGCGGCGGCCAGCGCCGAGCCGATCGCGAACGTGATGGTGACGACGCGACCGATGTTGATGCCCATCAGCGACGCGACCCGGGCGTCGAACGACACCGCGCGCATCGCGCGGCCGAGCCGGGTGCGATACACCAGCAGCTCGAGCGCGACGACCAGCGCGACCGCGAGCACCAGCACCACGGTGTCGACCAGCCGGAGGTGGACCCCGGCGACCGTGGCCAGCGAGCGGTCCGTGATCAGCGCCGGCATGTGCTGCGGGATCGGGCCGAACGCCCATGGCAGCGTGCCGGTGTTCTGGAGCAGCAGCGACACACCGATCGCCGTGATCAGCACGTTGAGCCGCGGCGCGTTGCGCAGCGGCCGGTAGGCGAGCCGCTCGATCGTCACGCCGAGGGCCGAGCACAGCACCATCGCGATCACCAGGATGACGGGCAATCCGAGCGCCGAGGGATCGCTCGCGAAGCCCAGCCGGCGGGCGATCACGAACGCGATCCACGCACCGAACGTGAACACGTCGGCGTGCGCGAAGTTGATGAACCGCAGCACGCCGTAGACCAGGGTGTAGCCGAGCGCGATCAGCGCGTACAGCGCGCCGAGCGCCAGCGTGTCGACCAGGGTCTGGAGCAGCTTGCCGCCCGCGCTGCCGGTCGGGGCGCCGGCCGGTCCCGCGCCGGCGCCGGCGTCGTCGGCCTCGGGGACGTCGGGCAGCGGCGCGGTCGGCGGCGGGATCGTCGCCGCGTAGCGCCGCTCGCCGTTCTTGATCACCAGCATGACCGCCGACTTGACGGGGTTTCTGTGCTCGTCGAGCGTGATCACCCCGGTGACCCCGTGGAAGTCCCTGGTGCCGGCGATCGCGGCGGCGAGATCGTCGCCGTCGAGCGACTTCGCGCGATCCATCGCGTCGAACAGCACCTGCCCGGCGTCGTAGCCCAGCGCGGTCAGCCCGTCGGGGACGAACCCGAACCGCTTCTGGAACCGCTCGACGAAGCCCTTGACCTCCGGCCGGCCCTCCTCGAACGAGTAGTGGTTCGAGTAGTAGTTGCCCTCCATCGCCGCGCCGCCGATCTCGGCGAGCTTCTCGGAGTCCCAGCCGTCGCCGCCGAGCAGCGGGACCGTGATCCCGATCTTGCGGGCCTGGATCGAGATGTTGCCGGCGTCGTTGTAGTACCCCGGCAGGAAGATCGCCTCGGGGTTGGTGTCCTTGAGCGACTGGAGCTGGGCGGACAGGTTGATGTCGCCCCCGGTGTAGGCCTGGCGGGTCGTGATCGTGCCGCCGAGCGCGCGGAACGCGCGGTCGAACTCGCGGGCCAGGCCCTTGGAGTAGGCCTGCTGCTGATCGTAGAGGATACCGACCCGCGTCGCGTGCAGGTTGTCGTGCGCGAACTTGGCGACCACGTAGCCCTGGAAGCCGTCGATGAAGCAGACTCGCGCGACCATGTTGCCGATCTGGGTGACCCGCTCGTTGGTCGACGACGGCACCATCATCGGCACGTGGTAGCTCTGGGCGACCGCGCCGCCGGCCAGCGACAGGCCCGACGACACCTCGCCGACCACCGCGACCACGTGGTACTCGGTGATCAGCCGGGTCACCGCGGTGCCGGCCTCGGCCGCCTTGCTCGCGTCGTCGAGCCGGATCACCTCGATCGGGCGGCCGTGGACGCCGCCGCGCGCGTTGCGCTCCTCGACCGCGAGCGTGAGCCCGTTCTTGTCCGACGCGCCGAAGCTCGCCTGATCACCGGTGATCGACGCGTAGTGGCCGATCACGATCGGCCCGCTGCCGGGATCGTGCGAGCTGATCCCGGACACCTTGGGCGACAGGTTGTCGCACGCTGCGAGCGCCGGAACCACGGCGACGACGAGCGCGGCCAGCGCGCGCCGGCGCCGGCCTGTGAGGCCGCGCCTGACCCCGTGCGCGCGGCCCCGGAACGTTCGTCGCGTCACCCCTGCGGCCTAGCCCGTAACGTGCCGTCGTGTCAACTGTTCGCTGCGGGCAGGGCAAACACGCGCGCCCGGTGCATAGCTCAGAGGGATCGCGCCGTGCTACGAGGAGGTGGGGCCGCATTGCCCGCGGACATGACCGACACCGCCACCGCCACCGCACGCTCGGAGGCAACCGGCACGCAACGCGCGATGAACCAGACCGCGCACCGCCGGCCTCACGGACAGGAGCTCGCCGGGCTGTCGCTCGCCGCGCTCGGCGTGGTCTACGGCGACATCGGCACCTCGCCGCTCTACGCGATGAGCGAGTGCCTGTCGCGCACCAAGGAGCACGCGATCGCCCCGGTGAACGGGGTGTACGACCCGGCGCAGGTCCTGGGCGTGCTGTCGCTGTTCTTCTGGGCCCTGATGCTGGTGGTGGTGCTCAAGTACCTGGTGTTCGTGCTGCGCGCCGACAACAAGGGCGAGGGCGGGATCCTCGCGCTCGCCGCGCTGGTCGAGCAGACCGACCGGAGCCCGCGGCGCAAGCTGTCGGTCCCGGTCCTGCTCGCGCTGTTCGGCGCCGGCCTGCTGTACGGCGACGGCGTGATCACCCCGGCGGTCTCGGTGCTCGGCGCGGTCGAGGGCATCTCGGAGCAGAACCCGGCGTTCAGCGAGCTGGTGGTCCCGATCTCGGCGGCGATCCTGATCGGCCTGTTCTGGGTCCAGCGGGTCGGCACCGGCCGGATCGGCTCGGTGTTCGGCTGGGTGATGCTGCTGTGGTTCGTCGCGATCGGGGTCGCCGGCGGCCGCTTCATCCTGCACCGCCCCGAGGTCCTGCTCGCGGTGTCGCCGCATCACGCGATCGAGTTCCTCGCCCGCAACGGCCTGCACGGCTTCCTGCTGCTCGGCTCGGTCGTGCTGTGCATCACCGGCGGCGAGGCGCTGTACGCCGACATGGGCCACTTCGGCCGCACCCCGATCCGGGTCGCGTGGTCGGCCGTGGTGTTCCCCGGCCTGTTGCTCAACTACTTCGGCCAGGGCGCGCTGTTCCTCGAGCAGGGTGCCCGGGTGTCCAACGGGTTCTACGACCTGGTCAGCGACACGCCGGTCCTGCTGCCGATGGTGATCCTCGCGACCATGGCGGCGATCATCGCGTCCCAGGCGCTGATCTCGGGCGCGTTCTCGCTGACCCACCAGGCGGTCCAGCTCGGCTACCTGCCGCGGGTCAGCGTCGTGCACACCTCGCACAAGCACGAGGGCCAGATCTACATCCCCGAGGTCAACTGGCTGCTCATGGTCGCGTGCGTCGCGCTGGTGTTCGCGTTCCGGTCGAGCTCGAACCTGGCGGCCGCCTACGGCATCGCGGTGACCGGGACGATGGCGATCACGTCGTTCCTGTACTTCCTGGTCGTGCGCCGCAACTGGGGCTACCCGCTGTACATCGCGCTCGCGCTGTTCATCCCGTTCCTCGCGATCGACCTGGCGTTCTTCTCGGCCAACACCACGAAGATCGCGGCCGGCGGCTGGTTCCCGCTCGCGGTCGGCGTCGGCGCGTTCGCGATGATGACGACCTGGTGGCGCGGCCGGCTCGAGCTGTCCAAGCAGATGGAGAGCGGGACGATCCCCGACGACCTGTTCCTCGCCGACCTCGCCGAGACCCGGCTGCCGCGGGTCCAGGGCACCGCGGTGTTCATGACCTCGGGCACCGGCGGCATGCCCAACGTGCTGCTCCACCACGTCAAGCACAACAAGGTGCTGCACCGCCAGGTCGTGCTGCTGTCGATCGCGACCGAGAACGTGCCGTTCGTCGTCGGCAACCAGTCGCTGTCGGTGCGCGAGCTCGACCACGGGTTCTACCGCGTGGTCGCGCGGGTCGGCTTCATGCAGCAGCCCAACGTGCCGCGGGTCCTGTCGCGCTGCGAGCGCCACGGCCTGCTGGTCAACCCGGCCGACACCACGTACTACCTCGGCCGCCAGACCCTGCTCACCACCGGCCAGACCCGGGTCGCGCGGTGGCGCAAGATCCTGTTCGCGTTCCTCGCCAGGAACTCGCGCGCGCCGACCGAGTTCTTCCACCTGCCGCCCAACCGCGTCGTCGAGCTGGGCCTGCAGATCGAGCTGTGAACGCGCGGCTCAGCTCATCGCGATCGCCCCGGCGTGCCCGGCGTCGCGCGCATCCGGATGCGCGACGTCGGCGATGCACAGCGGCGCCGACGGCTGCAGCATCGCGAGCTGGCGCAGCCGCTCGGTCGCGAACGCGCCGGCGAGGCCCTGGTAGAGCTCGCGCGGTGCGTGGAAGCGCAGCGAGGGCAACAGCTCGAGCTCCTCGCGCAGCGCGTGGCGCCGGATCATCTCGCGGAGGTGGACCGCGCGGTCGCGCCACACCGCGGTGCCCGGCCGGGCGCTGACCAGCGCGCCCAGCGCGCCTTCCTGGGCGAGGTGCGCGGCGCGGGCCTCGGCGAGCACGGGCTCGAGCACGGGGATCGCGTCGAACCGGCCGAGCACGATGTCTTCGGCCTCGGCGTGCGCGGTCAGGCCGAGCCGCACGCCGTCGAGCGCCGCGCTCAGCTGCGACCGGGTGGCCGACGGGTCCAGCAGGCGCATCAGCTCCTTCTGGACGTCGACGTGATCGCGCTGGACCAGGGTCCCGAAATCCGTTGGCATGAGGGCAAAACACTGCAGGCTGGATGCCCGTGCAGCGAGCCGTTGCGGGCCGCACACCGGGCCTCCCCGCGCGAGTGTGGTTACAACTGCAGGACGGTAATTCTCTGAGGTTGCGGGCGTTTCCGCTCGGAAGAGCACGGATTGTACGTGCGGTGTGGCGCGCCGTGAATCTCCGTAGTGTCCGGGAGGGCTGCTGACGTCTGTAGGTTACCGCCGACCATCACCCACGCCCACCCTGGCCCGACGGGATCCGGGAACGATATGCTGCGCGCGTGAATCGAGCCGGGCGCCGCTTCGTCGCCAATCGCGGCGCCGTCGTCGGCGCGCTGCTGGTGATCGGCATGCTCGGGATCGCGGCGATCGCGCCCGCGGTGTCGGCCCACGATCCGCGGGTCGGAGACGTCGAGCACGGGCTGTCCGAGCTCGGCGCGCCGCTGCCGCCGTCGCGCGACGCGGTGCTCGGCACCGACGAGCTCGGCCGCGACGTGTGGGCGCGGGTCGCCAGTGGTGCGCGGATCTCGCTGGCGATCGCGGCGCTCGCCACGGCGATCGCGCTGGTGATCGGCGTGGCGATCGGCCTCACCGCGGGCTACGCCGGTGGCGCGACCGACAGCGCGCTGATGCGGCTGGTCGACCTCGTGCTCGCGTTCCCGGTCCTGTTGCTCGCGATCCTGCTCGCCGCGCTGTTCCGCGAGGCCCAGCTGGCGTCGTCGATCGCGCCGGTGTTCGTCACGCTCGGCCTGGTCAGCTGGACGACGATGGCCCGGGTGATCCGGGGCCGGACCCAGGTGCTGGCGCGCAGCGAGATGGTGCTCGCCGCGCGGGCGCTCGGCGCGAGCCCGGCACGGATCCTGGTCCGCCACATCCTGCCCAACCTCGGCGGCGTCGTGATCGTGGTGACCGCGTTCGGGTTCGCCCAGAACCTGATCTCCGAGTCGGTGCTGTCCTACGTCGGGCTCGGCCCGCCGCCGCCGACCGCGAGCTGGGGCCGGATGCTCTACGAGGGCCGCGCCTACTACCGGATCGCGCCCCACCTGGTGCTCGCGCCGGGCGTCGCGATCGTGCTCGCGGTGGTCGGCTTCAACCTGCTCGGCGACGGCCTGCGCGACGCGCTCGATGCCCGGGAGGCGCGGTGAGCCGGCCGCCGGCCCGCCGCCCGGCGGGATCGCGGTGGGCGCTCGCCGCACTCGCCGCGCTCGGCGCGGTCGCCGCGCTCGGGGCCGCCGGCTGCGAGCCGGCCGACCACGGCCCGCGGTTCCGCGCGGCCGGATCGCCCACGCCGCGCGCCGGCGGCACGCTGCGGTTCGCGGTCGAGACCTCGCTGCGCACGCTCGATCCGACGATCGGCTACGACGAGATCAGCTACTACGTGCTGCATCCGCTGTTCGACACCCTGGTCGAGTTCTCGCCGACCAGCGTCGACGTCACTCCGCGGCTCGCCGACCGCTGGTCGATCTCGCCCGACGGCCTGGTCTACACCTTCGAGCTCCGGCCCGGGATCACGTTCAGCGACGGCGCGCCGATCACCGCGGCGCACTTCAAGTTCAGCCTGGAACGCGCGCTCTCGACCACCGACTCGCCGTTCGCCGAGTTCCTCGCCGACATCGCCGGCGCGCGCGAGATGATCGACGGCAAGGCCACGACCTGCGTCGGGATCGTCGCCGAGACCGACCGCCGGCTCGTGATCCGGCTCGCCCGCATCAATCCGGCGCTGCTCGACATCCTGGCGATGCCGTTCGCGACCCCGCAGCGCCCCGAGCACGTCACCGCGGCCGGCGATCAGCTGCGACGCCGGCCCGACGCCACGGGGCCGTTCGAGCTCGCCAGCTGGGACGAGGGCAACCGGATCGTGCTGCGCCGCAACCCGCACTACTACCGGCCGCAGCGCGCTCACCTCGACGCGATCGTGATGCTGGAGAACATCCCGCGCGACACCCAGTTCCAGATGTTCGAGCGCGGCGACCTCGACGCCGCCGCGAAGCTCCCCGCGCCCGACTACCTGTTCGTGATGGCCGAGCCGGCGTGGCGGCCCTACGTCCACCACGCCGCGGTGATGAACGTGTTCGGATCGCGGATGAACGTGCAGGTCAAGCCGTTCGACGATCGCCGGGTCCGCCAGGCGCTCAACTACGCGCTCGACAAGCACCACACCGCGCGACTGCTCAACGGCACGACCCTCCCGTCGCACGGCATCCTGCCGCCCGGCATGCTCGGCCGCGATCCCGACCTCGCGCCCTACCCGCACGACGTCGCGAAGGCGCGCGCGCTGCTCGCCCAGGCCGGCTATCCGCACGGGTTCGACGTCGAGTACCTGACGTACTATGACGAGGAGACCGAGAAGGTCGCGGGCTCGCTGCAGAGCGATCTCGCCGAGGTCGGCGTCCGGGTCCACATCACGGTGACCTCGCTCGCGACCTGGGCGACCGCGATCAGCCAGCCGACCGGCCCGGCGTTCTCGTACGCGAGCTGGGGGGCGGACTACCCGGATCCGACCGACTTCTTCGATCCGAAGTTCCACTCGCGGTCGATCCGGCCGACCAGCTCGACCAACGACTCGTTCTACACCAACCCCGAGCTCGACGCGGTGCTCGACGCCGCGCGCGCCGAGCTCGACCCGGCCCGGCGCGACGCGCTGTATCGCCGCGCCGAGCGGATCCTGTACGACGACGCGCCCTGGATCTGGGACTACCATCGCGTGCTGCCCGAGGTGACCCAGCCCTACGTGCGCGGCTACGAGCCTCACCCGATCTGGATCCGCGACTACACGTCCGCGTGGCTCGACCTCGGGCCGGACGGCGTGCCGGTGCCGCGATGATCCGCACGATCGCGCGCCGCGCCGGCTGGACGGTCGTCGTGGTCTGGTTCGCGGTCACCGCGACGTTCCTGGTCACGATCGCGATCCCGGCCGATCCGGCGCGCGCGCTGGTCGGCCCGCACGCCACCGCCGAGGCGCTCGAGCGGGTCCGCGCCCACTACTGCCTCGATCGCGGCGTGGTCGGGCAGTACGGGTGCTGGATCGCGCGGGTCGCGCGCGGCGACCTCGGCGAGAGCTACCGCAGCAAGCGCGCGGTCGCCGCGATCATCGCCGACCGGGTGTGGCCGACCGCGCAGCTCGCGCTCGCCGCGATCGCGCTCCAGCTCGCGCTCGGCGTCCCGCTCGGGATCGTCGCCGCGACCCGCCGCGGGCGGTGGCCGGATCACGGCGTTCACCTGGTGAGCTCGATCGCCCAGAGCGTACCGGCGTTCGTCGCCGGGACCGTGCTGCTCTACGTCGCCGCCTACCGCTGGGGCTGGTTCCCGATCGGCGGCTACGGCACCGGCGGCTGGGACCGGCTCGCGCACCTCGCGCTGCCCGCGATGACGCTGGCCTCGGTCGGCATGGCGTACTACGCGCGGCTGGTCCGCGCCGAGCTGATCGACGTGCTGCGCGAGGACTACGTGCGCACCGCGCGCGCCAAGGGCCTGCCCGAGCGGATCGTGATCGGCCGCCATGCGCTGCGCAACGCGCTCGGCCCGATCGTGACGCTGGTCGGCCTCGATCTCGGGGTCTTGCTCGGCGGCGCGGTCGTGATCGAGCTGATCTTCGCGTGGCCCGGGCTCGGCCGCGAGATCCTGCAGGCGATCCTCGAGCTCGACATCCCGCTGATCCTCGGCGTCGCGATGGTGAGCGCGTGCGCGATCGCGATCGCCAACCTGCTCGTCGACGTGGTCCAGCTGTGGCTCGACCCGAGGCTGCGAGATCCGACATGACCGAGACATCACCTCCCGCAGCCCCTCCCGAAGCGCGCGTCATCCGCATCCCCCCCGATCCGCGGCAGGCGCGCGCCCGCCACTTCGTGATCCTGCTCGGCTGGGTCAGCCTGTTCGCCGACCTGTGCTACGAGGGGATGCGCGGCGCGATCGGCGGGTACCTCGCCGCGCTGGGCGCCAGCGCCGCCGCGGTCGGCCTGGTCGCCGGGACCGGCGAGGCGATCGGCTACGGCCTGCGCTACGTCAGCGGCGCGCTCGCCGACCGCACCCAGCGCTACTGGGCGCTGACCCTCGCCGGCTATGCGACCAACCTGGTCGCGGTGCCGCTGCTCGCGCTCGCCGGCAGCTGGCCGACCGTCGCGCTGCTGGTCGGCCTGGAGCGGCTCGGCAAGGCGGTGCGCTCGCCGGCCAAGTCGACGCTGACCTCGTTCGCCGCGTCGGACCTCGGCGCCGGCAAGGCGTTCGCGATCAACGAGGCGATGGACCAGATCGGCGGGCTCGCCGGGCCGCTCGCGGTCACCGGCATCCTGCTGTGGCGCGGCGAGACCCTGTCCGGCTACGCGTGGGCGTTCAGCCTGCTCGCGATCCCGGCGGCGATCACGCTCGCCGTGCTGCTGCGGGCCCGCCGGCTGTACCCCGATCCCCGCGCGCTGGAGACCGCCGGGCCGGGCGATCCGGGCGCGCCGACCGCGCTGGGCCCGCGCTACTGGCTCTACCTGGTCGGGGTCGCGCTGGTCGCGATCGGCCTGGCGGACTGGCCGCTGCTCGCCTACCACCTGAAGACCGCGGGCGTGCTCGCCGACCGCTGGCTGCCGGTCGCCTACGCCGCGGCGATGGCGGTCGACGGGCTCGCCGCGCTGGCCGCCGGCCGGCTGTTCGATCGCGACCGCGCGCGCGGCCGGACCGGGGCCGGCGTCGTCGCGCTGTTCGTGCTCGGCGGTGCCGCCTATGCGCCGCTCGTGCTGGCGTCGAGCGACGACGCGCCGTACCTCGCGATCGCCGGGATCGCGCTGTGGGCGATCACGCGGTCGGCGACCGAGTCGATCGGCAAGGCGCTGATCGCGGCGATCGTGCCGCGCGACCAGCGCGGCCGCGCCTACGGCCTGTACTACCTGGTCTGGGGCGTCGCCTGGTGGTCGGGGAGCCTCGCGCTCGGCGTGCTCTACGACCGCGGGCGCATGGCCGCCGCAGGGCTGGCGGTGATCGCCCTGGTCGCGGGGGCGGCGGTCGTCGCCCTGGCCGCCCGCGCGCGGCCCGCCGCGGGCCCGGCGGCGCTCGCCCGGTGACCGGCCGCTCAGGTGATCTGCCCGAGCAGCGCGTCGAACGGGACGTACTGGACCGCCACGCCGTGCAGCGCCGACAGCCGGGCGCACATCGCGACGGCCGCGTGGTGGTTGAAGCTGTGCACGGTGATGGCCGGCGGCGGCTGGCGCATCGTCACGATGTGCTCGACCACGATCATCCCGGTCGGGACCTTGCTGGGCGCTCCCGGAAGAACCCAGTGGTCATCCTCACATAAGTCGTGATCCAGGAAGGCGGTGGCGATGGCACCCTCGTGAGCCCGCAACGCCTCGATCGCGTCAGCGGCGGTGAAGGCGTAGAGCAGCTGGTGGCGGCGGGCAAAGCCAACTGCCTCGATACGCGCCCGAAAGCGTGCATGGCGCACGCGGTCGTCATCGAGGAACAGCGCGTAATTCATGTACGAGGATACCCCTCCGGGGCCATTCGTCCTCTGAATCCGGCCCGATGCAGGCTGCGTGCCGCAGACCGCTGCATGGACTCCCTCTTGACCCGTGGCAGGCGATTGGATTTCAATGGGACTGTGAACAGGGTGCGACGGTTCCCAGCGGCGGCCAGCGGTCGGAGCCCTGCGGGGAACGTCCGGGCGCGCGCCCTGCTGCCGGCCGCGTGCTGTGTGCTGGCCGGGCTCGCCGGGTGCATGGAGAAGACCGACGCCGATTTCCGGGCCGAGGTCACCGCGGCGATGCACACCGCGATGACCCAGAACCTGGCGGACATCGTGCAGGCCGCGCGCGAGCTGCAGGCGACGGCGCCGCTGCACGGCTGGAACGTGGTGTCCGACGCCGCTGCGATCGCCAAGATGCGCGATACCTGGAAGCGCATGCGCGTCTCGTGGGAGCAGGTCGAAGGCGCGGTCGCGCCGATGTTCCCCAAGTTCGACACCGCGATGGATTCGCGCTACGAGGACCTGCTCGACGCGACCGGCCCGGATCCGTACCTGTTCGACGCCAGCGGCGTGATCGGGATGCATGCGATCGAGCGCATCCTGTTCGCCCCGGTCACTCGCCCCGAGGTCGTCACGTACGAGCGCGGGCTGACCGGCTACAAGCAGTCGGCGTATCCTGCGACCGACAACGAGGCGATCGCGTTCAAGACCCAGCTGGTGCAGCGCCTGATCGACGACGCGACCGAGCTGCAGTCGCGCTGGCAGCCCGGGGACGTCGACATCGTCACCTGCTACCAGGGCATGGTCAGGTTGATGAACGAGCAGCAGGACAAGGTCCAGCTCGCCGCGACCGGCGCCGAGGAGTCGCGGTACTCGAACATCACGCTGGCCGATCTGCGCAACAACCTGACCGGGACCCACCAGGCCTACGACCTGTTCCGCGACTGGATCCACTCGAAGTCGTCGGCGGTGAGCTCGGACCAGATGGTCCAGGACCAGTTCTCGTCGCTCCACAACGCCTACGCCGTGACCCCCGGCGAGTCGCTGCCCGCGGCCCCCCCGGGCTGGGATCCGAGCGATCCGTCGGATTCCGATTTCGGCAAGCTGTGGCAGCAGGTCCACGACTCGGTCGATCCGGACAGCCAGGGTTCGGTCGTGTTCGAGATGAGCCGGATCGCCGAGCTGCTCGGCTTCACCACCGCGAGCGGGCTCACCGAGCCGCCGAAGCTGCGCCTGCGACTCATCCAGTGAGCTCGCGAAGGTCGCGGTCCCCGATTATCGCGGCGATAGCTGCGGTTCGTGTGGCCCGCGCCGCGGTCCTGCGCACGTGACTGTGGGAGGGGCGTGATAGGGCTTGGCCAGCCGTGGATCGGTCGTGTCCTAGCTTCGTGCTCGCCTGGGCGGTGTCATCCTCTACGGCTCGGGCTACCACGCCAACCTCGGCGTGTTCGCGCCGCTGTTCGGCGCCAAGGACTGCATCATCTGCGACGCGGGCGTGCACCCGAGCCTCGCCGAGGGTGCGCGGCTCGCCGGCGCGCGGCTGGTCACGTTCCGCAGCGACGACCCCGATGACCTCGAGGACATCCTGCGCCGCTCCCGGTGGGCCCGGTTCCGGGCGGTGGTGACCAACGGCGTCCATCCGTTCACCGGCCAGATCCTGCGCGAGACCGTCAATCACCTCTACGATCGCGGGATCTACTGCCACGGCCTGTGCTACCCGGTCGTCCCCGAGGGCGAGGCCCGGATCCGGCTGATGGTGTCCGCGCTGCACTCCGAGGCGCACATCCAGCAGACCCTGAACGCCTTCGAGTCCGCGCGCGAGGTCGCCGCGTTCGCCGTCGATGCGCTCGATGCGCTCGGCGGCCTGCAGTAGCCACCGCGCCGCACGGATCCGGCCGACCGGGCCGCCGGGAGCGGTGTGCAGGCGGTCGCGTGACGAAAACCACGCCGAGGCCACCGCGTTGCCGCGGTGCGTCCGGTTCACGGTAAAATCCCTACATGCGCGCATGGGTTCTGGCGCTGGCGCTCGGGGGCTGCGGATTTTCCTCGTCCGCAGCAAGCGGCAACGACGCCGGCGACGACAGCGGCCGTGACCCCGGTGGCACGATGCCTCCGGACGGCTCCGGCGGCGGCACGCCCGACGCTGGCCCACCGGTGCACGTCTGCCTGGGCACGCTCGTCAACGTATGCGCCGATGCGCCGCGCGGTGCGCTCAACCTGATGACCGGCACGATCGACACCTCGGACACGTCCGCATCGAGCAAGTGCCTGCCTGCCACCACCACCCCCATGGTCGACGCCTGCGTGATCGCCAGCCAGACGATCACGATCCCGGGCGGCAACACGGTCTCGGTGACCGGGGCAAAGCGACTGATCCTGCTCGCCGATGCCGCAGTGACGATCGCCGGAACGCTCGATGCCGCCAGCCACCACGGAGGACATGCGGGCCCCGCGGCGGATACCGGCCCGTGTCCCACGAACTTCCGGAATGCGACGACCGGCGGCCAGGGTGGCGGCGCCTGGGGCGGTACCTTCGGCGCCCCGGGGAACAACGGTGGCAACGCGCCGGGCGGAGGCATGGGCGGCGGCGCGGGAAGCTTGCTCTCGATCACCACGTTCGGCGGCGGCTGCCCGGGTGGCAAGGGCGCAAACAACGTCGGCGGCAACGGCGGCGGATCGGGAGGCCACGGCGGCGGCGCGGTGCTGCTGCTCGCGGGTCAGACCATCACGGTCCCCGGCGTGATCAACGCTTCGGGCGCCGGTGGCAGCGGCGGCGACGCGCGCGGTGGCGGCGGCGGTGGTGGTACCGGTGGCATGATCGTCCTGGAGGCCCCGGCCGTGAACGTCACCGGCAAGTGCTTTGCCAACGGGGGCGCAGGTGGCGAGGGGAGCAGCCTCCTCGTCAACGGCGGGGACGGCGGCGAGTCCACGGCACCCGACGCGGCGGCCAAGGGTGGCGTGAGCCTCTCGGTCGGCGGTGATGGCGGCGCCGGCGGCATCGCCACCGTCGGCGCCAAGCCGGGGAGCGACGGCGGCCAGATCGGCCCGCCGGTCAACGACGTCGGCGGCGGTGGCGCCGCTGGCGGCGGCGTCGGGATCATCAAGATCCTCTCGACAGGCCCAAAGCCCCCCAACGATCCCATGAAGGTCTCGCCGGCGCCCAGCTGAGCGCGGCGTCTCGCCATGGCCGCGCGGTCTCGAGGAGCATCGGGACGTCGCTCAGTGGCCGCGGAACGCCTCCTCGAGCCACCACGATGGCTGCGACGACGCGACCTTGGCGTCGATCACCAGCGGCTGGCGGCGCGCGCCGGCGAGCCAGTCGGCCACCGCGCCGAGGTCGTCGCGCGAGCGCACGGTCGCCCCGGCGCAGCCGAAGCCGCGGCCGATCGCGGCGAGATCCTCGTCGGGAAACCGCACGATGTCGAGCGGGTGGCCGTGCGGGCCGAAGTGGTGGACCTCGGCGCCGTACGCAGCATCGTTGTAGACCACCACCACCAGCGGCAGGCCGAGCCGGGCCGCGGTGGTGAGCTCGCTCGCCGACATCAGGAAGCCGCCGTCGCCGAGCGCCGCGACGGTCAGCCGCTCGGGGCGGGCGACCGCGGCGCCGAGCGCGCTCGCCAGGCCCAGGCCGATCGACTGGTAGGCCTGGGTGAAGCAGAACCCGGCGGCGTCGGGGACGCGCAGGAACATCGACGGGTAGCCCATGAAGTTGCCCGAGTCGATGACCACGGTGCGCTCGGCGGGCAGCCGGTCGTCGAGCGCGATGCTGAGCGTGCGCGGATCGATCCGGCCGCCGCCGGTCTCGTCGTTGTACGGCACCGTGCGCCACCGGCCCTCGGCGGCGATCCGCGCCTGCAGCGCCGGGCTCCGCCACCCCGGCGACCGCGGCGCGCCGCGGCGGTCGAGCTCGGCGGCGCACGCCCGCGCCACGCCGGCGAGCTCGCCGCACACCGCGACGTCGACCGCGCGGTTGACGCCGATCGCGGCCGGGTTGAGATCGACCTGGGCGACGAGCGTCCCGGCGGCGATCAGCCGGCCGTGCCGCGTCGTCCACATGTTGAGCGTGCTGCCCCACGCGACGATCAGATCGGCCTGGGGCAGGAGCTCGGCGGTCAGCGGGGTGGCGAACCCGCCCGACACGTCGAGGTACCAGGGGTCGCCGGCGAACAGGCCCCTGGCCGCCGCCGACACCGCGAGCAGCGCCCCGCAGCGCTCGGCGAGCGCGGTGAGCTCGCCGCGCGCGCGGCCCGCGTCCCGGGTCGCGCCGCGCCCCGCGATGAACACCGGCCGGCGGGCGGCGACCAGCGCGTCGACCAGCACGTCGATCGCGGCCGGGACCGTCCCGCCGGCGTCCTCGACCTCGGCGTCGGGCGGCTCCGGCGCGGTCTGTCCCGCGGACTGGGTCTGGACGTCGAGCGGCAGGCCGAGCACCACGGTCTGGCCCGCGCCGGCCCGCGCGGTCCGGCAGGCCTCGGCGACGTCGGTCGCCACCCGCTCGGCGGTGACCCGGCGAAACCCGGCGCCGATCGCCGCGGCGATGCCCGGCAGATCGACGAAGAAGTTCGAGCGCGGGTTGGTCGCCTCGGGCGCGAGCACCACCAGCGGCGTGCGGCTCTTGGCGGCCTCGACGATCCCGGTGAGCGCGTTGGTCACGCCGGGGCCCTGGTGGACCGACAGCGCGGTCAGCCGGCCCGCCACCCGGGCATAGCCGTCGGCCATGCTGGCGGCGCCACCCTCGTGCGCGGCGGGGATGTACCGCGCGCCGGCGGCGATCATCGCGTTGGTGACGTGGAAGTTGCCGCTGCCGACCACGCCGAACACGTGATCGATGCCGGCCGCGACCAGGCCGCGGCCGACCACCTCGGCCACCTTCATTGCCGCTCGACGAGCGCCAGGGCGCGGCACGGGCTGCCCGAGCCGCGCACGATCGGCAGCGGGCCGACGAACACGACCGCGCCGGTCGGCGGCAGCCGCGCCAGGTTCTGCAGCTGGGTCAGCCCGTACTTGTCGTGGCCGAGCAGGAACGAGTGGCAGGGGAACGCCGGATCGAACGAGTGCGCGGCGCCGGCATCGGTGCCGACCGTCTCGACGCCGACGCCCAGCACCGGCGCGGTCTCGGCGAGCCACTTCGCGCACTCCGCCGACATCCCCGGCGTGTGCCCGGCATTGAGGAACTTGTCCTCGTCCTGCGCGCGCGCGGACCACCCGGTGCGGAACAGCAGCCAGCCGCCCTTGGGCAGCGGCCCGTGCTGCTTCTGCCATGCATCGATATGCTTCATCTCCAGCAGGAAGTCCGGATTGGCGGTCGCCTCGGCGGAGAAGTCGAGCACCGCCGCCGGCGCGATCAGCCGGCGCGCCGGCAGCTGCGAGACATCGGCCCCGTCCTTGCCGGTGATCCAGTGGATCGGCGCGTCGAGGTGCGTCCCGGTGTGCTCGCCGGTGGTGATGTTGTTCCAGTACCAGGCCGGACCGGCCTCGTTGTACCGGCTGATCTCCTGCAGGCCGAACCGCGAGGTCTGTCCCAGCGGCTCGGGCAGCTTGAGGATCGGCGTCTGTGCCGAGAGCGGCGCGGTCAGGTCGACGACCTCGACGGCGCCCGATGCGATGGCGGTGACCAGATCGGAGAGCACGCTCATGCCGCGAGGCTACGCAAGTGGTCGCCGCGAATCAATGCACTTGCAGCGCGGATCCGGCTCGCAGCGGGCGCGGCTGACCGTGCAGCCGGGCGGCGTTGCGCGAAGGCGCGCCTGCGCCCACCCGGCACGGTGGCGAACGCCCGTCCCGGTCGCCTGGATCAGCACGGCGGGCCTGGGCGTTCCCTGGTTGCATGTCCGGCTCGACCCCGGCCCAGGCACTTCCAGCACGCACCGTATTGGTTGCCATGACGTATGTCCGATATCCGGACATCCAGAACTAGAGAGCATCAGCACCATCGTGTGCTCAATGCTCACTCCGCGTGAGAAATACGCAGCTCCGCCGTTCATTTTCTGGGTCACGCCGCTCGCTCGTGGCAGTCTGCTGACTGACATGCGCAATCGCTTCGATCAGCTGGCCAAGCAGATCGGCAAGGCGACGCTCGAGGGTTCAGGTCTCACCGTCGTCCACGCCGAGATCACACCCGAGCCGCTCCACGCCGACCTGCTCCACGAACCCGATCCGGCGAAGGCCGCCGAACGCAAGCGGCTCGGCCTCCTCGGCCGGCTCGTGTCAATACCTTGCCTGCTGGAGCCGTACAGTGACGCACCCAGCGCCGAGGAGTTTCGCGCCTGTCTGACCAAGCACCTCGCATGGTGGCAGCAGCGTGCGCGCCGGCAGCGAGCCGATGGCAAGAAGTCGGACGAGCGGCCGCGGCGCAAGCCCGTGGATCCCTTTCTCTGGATCCTCTGCGGCGGCGCTCCGAGCAGCATCCTGACCAAGCTGACGCTCAAAGCTACCTCCGAGTGGCCGGCGGGCGTGTATCTGTTCGCCAACGACGTGCTTCGTGTCGGCTTCGTCGTCGCAAGCGAGCTGCCGCGTGAACGCACGACGCTGCTGGTCCGACTGATGGCGGCGGGTTCGGCGCTGCCGCAGGCCATCGAAGATCTGCACGCCCTTCCGCCGGACGCATACGAGCGTTCCGCTGCCGAGCGTCCGCTGCTACACTTCCAACACGCCGTCGCGCAGCAACCGACCCGGACCCCCGACGAGCAGGAGTTCCTGAACACCATGCTGAAGACCTGGGAAGAAACCCGGACCGAATCGCTCGCAGAAGGACGCATCGAGAATGCCGCTGAATACGTCCTGGACGTGCTTCACGCGCGTGGCATCGCGGTGCCCCCTGCTGCGCGCAAGCGCATCCTGGCGCAGAAGGATCCGAAGCAGCTGAAGATCTGGCACCAAAAAGCCATCATCGCGGCATCAGTCGACGACCTGTTCAAGAGCCGGAGCTAAGGTCGCCGTCGACCGGACCCTCGCGACCGCGGCTCAGGGAGCCGGGCAGCCAACGAGCAGGAGTTCCTGAACACCATGCTGAAGACCTGGGAAGAAACACACGCAGAAGGGCGCACCGAAGGATGCGTCGAGACTCGGGCGGAAGACATTCTCACCGTGCTTCGTGTGCGTGGCATCGTGGTGCCTGCCGCCGTGCATAAGCGCATACTGGCGCAGAAGGATCTCAAGCAGCTGGAGCGCTGGCTTGAGAGGGCCATCGTCGCGACATCGATCGACGACCTGTTCAAGAGCCGGAGCTGAAATCGCCGCCGCGCATCAGGGTGCTGAGCCCTCGATCTCGATCCCGAAGCTCTCGAGGAACCGGCTCACGGTCATGTAGTAGCCGATCACGAGGGTCAGCTCCTGGAGCTGGCGCACGGGCATGCGCTCGGCGAGCGGCTGGAACGTTGCGTCCGAGGCCCGGACGTTGTGGACGAGGTCGTCGGTGAACCGCACGACCAGGCGCTGGAGCTCGTCGAACGCGGGGTCATCGGGGCCGCGCCGGATCGCGGCGATCAGGTCCTCGGACATGCCGAGGCCGCGCGCGACCCGCTCGTGCTGGAACACCTCGTAGCGCGCGTTCGACAGCACGCCGACCCGCAGGATCGCGATCTCGCGCAGCACCGGCGGCAGATCGGCCTTGAACCACAGGTGATTGCCGAACCGGACGAACGCCTGGAGCAGGCCCTCGCCGCCCGCCAGCATACGGAACAGGTTGAGCGGCGGCAGCTTGGCGAGCTGGTCCTGGGTCTCGGGCAACAGGGTCTTGGGATCCGGATACGGAATACGCGCCATCGCTACCTCCTCATACCAGCTTGACCAGCTGCTTGCCGAAGTTCTTGCCCTGCAGCATGCCGAGGAATGCCGCCGGCGCGGCCGCCAGGCCCTGCGCCACCGACTCGCGGTACTTGATCGCCCCGGTCGCGACCCCGGCGCCGAGCTCGGCGAGCGCCTTGGGCCACAGCGCCGGCTGCTCCGAGACGATGAAGCCCTGGATCTTGAGCCGCTGGGTCAGGATCAGCCGGGGCATCGCCATCGGGGTCGGCGTATCGTTGTAGCCGGCGATCATGCCGCACACCGCGATCCGGCCAAACGGGTTCATCTGCAGCATGATGGCGTCGAGCACCGCGCCGCCGACGTTCTCGAAGTAGCCGTCGATGCCGCTCGGGGTCGCGTCGCGCACCATCGCCTGGAGCGCCTCGGGGGTGGCGGCGGCCTTGTAGTCGACGCAGGCGTCGAACCCGAGCTCGCGAACGACGTAGTCGCACTTCTCCTTGCCGCCGGCGATGCCGACCGCGCGGCAGCCCTTGGCCTTGGCGAGCTGGCCGACCACGCCGCCGACCGCGCCCGAGGCCGCGCTGACCGCGACGGTCTCGCCGGCCTTGGGCTCGCAGATCATGTTCAGGCCGTACCACGCGGTGACGCCGGGCATGCCGACCGTGCCGAGGTACGCCGGCAGCGGGATCCGCGAGCTGTCGACCTTGCGGATCGCCGCGCCCCGCTGGGGCCCGGTCGACGACTCGCCGTCGGCGGTGACCACGGCGTACTCCTGCCAGCCGCCCATGCCGAGCACCTGATCACCGACCGCGAACCGCTCCGAGCGGGTCGCCACGACCTCGCCAACCGTACCGCCGATCATCACCTCGTCGAGCGGCTGCGGCGTGGCGTACGACTTCACGTCGCTCATCCGGCCCCGCATGTACGGATCGAGCGACAGGTAGTGATGGCGCACCAGCACCTGGCCGGGCGCGAGCTCCGGGACCGGGACGGTCTCCAGGCGGAAGTTGTCCTCGCGCGGCGCGCCGGTCGGACGCGACGCGAGGACGATGCGGCGATTCGTGGTGGTCATGGCGACTCCTGGCTTCGCCGGGCAGCCTACACCGCCCGCCGGTCCGCCGGTGCTCGCCCTCACATCCCGAGGTACGCGGCGCGGATCTCCGGATTGCCGGCGAGCTCGGCGCTGGTGCCGGCGAGCCGGACCCGGCCGGTCTCGATGATCACGCCGCGCTCGGCGACCGCCAGCGCCTTCTGGAGGTTCTGCTCGACCAGCAGGATCGTCATCCCGCCGCGGTGCAGCTCGCCGACCGCGCCCATCAGCTGGTCGACCACGACCGGCGCCAGGCCGAGGCTGAGCTCGTCGACCATCAGCAGCGACGGCTCGCTCATCAGCGCGCGGGCGATCGCGCACATCTGCTGCTCGCCGCCCGACAGGCTGCCGGCGAGCTGGCGGCGGCGCTCGTCGAGCCGCGGGAACATCTCGAACATCCGGGTCAGGTTGCCGCGGACGCGGCCGCGGGCCCGGGGGGTGTACGCGCCGAGCTCGAGGTTCTCCAGCACGGTGAGCTGCGGCCACAGCTCGCGGCCCTCGGGGACCAGCGCGAGGCCGAGCTCGGCGCGGGCCGCCGCCGGCAGCCCGACGAGCGACTGGCCGCGGAACCGGATCGCCCCGGCGCGCGGCGGGCGCAGCCCCATGATCGCGCGCAGCGTGGTGGTCTTGCCCGCGCCGTTGGAGCCGAGCAGCGTGACGATCTCGCCGCGCCGGACCTCGAGGCTCAGCCCATACAGCACCTGGACATCGTCGTAGAACACGTCGATCGCCTCGACCTCGAGCAGCGGCGGCTCGATGGGTACCGCCGCGCGGTAGGGCCCGGCGCCGGCGTCGCCCTCCTCCGCGGCCGTCACGGCGCCGCCTCCCCGGCGGCCGCTGCCTCGCTGCCGAGGTAGGCGGCGATCACGCGCGGATCCGACACGACGTCGCGCGGCGCACCCTCGGCGATCCGCTTGCCGTGCTCGAGCACGATGATCCGATCCGACAGGCTCATCACCGCCGGCATGACGTGCTCGGTCATCACGACCGCGACGCCGCGCCCGTCGCGGACCCGGCGGATCAGCTGGGCGAACGCCAGCGCCTCGGCCGGATTGACGCCGGCGACCACCTCGTCGAGCAGCAGCACGCGCGGCCCGGTCGCCAGCGCGCGCGCGAGCTCGAGCCGCTTGCGCCCGGCCAGGGTCAGCGCGCTCGGCGGCTGGTCGTAGCGATCGGCGAGGCCGACCAGCTCGAGCACGTCGGCGGCGCGATCGCGCGCGTGGCCGGCCGCGCCGCCGTGGGCGTGCATCGCGGCGACCAGCACGTTCTCGAACACCGTCAGGTTGGCGAACGGCCGCACGATCTGGTGAGTGCGAACGATCCCGGCGCGGACCCGGCGGTGCGCCGGGAGCCGGGTCACCGGCTGACCGTCGAGCAGGATCGCCCCCGCGCTCGGCCGCAGCGAGCCGGCGATCAGGCTGAACAGCGTGGTCTTGCCGGCGCCGTTGGGGCCGATCACGCCGAGGATCTCGCCGGCGCCGAGCGACAGGTCGACGCCGTCGAGCGCGGTGAGCCCGCCGAACCGCCGGGTCAGGCCGCGGGTCTCGAGCAGCGCCACGCTACGCCCTCCTCGGGGCCGGCTTCGGCCCGCGCGCGAGGCGCAGCACCCGCTGCCCCAGGCCGAGCAGCCCGAGCGGCTCGAACAGCATGATGTTGATCAGGAGCACGCCGTACAGCCCGAGGTGGAGCTCGGGGTACGACGCCAGCAGCGAGGTGTCGACCAGCACGAACACCGCGGCGCCGAGCGCCGGCCCCAGGGCGGTGCCGGTCCCACCGATCACCGCCATCAGCACGAACGCGATCGAGCGCTCGAACCCGAACGTGTCGCTGGGCTCGATGAAGCTGGCGTACGACGCGCTGAGCCCGCCGCACAGCCCGACCACCGCGCCGGACAGCATGAAGATCAGGTCCTGGTACAGCGTCGCGGAGATCCCGACGTCGGCGGCGGCCTCGACGTCGGCCTTGATCGCGAGCAGCCTGAGCCCGAAGCTCGACCGGCGGATCACGACCGACGCTGCGGCGACCACCGCCGCCACCCCCAGCGTCCACCAGTACAGCTGGTACTGGAAGTCGGCGTCGATCGGCAGCGACAGCCCGGTCGCGCCGCCGGTGAACTTCTCCCAGTAGGTGAACACCACCCGGCTGGCCTCGCCGACGCCGATCGTCGCGATCGAGAAGTACGGCCCGCGCAGCCGGAGCAGCGGATGGGCGCCCAGCGCGAACACACCGGCCGCCACCGCGCCGCCCAGCCAGCACAGCTGCGGCGGCAGGTGGAGGTCGAGCATCCCCCGCGCCGCGACGAAGCCGCCGACCCCGAACATCGCGGCGTGGCCGAAGCTGATCTGTCCGACGAACCCACCCATCCAGTTCCACGCCAGCGCCGCCGCGATCAGGATGTACGCGCGGGTCAAGAGGTTGTGGGTGTAGAGCGACAGATCGAGCGCCGGCAGCACGGCGAGCACCACGCACACGGCGAGGAACACCCGGGCCATCCCGCGCGGGATCAGCGGCGGTACGGTCATGCCAGGACCCGGTGACCGAACAAGCCGCCCGGCCGCAGCACCAGCACCAGCACCAGCAGCAGGAACCCGACCGCGGAGGTCAGGTACGACGGCAGGATCAGCACCGCGAACACCTCGGCCGCCGCGACCACCAGCGCGGCCAGCACCACCCCGGACATGCTGCCCAGCCCGCCGAGCACGACCACGACGAACGACTTGAGCAGCTCGGACGACCCCGACGCCGGATTGAACGAGAACACCGTCGCGAGCAGCACGCCGGCGACCCCGGCCAGCGCGGTCCCGATGCCGAACGTCAGGCGGTAGATCCGCTCGACGTCGATGCCGACCAGCGTGCAGCTGTCGGCGTTCTGCGCCGCCGCGCGGATCGCGCGCCCGACCAGGGTGCGGTGGAGCAACAGGTGGAGCCCCACCGCGATCACCAGGCCGATCGCGAGCACGATCAGCCGGGTCACCGGCACGTGGGTGCCGGCGATCGCCAGCGAGCTCGACGAGTACGCGGTGCGGATCGAGCGGTCGTTGCCGGTGAACAGCAGGTACGCGATGTTGCGCAGCACCAGCCAGACCCCGAACAGCAGCAGCAGCGATGCCGGGCCGCCCGACGCGCCGCGCGGCAGCCGCCGGATCAGCACGCGGTACATCGCCACGCCGAGCGCGAAGCCCAGCACGAGCACCACCGGGATCGCGAGGTACGGGTCGACCCCGAAGCGATCGAACAGGACCCAGCCGACGTAGGCGCCGGCCATGATCACGCCGCCGTGCGCGAGGTTGACCACGCGCAGCACGCCGTAGATCAGCCCGAGGCCGTACGCCATCGTCGCGTACAGGCCGGCGAGCAGCACCGCGGATACGACGAGATCGGCGAGCCGCGCCATCTCACTTGCAGCGCGGATTGGGCGCGATGCCGGCCGCCGTGGCGATGCTCTGCGGGTAGATGATCGGCGCGCCGTCGGGCGTGTTCTGCTGGACCACGAACGGCGCCTGGACCTGGTAGCCCTTGTCCTGCGGGAAGTCGAGCGTCCCGCCCGGCACCAGCGACTCCATCTTCAGCCCGGCGAGCTTGGCGCGCACCGCCTCGCGATCGAGCGAGCCGGCCTGGTGGATCGCCTCGACCAGCGCGCGCACCGACTCGTAGCCGAGCGCCTGGAACCACTCGGGCGTGCGGCCGCTGTACCTGGCCTTGAACGCCTCGACGAACTTCTTGGCCAGCGGGTTGGTGTTGGCCAGCAGCGGGCTCCACCACGTCCCGGACAGCACGTACTCGGTGTTGTCCTTGCCGAGCGCCTCGATCGCGGCCTTCTCCGAGCCGCGCGCGCCGTAGCTCACCACCTTGTGGCACAGCCCGGCGTCGACGTACTGGCGGTGCATCGTGATGTAGTCCGGCAGGTGCGCGTCGGCGAGGAAGATGTCGGTGCCCGCGGCCTTGACCTTGCCGAGCAGCGCGCTGTAGTCCTTGCCGTTGAGCTCGAACGACTCGTCGACCGTGATCTCGTAGCCGCCGCCCGACTTCGCAACGAAGTCCGAGATCCCCTTGCGGAAGTCCTTGCCGTGCGACGTGTTCTCCCACAGCACCGCGATCTTCGCCGGCTTCGGTAGCTTGCCGGCCTTCTGCTGCTCGTCGATCCAGGTCATCAGCGTGGTGCCGAGCAGCTCGACCGGCGCCAGCGCGCCGAAGATCCACTTGTAGCCGCGCTGGTAGATCGCGGTCGCCGCGCCGCCGCCGCTGAGGTAGGGCACCTTGTTCTGCTCGGCGACCGTGCTCTGGCGCTGGACCAGCGCCGTCGAGTACGTGCCGAGCAAGAAGTCGACCTTGTCGCTGTTGATCAGCTTGTCGGCCAGGCTCGCCGCGGTGTCCTGGTTGGTGGTGTCGTCGAGCACCGTCAGCTTGATCGGCAGCTTCTTGCCGCCGACCTCCACCCCGCCGGCCTGGTTGATCTCGTCGAGCGCGAGGTCGTAGCCCTCCTTGTAGAACCCGCCGATCCGCGCCTCGGAGCCGGTCAGCGGCAGCGTGCCGCCGATCAGGATCTCGGTCCGCTCGCCGCCCGGCTTCGACTTCGGCTTGCAGGCCACTGCGCCGAGCGCGACCAGGGCGAGCAGGAGATGACACGATCTGGAGCTGCGGTAACTCATGGCGTTCACCGGCGGGGCGACATGCATTGGCCGAGGAGGGATCGCAGGCGGCGAACGCTCGTCGCTGCGGCCACGGCCCTGCAACCATAAGCCAGCCACCGCGGCGATAGCGAGCCGGCCGTGAGCCTGTCCTGACGACGCACTGCGTTGCCGCGATCCCGGCTCCGCGGCGGCGACCGCGCTCCCGTCAGCTGAACGGATCCGCCTCGCCGTACATCTCGTTGATCGCCGGCGCGTACTTCTGCAGGATGACCCGCCGCTTGAGCTTGAGCGTCGGCGTCAGCTCCTCGCTCTCGGCCGTCCACTCCGCGGGCAGGATCGTCCACTTGCGGATATTCTCGACCCGCGAGACCCGCTCGTTGAGGGCGACGATCGTGCGCTCGACCTCGGCCCGGACCTCGGGGTGCGACGTCAGCTCGGCGAACGAGTGGTATGCGATCCCGCGCGCCGCCGCCCACACCGGCGCGACCTGCCCGTCGAGCACGATCAGCGCGGTCAGGTACGCGCGGTTGTCGCCGATCACGCAGACCTGGCCGAACAGCGAGTTCGCCTTGAGCAGGCCCTCGAGGTTCGCCGGCGAGATGTTCTTGCCGCCGGCGGTGATGATCAGCTCCTTCTTGCGATCGACGATGTAGTAGTAGCCGTCGGCGTCGACCGTCGCGACGTCGCCGGTCGACAGCCAGCCATCCGGGTCGATCGTCTCGGCGGTCTTCTGCGGTTCCTTGTAGTAGCCGCGCATCACCATCCCGCCGCGGGCCTGCAGCTCGCCGTCCGGCGCGATCCGCAGCTCGACGCCGGGCAGCGCGACGCCGATCGAGCCGATCTTGTTGCGGTCCTTCGGGTTGCGGCTCGCGATCACGCCGAGCTCGCTCATCCCCCAGACCTCGGTGATCGGGATCCCGATCGCGAAGAAGAACTCCAGGACCTCGCGCGGCGTCGGCGCGGCGCCGGTGAACGTCTGCTTGACCCGGTCGAGCCCGATCCGGGCGCGGATCGCGGCGAAGATCGGCTCGACCGCCGCGCGCTGCTGGCGCAGCTCGGCCGGCACCGGCTCGCCGCGCTGCTCCATCGCCACCACCGTGCGCGCGATCTCGAGCGCCCCGAGCACCGTGCTGCGGCGCTGCTCGTCGGGGTCCTTGCTGATCCCGCTGGTCAGCCCGGCGTGCAGCTTCTCCCAGATCCGCGGCACGCCGCCGAACGTCGTCGGCCGGAGCTCGAGGACCAGCGGGAACAGCTGGGCGAGGTCGGAGCAGAACGCGATCCGGTGCCCGGTGATCAGCGAGTGGTAGTAGTCGAGCACGCGATCCGCCGCGTGGGCGAGCGGCAGGTAGCTGATCGCCGTGTCGGTCTCGTCGCTCGGCGACTCGCGGCGCACCGACTCGCAGACCCACAGCACGTTGCGGTGGGTGTCGATCACGCCCTTGGGCGGGCCGGTCGTGCCCGACGTGTAGATCAGCGTGACCATGTCGTCGGGCTTCACCGCGTGCCACAGCCGGTCGAACGCGTGCGGATCGCGCGCATGCGCGTCGCGGCCGAGCGCGAGCAGCCGATCCAGCGTGATCACCGACGGATCGTCGGTCTCGCCCTCGAGCAGCACCACGTGGCGCAGCGCGGGCAGCTCGTCGCGCCGGAACCGGGCGAGCATCGCCGCGTTCTCGACCACCGCGACCACCGCGTCGCAGTGGTTGGCGATGTAGCTGATCTGCTCGGGCGCCAGCGTGTTGTACAGCCCCACCGCCGTTCCGCCGAGGTGCATCAGCCCGAGGTCGACGATCAGGTACTCGGGCCGGTTGCGCGACAGGAACACGCCGAACTGTTTCGGCGCCACGCCGAGCGCCTGCAGCCCGAGCGTCACCGCGCGCACTCGCTCGCGGTACTGGTTCCACGACAGCGCCCGCCGCTCTCCGGCCGGCCCCTTGTCGACCAGCGCCTCGGCGTCGCCGAGCCGCGCGACCGTCGCGGCGAACTTGCTGCACAGGGTCTGCCCTTCCGTCGCCCGTTCGATGTCTCTACGCTCGGCGGCAATGTCCCGCATTCGTCCTCCGTAGACGACGTTACGCGAGCCGCCCGCGCGAACCAACGGCCTTCATCGGCTTTGCGGCCCCGCGCGCCGCCGGAACCCCCGAGTGTCGCGGGCGCCAGCGGCGGAACCCCGCGAGGATCCACGCGGTCTGGCGTTCAGCGCCCGCGCGCGGCGTCGCGCACCCTACAGGGCAGCGCACCGCGGCGTGCCCCGCAGCACAGCAATGCATTGACACCGAGGTCCGCGCCGCCAGCGGTCACAGGCGGCGAAGCTTGAGGAGGATGCCGATCGCCAGGCCGGCGCACGCGAACAAGAGGCCCAGCGCAACCAGGTCGTGCGCGAAGCTGGCATCGGGGACCGAGGGCCCGAACTGCGCCACGGGGTGGGCGAGCCCGAGCTGTTCGAGGAACAGGTCCGGCGGCACTGACTTGTCCGCCACGAAGAACAGCGTGCTGAGCTCACGCTGGACACAGCCATTCACGGTCACCGAAGCACCGGCATGGAGCACGCCATCCATGCCCCAGCGGCTCGCCATGGCGAACGACACCCAGCGCATCGCCGCCGGCATGCTGTCGAACGGCACCAGCATGCCTGCGAACAGCAGCTGCGGGATCACCAGGCCCGGCAGCACCATCACCGCGGCCTCGGAGCTGCGGCACGCCGCCGACACGCACAGGCCCAGCGCGGTGCCAAAGCACGCGACCAGGCCCAGCACGACGCCGAGCTCGACGAGATCGACATGTCGGGCGCCCAGCCCGAAGCACAGCTCGGCGAGCGCGACCACGATCAGGCACTGCAGGACGGACCACGCGCACAGGATGGCCAGCTTGGACAGGACATAGGGCGCCAGCCCCAGGCCCATCATGCGCTCGTGGCGGAGGATGGCCTGATCCGCGACGATCTCGCGGACCGAGCTCGCAGCCCCGAGCCAGAACGCCGAGACCACCAGGACGAACGGCAACGCGCCCGGGACCACCGGCCCATCGTCGTGGCGAAGCGCCGAGGACAGCACCAGCCAGGTGCCGACGACGATCAGCGGCACCTGGGCGAGCCCGAGCAAGATCCCGCCGGTGTCGCGCAGCTTGACGCGGAAGTAGCGGCGCGTGAGCGTGACCAGCTGGCGCGCGAACGTGCGAACCTCGACCGGAACGCGGTACCGGAGCGCGCGCGACAGGCCGCCGCTCGCGGCCGGTTCATTGCGCGGCGCGGCCGGGTTGCGGGTGAGGATCTCCGACAGCTTGCGGCCGTGCTGCGCGATGGGAGAGCCGGCGAAGCGCGCGGTCAGCGCGCCGGCCGCGACCGGATCCTTGAGCCGAGCGAACAGCTCCGCGACCGTGGGCACGCCGAGCGTCGCCAGCACATCGCCGGGCGGGCCGACGTAGACCGGCTTGCCGTGCGCACCCAGCATCACCACCTTGTCGAACAGCGCGAAGGTCGCCTCGTCGATCTGGTGGGTGACGACCACGACCAGCCGGCCATCGTTGGCCAGGCCGCGCAGGAGCTGGAAGATCTCGTTGTTGGTGTGCGGATCGAGCCCTGCGGTGGGCTCGTCGAGGACCAGGAACCGCGTCGTGCTGTTCAACAGCTCCTGGCCCAGCGTCACGCGCTTGCGCTCGCCGCCGGACACCCCTCGAGACACCGGGTCGCCGATCCGGCTGGTGCGGATCCGCTCGAGCTCCAGATCGGCCAGCGCGCGGTCGACCGCCTCGCGCACCTCGCTGGATCGCACCCCCGGCACCGAGCGGAGGCAGCCGGCGTAGAACAGCGACTCCTCCACGGTCAGCGGCGGGTAGACGATGTCGTCCTGGGGCACGACCCCGAGCTGGTGGGTGTAGCGCCGCGCCAGGCCGGGACAGGGTTCGCCGTTGAGCAGGATGCGGCCACTCGTGGCCGGCACCTTGCCGAGGATCAGGTCGAGCAGGGTCGTCTTGCCCGAGCCGCTGGGCCCGAGGATCGCGACCATCTCGCCGCTGCAGAACGAGCACGAGATCTCGTCGAGGATGCGCCGCGATCGCCCGACCTGATAGCTCAGCCCATCGACCACCACGAGGGCGAACGCGGTGGCATCCCAGACCCGTACCCGTTGACCGTCGAGATCGACCTCCAGGAGCGTGCTCTCGATCCGGATCCGGTCACCGTGCTGCAGGCGGTGGCGCTGGATCGGAGCGCCGTTGACCCAGGTCAGCCGCGCGGACCCGAGATCGCGCACCTGCCAGCCGCCCTCGAACGGCTCGAGGACCGCGTGCTGCTCGCTGACCGCCAGGTCCGCCAGCCGGATGTGATTCTGCGATCCGCGGCCGATCGTCAGGTCTTCGGCCCCGAGCGGAATCTCCACCGCGCCACCGCGCCGCAACCCCCAGCGCGCAAGCACCTCGTGATACGCGGCCTGCTCGACACCGAACCCGCGGGCGACTCGCTCGATCAGCTGCTCCTCGCGGGGATCGAGCGTCTGGTCGACCGCGGCCACGGCGAACAGCCCGTCGAGGATGGCGAGGCGCTCCTCCAGCGGGACGGTGGCCAGGCGAGTCATCAGCTCCTGGTCGGACGCGGCGGCGGCCGGGTCGAGGCCGAACGCGAAGCCGGCGAGCAGGCCGGCGAGCGCGGGGGCAAACCCCAGGTGTTGCCCGAGCACCTGCTCGAGCGCGGCGCGCTCCTCGCTGAGCACGACCCCGTCGGCCTGCGCGAGCTTCGCAGACAGCAGCGCGACAGCCAGCCCGAGCCGGATCAGCGGTGACTCGGCGTCGATCTCGACTCCGGTCGATGCGCCGATCTGGCACAGCTTCGCGACCAGGCCGGGCCAGCGTGGTCCGGTCATTTGACCAGGATCGCCATTGTATAGTGCGCCGCGCCGCGCGCCTCGTACATCTTGACCCGCACCCGGAATGGCCCGGTCCAGCGCGGGACGACGGTGACGAGCGGCCGGTTGTCGGTCTGCTGATCGCGATCGATCAGGTTGCCGTCCTCATCATACAGATAGATGTCCAGATCGACGGCGCGGCTGTCGCCGCACGCCAGGATCAGGTAGCGGTTGCCGCGGTTGAAGGTGACGTCGTAGTTCATGACGTCCCCTTCTTCCAGCCGGCTGTTGTCGGAGTTGCGCAGGCGATAGCCCTCGCGCATCGCCGCCGCGGTCATGGCGGCGGCGCAGTCGACGGCCTCGTCCTGTGTGGCAGCGGCGGGCCGAGTGAACAGCGCGAGGCCCAGGCCGGCCACGATGATGACAATGATTGCACGAACCATGGCGGTCACTTTCCTTTCCCCGGCACGAACGCGAGAATCTCGTCGGTGGCAGCCCGCACGACGCCGGCGTCCGCGGCGGTGGGTGCCGCCGGGCGCGACGACGCGGCGATCGGCAAGATCTTGTTCAGTGACGCGACCAGCGGCTGCACGGTGGCCCCGGTCCCGAGCCACGCGATCAGCGTGGTGATGACCAGACGGACCTTGACGATCTCGAGGTCCGGCAGCCCGGCGGGGTTGTCCTGCGCGGCGCGCGCCGCGAGGTTGGCCGCGCGCGCCCAGCCACCGACCGTGAGGACGGCGAAGTTCTCGGCGCCCAGCTGCTGCCGGCCGGAGGTGATGAGCTCGACGCGCATGGCGTCGAGCTGGGTCATCAGCTGGTCCTTGCTCATCCCGCCGCTCTGGACCAGCGAGCGGAACCGCCGCACCTTGTCGATCTGGGCCTGGCCGACATGCAGGCTCGTCATCCCGGCGACGACGTCGTCGAGCGCGGCCACCACGCGGTCCGGCGGCAGGCCGTCGAGCCCGATGATCAGGTCGGCCAGCGAGACCCCCAGGGTCAGCGCTGCCTTCCACGGCGGGAGCCCGTCGTAGCGATGTGGGTTGCCGCCGATCTGCGCCTGGAGCTGCGCGCCGACCTTGCTCTGCTGCAGCCGCCGGACGATCTCCGACGGCATCGGCACCACGAACGTGTCGGCATCGCCCTTCACCTTGTCCTTGCTCGGATCGATCTTCTGCGGCACCTGCTTGGGGGCAGCCTTGGGTCTGGTTGCTGGGTCATCGGCGCGTGCGGTGCCTGACAGGCACAGCCACGCGATCACGGCGGTCGCGAACAGTCGGCTCATCGTCTCCTCCTCGATGCACAGGCGCCGCAAGTCTTGCCACCACGACACGGAATCTGCGGGAATCTGCGGCGACCAGCTCCGCCACCGCGAACCCGACCCCGGCTTCGCCACCGCGGCTCGCCCGTCACGCGCGACGCCCCCGACTCCAAGAGTTTCAGCCGCGCCGGTTGGGCGACCGCTGGGTCCGGATACGACAACAAACCGATCCATCGCAGCTCGCAGCGAATCGGTTGTCGTCCCGGAACGCCTGACGTCGCCTCCCGTCCGTGCCGACCCCCTCATCCAGTTCGTCTGGCAGTTTACCTGGCTCTTCCGGGCACCCGCTGCCTGCGCAGGTCCGCGGTCTGATGCCACGCAGCGCGCGGCCGCGCGGTGTGCAGGATGCCTTCGATCGAAGCGTCGCGATCGTCATGGGGGTCAACACCTACCAGCGAGGGTTGCCGCAGCTCAGGACCGCCGTGTCCGACGCCGAGGCGATCGGCGCGCTGCTCGCGGAGCAGCAGGGCTTCACCCAGGTGCTGCTGCGCGACGGCGAGGTCACCCGGGATCGCGTGCGATCGCTGCTGAGCACGAAGCTGCACGCCGAGCTCGGTCGCGAGATCGGGGAGCGCGACCGCCTGCTGCTGTACTTTGCGGGCCACGGTCTGTCCTTGCCCAGCGAGTACGGCCCGGAAGGCCACCTGCTGCTGGCCGATGCCCAGCCCGATGACTCGAGCACGTTCCTGGCGATGGCCGAGCTGCGCAAGCTGATCAGTGCGACGCGGTGCCGGCACGTGCTCGTCGTGCTCGATTGCTGCTTTGCGGGGACCTTCCGGTGGGCAGGGCGGCGCGCCGACCGCGACGTCGGCACGCCGGTGTACCGCGAGACCCTGGAGCGCTTCGTCCAGCACCGGGCGTGGCAGGTGCTGGTCTCCGCCAGCCATGATCAGACCGCGCAGGACGACGTCGCCGTGCGCTCGACTGCGCCGCTCGGCCCGGCGGCCGTCCGCGCCCTGCAGACCCGCCGGATCGAGACCGAGCGGCACTCTCCGTTCGCCACGGCGCTGCTCCAGGGACTGCGCGGCGCCGCGGACTACACCAAGGATGGCCTGATCGTGGCCGCCGAGCTCGAGCTGTTCGTGCGCGACGCGGTCGAGCGCGCGACCCAGGTGCAGCAGACGCCGCAGCTGTACAAGCTCGACGAGCACGATCGGGGCGAGTTCGTGTTCCAGGTCCCGGGCAGCGTGCTCCAGCTCGAGCCTGCGCCGGCCCTGTCGCTGGCCGCGTGCCTGTACCAGGGTCTGCAGCCGTACAGCGCCGCCGAGCGCGATCGGTTCTTCGGCCGCGGCCGCGCGGTCGCGGCGCTGGTCGAGCACGTCAAGGCGAAGCGGCTCACCGCCGTGATCGGGCCGTCCGGCATGGGCAAATCGAGCCTGCTCGCGGCGGGGCTGGTGCCCGCGCTCCGCGAGCTGCCGGGGTGGACGGTCGTCGAGGTGCGCCCCGACGCCCGGTCCGACGAGACCTTGCGCGATGCGATCCAGCTGCCGAGCCCGACCGGCCTCGATCCGGGGCGCTCGCTGCTCGAGCAGATCACCATGTGGCTGTCGGCCCATGTCACCGATCACCTGTGCCTGGCGATCGATCAGGCAGAAGATCTCGAGTTGCTCGCCATTCACGACGCGCGCGACCGCGTGCTCGACAGCCTCGCACAGGCGCTCGAGGCCCACGGCGACCGGCTGCGCGTGGTGCTCACCCTGCGCTCCGAGTTCGATCCGGTGTTCCGGTCGTCGGCGCTGGGTCCGTTCTGGAACGAGGCCGTGTTCCACGTGCCGCCGCTGTCGCATCACGAGCTGCGCGAGATCATCGAGCGGCCGGCGCGCGCGCTCGAGCTGTCGTTCGAGCCGCCGTCGCTGGTCGACGCGCTGATCGACGAGGTGTTGCAGGCTCCGGGCGGGCTGGCGCTGCTGTCGTTCGCGCTCCGGGAGCTCTACGCGCGGTGCGCCGCGCGCAACACCGATCGGCTGCTGACCGAGGACGACTACCTCCGGATGGGCCGGCTGAGCGGCGCGCTGGCCCAGCGCGCGTCGGCGCTGCTCGAGAAGCTGGTCGCCCAGGACCCGGCGTGCGCCGCGACCGCGCGCCGGGTGTTCCTGCGCATGGTGGTCGAGCGCGACGGCGAGTGGTCGCGCCGGCGGGCTCACCGCGACGAGTTCGTCTACACCGACAAGGTCGAGACCCAGCGCGCGGCCACGCTGCTGGCGACGTTTCGCGATGCCCGACTCGTCATGTTCGACAAGCACGCGTGGGAGCCTGCACACGACTGGCTGGTGCGCGGCTGGCCGATGTTCTCGATGTGGCGCACCCAGTTCAGCACCAAGGCGCTCACCTTGCAGGCCGAGCTGGCGAACGCCGCCCAGCGCTGGCACGGTCAGCGCCGGACCGCCGATCTATGGAGCGACGACACCCGGCTGCCGGATGCCGTGGCGGCGCTGGTCGTGTCGGACTCGTGGCTGAATGCCTGCGAGCGCACGTTCATCGCGGCGAGCCTCGGCCGGCGCCGGTTCCGCGTCCTCGCGGCGGTCGCCGCGGTGGCCGTCGCGGTGATCGCCGGGCTGGTCGTGTGGGATCTCTCGTTCCGGACCCACGTCGCCTACTACCGGGACTATGATCGGACGTGGGGAGAGCCCAAGGGCGTCGACGAGCTGTCCGCCGGCGAGCTGCACGCGCGGACCGCGAGCTTCCGGCTGGTGCGCAAGGGTCACCTGGGCCACGTGGTCCACGTCGATCTGGTGCGCAGCGACGGCGAGTTCGCGCAGTCCAAGCCGGCGGGCGTCGGCTATGATCCCGAGCTCGAGCTGCGGCAAAAGGCGAGAGGCGAGCGCACCCCCTGCCAGTGGGACTTCGCGTTCGAGTCCGATACCGAGATGGTGTCCACCGAGACGGCGCGCGACCGCAGCGGCGCCGTGGTGTACGTGCTCCGGTACGACGGCCCGCGGGACCGCCGCAAGGCCCAGTTCCTCAACGAGAAGAGCGATCTGGCCCCGGTGGTGCGCGGCGAGGCCACGCGGGTCCAGTTCTGGCGGTCGCCGGAGGGCTACGACATCGCGAAGCACTACATCAAGGCCAGCGGCGAGCCCGGCCGCAACCAGGACGGGATCTTCGTCGAGAAGCTGGACTACGACGCGCGCGGCAACCTGATCGCGAGGCGATTCTTCGACGCCGCCGATCGACCGATGCCGGACAACACCGGCATTGGGGGGTACCACGCGGCGTACGATCCCCACGGCAACCAGACCGAGATCACGCTGATCGACGAGACCGGTCAGCCGGTGCGGGGCAAGGAAGGCCACGCCGGCTGGCGCAGCGAGTTCGACGAGCACGGCAACGAGATCCGGCGGACGTACGTCGACGAGACCGGCAAGCCGACCCCGCTCAATGACGGCTACGTGAGCTACCACGCGACGTACGATGCGGCCGGCAACCGCACCGAGCTCGTGTTCCTCGACGACGCCGGCAAGCCGACCCGGGACGAGACCGGGGTGGCCAGCTTCAAGTCCACGTTCGACGCCCACGGCAACGAGATCACCCGCACGTTCTTCGACGAGACCGGCAAGCCGACCTGGTCGAGAGATGGCTACGCCGGTTATCGCCTGGAGGTCGATCCGGCCGGCAACCTCACGGTGGTCGGATTCCTCGACGACGCCGGCAAGCCGATCCGGGGCAAGGAAGGCCACGCCGGCTGGCACAGCGAGTTCGACAATCAGGGCAACGAGACCCGGCGGATGTTCGTCGACGAGACCGGCGCGCCGACCCGGGACAAGTTCGGCGTCGCGAGCTACAAGTCGACGTTCGACGCCCGCGGCAACGAGACCGGTCGCGCCTACTTCGACGAGGCCGGCAAGCCGATCCGGAACAACGAGGGCTACGCGAGCTACACCGCGACGTTCGATCCCCAGGGCAACCGGACCGAGGTGGCCTATCTCGACGAGACCGGCAAGCCGACCCGGAGCAAGCACGGCTACGCCAGCTACAAGGCGAAGTTCGACGCCCGGGGCAACCTGATCGAGGCCAGCTACTTCGACGAGACCGGCAAGCCGACCCGGAACAAGCAGGGCTACGCCGGGCTTCGCGCGAAGTTCGATCCCCGGGGCAATCAGACCGAGACGACCGAGGTCGACGAGACCGGCAAGTCGGTACGCGATGAGGAAAACACCGCCGGATCGCGGTCGACGTACGATGCACGGGGCCACGCGACGCAGGTCATGTTCCTGGACGAGACCGGCAAGCCGGCCCGCGTCAAGGACGGCTTCGCCGGCTACCGCTCGGCGTTCGACGCGCGCGGCAACGAGATCGAGCACGTGTTCCT
The DNA here is from genome assembly GCA_036265355.1 of Kofleriaceae bacterium. Classification (GTDB taxonomy): domain Bacteria; phylum Myxococcota_A; class Polyangia; order Haliangiales; family Haliangiaceae; genus JABFXX01. Next base: position 362 of record DATAPF010000591.1, on the reverse strand, counting down.
CGACGAGGCCGGTAACAAGACCCGGCTCGCCGACGGCCAGGCGGGTCATCGCTCGCGGTTCGGACCGCACGGCTACCAGATCGAGCAGACCTACATCGACGAGGCCAGCGCCAAGATCCGCGGCGACGGCGGCTACGCGACCTACCGCTCGACGGTGGATGTCCGGGGCAACGTGACGGAGGTCGCGTATTTCGACGAAGCGGACCGGCCGGTCCAGGATCGCTACGGGGTCGCGATCTATCGCTCGACGTACGACCCGTACGGCAACGAGACCGAGCGCAACTACTTCGACGTGTCGAATCATCCGATCCGGAACAAGGACGGCTACGCTGGCTATCAGTCCGCGTACGATCCGCAGGGCA
>DATAPF010000590.1:0-6832 GCA_036265355.1 Kofleriaceae bacterium | reverse complement strand
GAAGCACTGCGCGCTGGCGAACGCGCCGTTCTCGGCCTCGACGCTGACCGTGCCGCCGGGGGTGATGACGAGCCGGCCGCTGGCGCCGCCGCACAGGTCGACCGGGACGTAGACGTTGGTCGCCGGGCGGAACGCGGCCGGCAGGGTGAACACGCCCGAGCTGGTGCCGTTGGCGATCGCGCCCTTGAAGTGCACGATGCCGGAGATCATGGCCACGCCGGCGTTGCGCGTGGTGAACGGGGCGTTGGTCCAGCCGTTCTGCAGCGCGAGCTCGGTGTAGGCGGGCGCGATCGTGCTCGCGATCCATGCCGGATCGATCGTCGTGTAGTTCTCGACGACGTGCTGCGGCCACACGCCGTCGGTGTGGTTGTGCACGACCGCCGTGATCTTGCTGGAGCACAGCAGCGGTCCGCCGGAGTCGCCGTGATCGGCGATGCCGGTGCCCATGTCGACGACGATCACCGACGAGCTGGCCGAGGTGACCCGCTCGGTCGCCGAGCGCTTGATCCCCGCGGTCTCGGCGTTGTTCTCGTCGTGGATGCCGAAGCCGACGCCGGTGCACACCTGGTTGATCGGCGGCAGCGCACCGTCGTTGAACTCGATCGGCGAGATCCCCGCGATCGGCGAGGCGAGGTGCACGATCAGCAGATCGAGCGTGGGATGCGCGAGCTGCTGGTCCACTGCGTGAACCACGAAGTTGGACGAGTCGGTGCCGGTCTTGAACACCATCCCGCTGCCGGCGCAGTGCGCGGCGGTCAGGACGTAGCTCGGCGCGACCAGCGTCCCCGAGCAGAAGCTGCCATCGCCGAGGACGACCTGACCGACCGCCGGGAATCCGGTCTCGAGCTGACCGCCCTGGATCGGAGCCGACGTGCTGGCGACGTCATCGGGCGTCGCGGACGGAGCCTCGATGGCGCAACCGAGGCCGCCGATCGCGCCGGCGACAAGGCCGACCGAAGCAGTGAAATACCGTAACTTCATTGGTTCCCCCCAAAGCAACAGAACTGCCGTTGCACGGCACGCTGCGCGACTCGACGTGAGCCGCGTCGATACCGCATGTACGATGCGGCGATCCGATCTTCCCGCCGGCTGCTGGAATCCACCGCGCGCGACGCAGGCAGTTCCAGGGCGGAAAGCAACTCAGGGGGTTACAGGCAAGCAGCGCTCGGATGGCAAGATCGGCACTGGCGACTCGCTCACATCGGCAGTGAGCGAATCCTCATCAGCTTGCGGCGGTCAGGTGCCGGCGCGGACGACGCCGCCGGTGGTCAGGTCGAGCGAGTAGTGCTGGCTGCCGTCGAGCACGAGATCGGCGGTGTGGTCGGCGTGGAACGTGATCCGGGCGTGGACGTCGAACGACGCGTCGGAGTCGTGGTTGGTGCCGGAGACCTGGGCGTGGGCCGACAGGTCGAAGCTCGCCGAGCCGTCGATCACCTGGCGCTGCTGGGTGTCGATCCGGATCGCGTTGTAGGACGCGCTGGCGTCGAACATGTAGCTGGCCTGGGCGCCCGGGCGGAAGACCGAGCGGACGGTGGCGTCGAACGAGAACGTGCTGCTACCGGAGAACGTGGCGGTGGCCGATTGCAGGCCCGTGATCGACCACGAGCCTTGCCGCGACACGCCGGCGTCGACGGCGGCGGTGGTGAGGTTGCCGGACCACGCGACGTCGACGCTGGCCTGATCGGTGAGCGGGCCGCACGCGCCGGCCGCACCCGCGGCGGTCTTGCACACGATGGCGTAGCTGTAGTCGAGGCCGAGCCGGGTGCCGTGGAAGTGGCCGTCGCCCATCAGGCTGAAGCCGGTCGGCATGGCGCCCTGCGCGATGGTCACGCTGTCGGCCATCGAGCCGACGTCGCCGCCGCCACCGCCGGTCGCGGTGGTCGAGGCGATGGCCTGCGCGGTGTCGTCGTACTGCGCGCGGGTCGGGGTGCTCGACGAGGCGCACGCGGCGAAGGACAGGACGAGGGGAAGCAACGTGATGCGGTTCATGGATGACCTCGCGCGGGGGAGAGGCAAGCCCCGGACCAGGGGAGCCGCCGCAGGATCCCGAGGCGGGTCGCAGAGATCCACGTCGACGGCGCCGCACCTACCTCGACGCACCCACATCGCGACCGTCGGGAAACACCACGCATGGCGGATCGGCCCACGCTACGGCGACGGCTGCCACACCCAGGTGAGGACGTCGTCGCCGTCGATCGCGGCGTTGGTCCGTTCATCGAGCCAGCGCGGCAGGTCGGGCGGCGCCAGGGGCAGGGTCCACAGCGCGAGGAAGCGCGGACCGGACTGCGCGAACCGGCGGGCGGTCGGCGAGATGTCCTGGAGGTCCTCCGCGGCGGCGTGACCCGGCAGCTCCCAGCGGGCGCCGGTCGCGGTCTCGACCGCGGCGAGGCGCTTGTTGACCGACTCGCCGATGATCAGGTTCCCGTCGCGGCTGACCTCGGGCGACCGGCTCGACGGCGGCAACAGCGGCGTGACCGGCTCGCCGGGGACCAGCGAGCTGAGCACCATGGCGTGATCGGCGAGCTCGAGCAGCGCACCGGCCTCGCACGGCTCGATCAGGAGGATGCGCTGGCGGACGCGAGCGAGTTCGGCCGGCGCGCTCGACCCGCCCGAGCCAGCACCGTCGCCGGACCCGGTCAGGAGGAGGGCGCTGGCCGACCCCGCGGCCGCCGCGGCCGCCGCGACCGCCGCGGTCGCCGCACTCTGGGCGCCGGTCGGATCCCAGCGCAGCAGGCGATCGTCGATCGCGAGCAGGACGCGGCCGGCGCGATCGCCGGCGAGGCTCCAGCTCGCGCCCAGCGTGACGCGGGTGCGGGCCAGCGCACCGGTGGCGACGTCGCCGCGCACGAGCTCGCCGCGCTCGGACAGGGCGGCGAAGCCGGTCGCGCCGAGCCGGACCGCGCCCAGGGTGTCGCCGTCGAGCTTGACCAGCTCGTGCGGCGGCTGGGTGCCGGTGACCGTGAACAGCCGGGTCGCGGTGGCGATCAGCACGAGGTCGTGGGCCAGCAGGCGCGCGGTGACGATCGGCCCGTGCGCGAGGCGCTGGACGCCGGCGGTGTTCTTGCGCAGCAGCGCGAGCGAGCTGTCCTGTGCCTGATCGAGCACGAGCACGCGACCATCGTCGGGATCGAGGTCGATGACGCGGGAGATGCCACGGAACTCGTACGACAGCGGGGTCGCGGTCCCGGTGCGGACGTCGTACCACTGCCACGCCGGGCTGAACTGGCGCCAGATCAGCAGGGTGTCGTCGTCGACGAACGCCACCGGCGTGTCGGACGTGCCGGGGACCAGCGCCGGCAGGCCGTCGGCGAGGTCGAAGCCGATGATCATGCCGTCGCCGACCGCGACCACCCGGGCCGCGCCGGGCCGCGCGGCGATCCGCAGGTTGCGCAGCGGGGTCGGCAGGTGGAGCTCGCCGGCGATCGCGTCGCCGAAGAAGTGCAGCATGCCGTCATTGCCGGGGACGACGAGCAGGTCGAGGCCGGCCTCGACCATCCATCCGGTGAAGCTGGGCAGCGCGAGCCGCTCCCACGGCCGCTTGCCGTTCCACGCCAGGATCTTTCCGGACGTGATGTAGGCGTCGAGCTCGCGACCGCGGAACGCGATCCCGACCGCGCGCTGCGGCAAGTAGGGCTTGAGGTCGAGCTCGGTCCACACCGGCTGCGGAGCCAGCGTGCAGACCGCGATCTGGTCGGCGGTGAGCACGCCGAGCTGACCGGACCGCGATCCGATCAGCCAGCTCGCGCGGCCGGGGCGGCGGGTCAGCTCGCGACCGTCGGGGTCGAGCACGGCGATGCCCTGCCGGTCGCCGGCCGCGATCCAGCTGCCGTCGGCGGCGATCTGCAGCTGGTCGGCGGCGTGCCCCGGCCACAGCGGCCGCGCGGTGCGGCTCGCGACGTCGAGCAGGCCGACCGCACCGTGGGCATCGTGGAACGCGACGCGATCGCCGGCCGCGGTCGCGACCGCGAACCGGATCGGCTCGACCGCGATCGGCTGGACCGCGCCGGTGAGCGGATCGAACAGCTCGGGAGCCGCCGACCCGGGCATGACCAGCACCGCCTTGCCGGCCCATAGCGCCCGCACGCCGCGCTCGCGGTGCTGGCTCGCGACCAGCCGCCGGTGCTCGAGGTCCCAGACCTGGACCATGCCGTCGAGCGAGACCTGGAGCAGGAACCGCGCGTCCGCCGACAGCTCGGCGATCGTGGTGGCCGCGCGGCTGCTCGGGATCGCCCACGCCGCGCCGCGCATCACGGCGGCCTGGGCCACCGCGCGCGCCTCGCCGAGCCGGTCCGAGCCGGCGGGCAGCTGCTTGAGCACGGCGAGCGCGTGGGTCGGGTTGGTGTCGAGCACGCCGCGCGCGTGCATCACGACCAGCTGATCGGCGCGCCGGGCGGCCTCGTCGCGCGCCTTCTCGGCGGCGCGCCGGCCGTCGGCGGCGGCGATCCGCGCGGCGTCGGCGACGTCGCGCTCCTGCATGATGCGGTGCACCGCGATCCACGCGAGCACCGCGACCGCGGCCAGCGCCAGGGCGGTGACGCCGAGCGATCCCCGGTGGCGGCGCACGAACCGGGCGAGCCGCTGGGCCGGCGTGTAGCGGTGGGCGGCGACCAGCTGACCGGACAGGAACCGCCGCACGTCCTCGCCGAGCGCGCCGGCGTCGGGGTAGCGCCCCGCCGGATCGAACGCCAGCGCCTTGCCGACGATGGCGACCAGCTCGGGCGGCGCGCCCGGCGCGACGGCGTCGACCGGCGTGACCGCCTTGCTGCCGGTGTTTGCGATCACCTCGGTCGCGCTGGTCCCCGAGTGCGGCGGCGCGCCGGCGAGCAGCTGGTACAGCGTCGCGCCGAGCGCGTAGACGTCGCCGCGCGGATCGAGCGCCTCGCCGCGCGCCTGCTCGGGCGCCATGAACCCCGGCGTCCCGAACACCGAGCCGATCTGGGTGTGCAGGCTGTCGCTCGCGACCGCGGACGGCGTGCCGGGCACCTCGTCTCGCTCGCCGATCACTTTCGCGAGGCCCCAGTCGATCACGACGGTCTCGCCGAGATCGCCGACCAGGATGTTCGACGGCTTGAGGTCGCGGTGGATCACGCCGCGGCGGTGGGCGTGGGCGATCGCGTCGATCGCCGCCAGCACGGCGGGCAGCAGGGTGAGCCGCTCCCCGAGCCCGGTCGCGCGCGCCATCAGCCGGTCGAGCGGCCGGCCCGACACCCGCCGCATCACGTAGAACGGCCGGCCATCGGCGGTGAACCCCGCGTCGTACAGCGGGACGATCGATGGATGCTCGAGCCGCGCGGTCAGCTGGACCTCGCGCGCGAACCGCCGCGCGATGCCGGGCTCGCCGTGCGGCAGGATCTCCTTGAACGCGACCGTGCGGCCGAGCTGGACGTCGAACGCCTCGACGACGCGCCCCATCCCGCCCCGGCCGAGCTCGGCGCCCAGCCGGTAGCGCTCGGCCGGCGCGCCGCGCAGCGCGACCGGCGCGCTGTCCGGGGGATCGACCGACGGCTCGGCGGCGAGCGTGTCCTCGATCGCGCCGCGAGCCTGCGGGGCGCGGCCTGGCTTTGTCGGGGGCGCGGCCATGACAGGACCGGTCGGCGACTAGTCGATGTCCCAGTCGATGTCCGAGATGCTGGGATCGTCGCGGATGTTGACCGCGCGGGTCCGCTCGTCGTGCGACGGGCCGTGATGGCGAGCGCGCTCCCTCGTGGCACCCTCGATGCGCGACAGCCGGGTCGACTCATCGAGATCCCGGTGGTCGTCGAACACCGCGCCCGTGCCCGGCTCGGTGATCGGCGCGCTCGCCAGGAACCGCGGCGGAAAGTCGTCGGCGGCCCGGGTCAGGTCGTCGATCCCGCGGTCGATCTCGTGGTCGAGATCGATCTCCGGATCGTGCCCGTCGTCCACGCCGAGCCCACCGACGTGGGCCAGCCGGGTCGGCTCGTCGGGGCTGGCCTGGAGCACGCTCGGCCGCGGCAGCGACGGCTTGCCGCCCGGGCGGCCCGGCGCGGCCTGGATCGCGCTCGGCCGGCCCGGCGCGGCCTGGATCGCGCTCGGCCGGCCCGCCGCCGGCTGGGCCGCGCTCGGCCGCGGCAGCGTCGGCTTGGGGGCCGGCTTGGCGGTCGGCGCGTTGCGCAGCGCATCGAGCAGCTGGTCATCGACCTGCCGGGTCGGCTCGTCGGCGAATGGCGCCGGCGGCGGCCGTCGCAGCTGGGTCGCAAGCGCGCCGGTCGGCGGGCTCGGCAGCGTGCTGACCATGCTCGGGGCAGCGCTCGGCGCCACGGCCTGGATCTGGCGCGATCGGGGTCCGGGTGGAGGCGGCGGCAGCTGCAGAGGGGGCGGCAGCGCGGCCTGCGCCGCGGTCGCCCGGGGCGCGGCCATCTTCTCGCTCGCGCGCTTGTGGTGGTTCCGCGCGGCCTGCGCCTGGGCGAGCCCGACCACGACCGCGGGCCGGGCCGGCACGTCGGGCCGGAGGATCGGCGGCGCCACCGGCATCGCCGGCGGCGAGTCGTCGTCGAAGTCGAAGTCGTAGTCGTGCGCCCCCGGCGCGGCGCCGATGTGGACCTGCGATTCCTCGTCGGCCAGACGGCCGCCCTCGTCGCGCAGCATGCGCAGGATCCGGGTCCGCTCGCCGGCGGACAGCGAGTCGCGCCGGCCGAAGCCGCTGTGCGAGTGGTTGTTGCTCTTGCCGCGCCGGGCGAACTCGGACAGCGGCACCGGCCCGTCGAGCTTCCTGGGCTTCGGCGCGCGCGCCTCGCGCGGGGCGTCGCGGCCGTCTCGCGCCGGGCCATCGCCGTATCCCGCGTGTCCCGGCTTCGGCGGCTGAGGCAGCGGC
>DATAPF010000589.1:0-26225 GCA_036265355.1 Kofleriaceae bacterium | reverse complement strand
GTCTCTGCCTCCTCAAGCTGCGAGGATGGGACGTGTTCAGCAAGGTGCACCAAGATGGGACGATCACGTGAGCTCCTCGCCGCGGGTGTGTTCGCAGCCGCGTGTGCGCGCAACCCGCTGCCAGCACAGGGATCCGACAGGAAGGAGGGGACCATGACCAACCCGGCAACCACGCCGCATGCGCAAGGCAGCTCGCACCCGGTGATCGCGCTCGGCACGTTCGATGACGGCGCGCGGACGGAGATGTACGTGCTCGCGCTCGACGCCGCGCGACAGGCCTCCACGATCGAGTTCTACGAGACGCCGGGTAGCCCCGATGGTGCGAAGCTGCTGCGACAGGTGCCGTGGACCGTGCATGTTCCCGCCGGGGCGCAACCGTTCATCGCGTCGAGCGGGACGAGGCGCGACCAGCTCTCCACCGCGTGGATCGGATGGACCGACGAGGCCGCGGTGCACGTCCTCTCGCTCTACCACGAGCACCCGTACGACCTGCCGCTCGCACCGGGGGACCGCGTCGTGGCCGACCCGGTGATCGGAGCGAGCAAGAAGCTGCAGATCCTCGTCGTGCATGCCGAAGCGGATTGGACCCGCATCGTCCGCTACACGCTCTCGGGAGAGCTGGACACACCGGTACACATGACCAAGGACTACCTGGTCACGAGGACCGCCATGCCGCTGCTGGCAGCGAGTGCACCGATCCCTGGCAGTGCCCATGACTCGCTGGTGGTGGGCTTCGTGGAGGCGAGCGGGCGTGATTGCACCGTGACGGCCTTCGCGGCGATCGCCGGCACGCCGGTGCATCCGATGACCAGCATCCCGATCGCCAACCTGCGCCCGATCACCGCTCAGCGCTTGCGGCTGCAGGTGCGCCCCGATGCTCCCGAGAAGATGCGCGCGCCAGCTGCGATCGAGGCAGCGTTCGTTGCTCAGCGTACCGATCGGGAAGGCTATGCGTTTGTCCACGTGGTATTCGAGCTCGCGAGCTCGCACAGCCAGGTGGACACGTATCCGATCTCGCTCGCCCGCGATCGCTCCATTCACAGCGCGCGATCGCTGCTCTCCCGGTTTCCCGGTGTCGTCCGCCTGGAAGCGCTCGTGTTGCGCGACGACGGTGCGCTGCTGTCATGGACGCCGTCGCGGCTCGCCCTGGTGCGAAGCGGCGTCCCCGCTGACTACGAGTTTCCGATATTTGAAACCACCGCCTCGGTGTACGAGGCGATCGTGGAAGGCAGCTCGGTAAAGCTGGTAATTCCGACGGTTCAACAGCTGCGCAACCAAGAGTAGGCCGCGTGGCGCTTCAGGGACAAGCGCGAGGTCGGTGGTGCGCTGGTCGGCGGCCCCTCGCCGGAGCGAACAGGATTTGCGCTCCGGGAGTTGACGGGATGCGCCGTGGCGTTGTACTGAACAGATGTTCATGACGGCGTCCAACGTGACCGTGTTCACTCCGCGTTCAGCCTCGCAGGAGGCCGAGCCCGCCGATCTGTCCACATGGCCCGGGCAGGCCGCCGTCGTTCCCGCGTCGATGGTGGCCTCCGCGTCGACCGACGACCCGGTGCCCGACGACATCAGCGGCGTGATCGAGCTGTTCTCCACCCAGCTCGCCAAGGTCGCGTTCCCCGACATCGACGCGGCCTCGCTGCGGCGAGCCGCGGACGAGCTGCGCGCGGAGGCCCGGGCGGTGGCGCGGGCGCGCGAGGCGCTCGATGCGGCGCTCACCAGCTTCGCGGCGCGCCGGGTCGCGCTCGGCGAGATCGCGGCCCGCGCGATCGCCTACGCCCGGATCTACAGCCAGGCGCACCCCGATCGGACCGCGCTCGCGACGGCAATCGCGGCACTGTCCGAGACCAAGCCGGTGGCGGCTGCGCCGGTCGCCGGGGCCGCCACTGGCAAGCGCCGGGGTCGCCCGCCTCGCCGCAGCGCCGAGTTATTCGAGCGTAGCGATGCACCGGGCGAGCCCCCCGGCATCGAGCCTCAGGACGGGTAACTCACCACGACGTCTCGGTCAGCATCGAGCACGGAAACACTCGACCGCAAGATCCGTTGCGAGTGGGGCACGGTGCCGCCGCGACGTGGCTCAGGTCGGACTCAGCTGACCAGACGCCATGTCATCCAGGAGCTGCTGCAACTGTCGTGCTGTGAAGCCACGATGCCGGGCCCACAGATCCCGTACGCGCCGGAGTACCTGCGGTGGCCAGGGCGACATCAACGACTGCTCTCTCTGCATCTCTCGCATCTCGTCGATCGCATGAAGTGCGACAGCATCGTCACCGCTTTGGATGATCTCGAACAACCAGGGAACAGCCCTGTCGAGCGCGACGCTTGTCAGGAGGGTGGCGAGACAGCACTGCCATTCGGGCGGTCGCTCGCGCCAGATCGTATGTAGCTGCTGCCAGTCATCCGCGGTCAGGTGCTCTGTCAGCGTCACGGCGTACGAACGGTCTCGCTCCTGCAGTTCTCGATGGAACGCTTCGCCTCGATGCAGTTCATCGTCGAATAGCTCGAGGCGCGGAATCATGGGAGACGGTACCACATAGAGCTTCGCACATCGCAAGCTGAGGCTTGCGAAGCATCGGTTCTTCAATCGCGTGCAATGCTTCCATGGAGTTTGCATTCACGTCGGTTTTCTTTGCTCGCAACTCGCCTCGTGCGAGGGTCGCCGCGGTGATGCGGATGCGGTACGATCAATTCGGCAAGCAGATGTTTCGCGATCGGTTCGAACGTCGCTGGTCCGTGGTGACCGATGCAGAGGTGCCGGCCGAGGCGCGTCGCATCGATCTCTGGGCCACCCCGCGAGAGCCGGGTGAGCCGCCGCCCGAGGACCTGGGGCTCATGGGGCGCATCACCAGCGGCCCGGTCACGCTGGAGTTCTTCCACCACACACCCAGTGGTGAAGAGCTACGGATGTGCTTGATCAAGCACGGCGAGTTCCGCCATTTCCTGTCGCGACGCACGACGCTTCCGCCGCTCCCGATCCTGTACGTGATCTCGTCGGGCCGTCCCGACGCCGGCATCGACGGCCTGGGATTCCGTCCGATGACCGGGCAACGCGGTTTCTACGAGAGCCCACCGCTCCAGTACACCCGGCTTGTGGTGGTAAGCGAGTTGCCGGTGACGCGCGACACGCTGCGCATGCGCCTGCTGGGTGCGGGCGCGGTGCTGAAGCAGGCAATGGCCGAGCTCATGGCACTGCCGGCGGATGCACCGGAACGTAGGAGCGTGCTGCCCCTCTTGCTAAAGTTCCGGCTGGACGTGCCGACCGACCCTGCGCAGCAAACCAGCGATGACAAGGAGTTTCTGATGGACACCCAGGATGCCGTCGAGACCTGGCGCCGAGAGGCGATCCAGGAGGGGGTCAAGCAAGGCCTGGAGGAGGGGGTCAAGCAAGGCCTGGAACAAGGCGAGCGCAAGCTGCTGCTGCGGATGTTGCGGCGGCGGTTTGGAGCCGAGGTCGACGGCGAGACGGAGCGCCGCGTTGCGATGGCACCGGCCGAGCAGATCGAGGTCTGGGCCGAGCGGGTGCTGTCGGCGACCACGCTCGCCGAGGTCCTGGCAGACTGAACGCGGACCGCACCGGCAAGCAGCGCGGCTGAATGGCCGTGCCGGCGCGTGATACAGTGGACCCTCCAGGGCACGGGGAATGCCGGGAGCAGATCCACTCACGCTGATGCTGGAGCTGTCGCGGGCCGCGCACGCCGAGCGCCCGTTCGAGTTCGTGTTCGCGCCGCAGGCCTACCGGCTGCACAGCGCCGGCGGCGGCCTGACCGAGGCGACGTTCGCGTGGGACCAGGCGCTGCTCGCGGACCTGGCGGCGATCCAGCAGGTCGGCCGCGATCCGGTGGTGCTCCAGCGCCTGGGCGACCGGCTGCGCGAGTTCCTGGCGTCGACGAAGTGGCCGGTGCTCGAGGCGCAGATGTGCGACGCCGTGAAGCAGCAGCGGCCGGTCGTCGTGACGTTCCGGTCCGCCGCGGCCGAGCTCTATGCGCTGCCCTGGGAGCTGTTGACGGTCGAGGCCACCGGGCAGCACATCGGCGAGCTCCCCGGCGTGCTGGTGCGCTACGAGTGGCCGGACACCGAGACCGTGCCGCCGGCGGGGCCACAGGCCGCGGGGCGGCTGCTGCTCGCGTGGTCGGGGCACGTCCCGGCGGCCGAGCACCAGGCGGCGGTCCAGGACGCGTGCGCCGCGGGGCGCTGGTCGTTCGATCCCGAGCACGACGCGCTGGCCGACGCGTCGTGCGGCCGGCTGTCGGAACGGCTGGCCGAGGCGACCCGGCAGGGCCGGCCGATCCAGGTCCTGCACCTGCTGTGTCACGGCACGGTCACCGGCAGCGCGTTCGGGTTCGCGCTCGACGACGACGAGGCGCCCGGCCGGGTCGCGGCGGTCGATGCCGGGCGGCTGCGCCAGATCCTCGCGCCCCACGCTGGGACGCTGCGGCTGGTCGTGCTGGCGGCGTGCGACGGCGGCAACTGCGGCGCGCTCGGCAACCACCTGGGCAGCGTCGCGCAGGGCCTGCACCGCGCCGGGATCGCGGGGGTCGTCGCCTCGCGGTTCCCGCTGTCGACCTCGGGGTCCAAGCGGCTGGCCCGCGCGCTGTACCTCGCGCTGTGCAAGGACGCGGCGACGCTCGAGCAGGCGTTCCTCGCGGCGCGCCGGCACCTCGCCGAGGACGCCCAGCAGCTCGACTGGGCGTCGCTCCAGCTCTACGCGCGGTCCGCCGACGGCAGCGAGACGCGTCTCGCGGCGGCGCTCGACAGCCTGCGCGGCCCGGAGGTCGAGGAGCAGCTGTCGCAGTTCCGCGCGCTGTTCCGCGAGGCGCGCAACCAGATCGGCCTGCTCGGCCGCTACAAGGCGTTCCACGACATCCTGCAGGAGCTCGAGGTGCCGTTCAACGCGGTCGAGCGCGACCGCAAGCGGCTGCTGGCGTCGGCGGAGGCGTCGGCCGAGGCGTGGAACGAGCTGCGCGATCCGCTCGAGGAGCTGCAGCAGCGGATCGGCCAGACGCTCGAGGTGCTCGCGGCGGACCGGCTGCGCGACGAGTTCGCGCTGTCGCGGCGGCGGCTCACCGAGGCCACGGCCGCGCTGACCGCAGCGCTCGCCGGCGAGCGGGCCCGGCTCGACGCCGCGATGCAGCACGTCCGGCGGGTGATCGGCCTGGACCTGTCGAGCGCGAACAACCGGCTGATCGCGACGGCGCGCGAGCTCGGGCTCGGCGCGGTCGTCGCGGCGCTGCGCGCGGTGCTCGGCAACCTCGGGCGCGGCGGCGCCGAGGCGGCGATCCACGAGCTGACCCGGCTGGTGACGTCGCTCGCCGACCTGCACGGCGCGCTCGAGGCGCTGGTCCACGAGCACGATCAGTGGCAGGAGATCGACAACAACCTGCGCCTGCTGGTCGGCAGCGGCGCGGCGGCGGCCGACGAGCTCGCGGTGTCGTGGCCGCTCTTGCGCGCGAGCATCGCCGAGGTCGTGAAGGCCGGCGGCGCGGCGGACTGGACCCGGGCGGTCGACGCGGCCGCCCAGGCGCTCGACGGCGAGCTCGCGCGCGGCGCCGACGCCGGCAAGTCCATCGCGAGCCTGCGCAGCCTGTGGCGGCGCTGCAACCAGCGGTTCGTCGACGTCGACAAGCAGCTGCTGCGGACCTGCGAGCAGCTGCGCCAGGTCGGCGACACGCTCGACTCCGTGCTCGAGGTGATCGATGACGGCTGACCCGGCCGCGCAGCCCGCCGCGTACGCGTCGCTCGCCGAGCTGCGCGCGGTCCAGGTCCGGCTCGGCGAGCTGCGGCGCAAGGCCAGCGAGACCGCGGCGCTGTGGGACGCCGCCGCGGAGTTCGTGCAGCGCGGCGCCGCGACCGGCATCGTGCTCGACAGCGACGACGAGCGGTGGAGCGTGCAGGGGCTGCTCGACTACTGGGCGTCGGCGCTCGAGCGCGCCGGCCGGCCGCGCGGCGACTCGTCGCTCGCCGAGTTCGACCCCGAGCAGGCCCCCGAGCTGCCGGACGACGCCTGCCCGTACCTCGGGCTGAACGCGTTCGACGAGGCGAGGGGCCACCTGTTCTTCGGGCGCGACGCGCTGGTCGCCAAGCTCGTCCAGCAGCTCGCCGAGCATCGTCTGGTCGCCCTGGTCGGGCCGTCGGGCTCGGGCAAGTCGTCGCTGGCGTCCGCCGGCCTGCTGCGCGGCCTGCGCCAGGGCGCGCTGCCGGGCGAGGCGTGGCGGATCCTGCCGCCGATGGTGCCCGGCGAGGCGCCGCGCGCTGCGCTGGCCAGCGGGCTCGCCGCGGGCGACGCCGGCGCCCCGCTGGTGCTCGTGGTCGACCAGTTCGAGGAGCTGTTCACGATGTGCGAGTCGGAGGCCGAGCGGGCGGGCTTCGTCGCCGACCTGGTGGCGCTGGTCAGCGCGCCGTCGCCGCCGCACCGCGTGGTGCTGACCGTGCGCAGCGACTTCGAGAGCTTCGTCGCCCGGCACCCGGCGCTCTACGAGCGCTACGCGGCGGGGCGCGTCGCGGTCACCCCGCCGAGCGCCGCCGAGCTGCGCCAGGCGATCGAGGCGCCCGCCGCGCTGGTCGGGCTCAAGTTCGAGGCCGGCGTGATCGATCGCCTGCTCCAGGAGCTGCTCGGCGAGCCCGCCGGGCTGCCGCTGCTGCAGTTCACGCTGCTCCGGCTATGGGAGGAGCGCCATCGCAACCGGGTCACCGCGGCGGCCTACGACCGGGTCGGCGGCGGGCGCCAGGCGCTGGCGCGGACCGCCGACGCGGTCTACGACGCGATGCTGCCCGAGGACCAGGCGACGGCGCGGCGGATCTTCCTGATGGTCGGGCTCGCGGTCGACGACCGCCACGAGGCGACCCGGACGCGGGTGGCGCGGGCGCGGTTCTTCGAGCACGGCGACGATCCGGGGCGGGTCGAGCGCGTGCTCGATCGGCTGCGGTCCGCCCGCCTGCTGCGCCAGACCGCGGGCCCGCAGGAGACCGGGCCGCGGGTCGAGGTCGCGCACGAGGCGCTGGTGCGCAACTGGCCGCGCCTCGCGGAGTGGCTGCAGGAGGCGCAGACCAGCCTCGGGGAGCGGCGCCGGCTCGAGGCCAAGGCCCGCGAGTGGGTGCGGCTCGGCCGCGGCAAGAGCGCGCTGATGGACGAGGTCGAGCTGCGCGAGGCCCAGCGCTGGCTCGACGGCGCGGCCGGCCTCGGGCTGCGGCCGAGCGCCGAGCTGCTCGCGCTGCTCGCGCGTAGCCGCGACAGCGTCGCCGCGATCGCGCGGCGGCGGCGGTTCGTGCTGATCCGGCTGATCGCGGCGATCCTGGGCCTGTCGGTGATGCTGGTGCTCACCGTGGTGGAGGTTCGCAAGGCGCAGCGGGCGCTCGACAGCGATCGCAAGCATGAGCTCGAGAACCTCCAGCTGATCGCCGCGGCGGCGATGGAGCAGGGCCGCAGCTGGCTGCTCGAGGGCCACGTCCGGCCGATGCGCGCGCTGCCGTTTCTCGTCGAGTCCAGGGACCTCGCGGCCCAGGCCACCCCGCCCGGGGGCCGCCTGCCCGGGTCCACCGCGCTGCGCATGCTGTTCGCGCAGGCGGCGCGGGGCACGCCGCTGGTCACCTTGATCGGCCACGCCGACGCGGTCAACCAGGCCGCGTTCAGCGCGGACGGCGCCCGGGTGGTCACCGCCGGCGACGACCGGACGGCGCGGGTGTGGGACGCCGCGACCGGCCAGCCGGTGACGCCGCCGCTCGTCCACGCTGCCGCGGTGGTGATCGCGGGGTTCAGCCCGGACGGCGCGCGGGTGGTCACCGCGAGCAACGACGGGACGGCGCAGCTGTGGGACGCCGCGACCGGCCAGCTGGTGACCCGGCCGATCCACGTCGGCCCGGTGGTCGCGGTTGCGTTCAGCCCGGACAGCGCGCGGGTGGTGATCGCGACCCGGGACGGCGCGGTGCAGGTCCACGACGCGCGCACAGGCGAGTCGGTGAGCTCGCTGCACGCGCCCGCGGCGATGACCGCCGCGCGGTTCAGCCCGGACGGCGCGCAGGTGATCACGCTGGGCGGCGAGCACGAGGCGCAGGCGTGGGACGCGCGCACGGGGAAGCCGGTCTCGGCGGGGTACGGCGCCGCGCGCGTGATCAGCGTGGAGGGCGACGCCGCGCGGGTGTGGGACGGGGTCGGGCAGGTGACTCCGCCGCTCGTCCATCAAGCCGACGTCCGGACCGCGGTGTTCAGCGCGGACGGCACGCGCGTGGTCACCGCGAGCGAGGACCGGATCGCGCGGGTGTGGAACGCCGCGACCGGCGAGCCGGTGGGCGAGCCGCTGGAGCACGACGGCCATGTCGTGTCCGCGGTGTTCAGCGCGGACGGCACGCGGGTGGTCACGGCGAGCGACGACGACACCGCGCGGGTGTGGGATGCCAGGACCGGCAGGGCGGTGACCGAGCCACTCGACGTACCGGGCCGGATCCGGTCGGCGGCGTTCAGCCCCGACGGTGCGCGGGTGGTGACCGCGGGCGACGACAGCGCCGTGCGGATCTGGGAGGCGAGGAGCGGCGTGCTCGTGACCGTGGAGCTCGAGGACGACCGGCCGGCCGCCGCGCAGCCTCGCCGCGACCCGGCCGGCGACGCCGCCCAGCGCGCGCGGTGGTTCGCCGCCGGCGGGCGCCCGATGATCCTGCTCGACGCGGAGATCGTCCGGGCCACGCCGGGAGCGCGCGACGCCCGGCACGGCGATGACGGCAGCGGTCCGCGCGCGCGGCCGGGGCCGGTGGCGTTCAGCCCCGACGGCACGCGCGTCGCGATGGCGACCGCCGGCAACGCGGCGCGGGTGTGGGACGCGGCGACCGGCGCGCCGGTGACCGCGCCGCTGCCGCACCCGGGCCCGGTGATCGCGGCGGCGTTCCGCCCGGACGGCGCGCGGATCGTCACCGCGAGCGCCGACGGTACGGCGCGGGTGTGGGACGCGACGACCGGCGCGCCGGTGACCGCGCCGCTGCTGCACCCGGGCCCGGTGATCGCGGCGGCGTTCAGCCCCGACGGTACGCGGGTGATCACCGCGACCGACGATGGCTCGGCACGGGGTTGGGACGCGGCGACCGGCGCGCCGCTGACGCCGCAGCCGCCCGGCCACGGCCGCGTCCGCGCGGCGGCGATCAGTCCGGACGGCACGCGGGTGATCACCGCGAGCGACGACGGCACGGCGCGGGTGTGGAGCGCGGCGACCGGCGCCGCGGTGACGCCGCCGCTGGCTCACCATGCGCCGGTCCTGGCCGCGGCGTTCAGCCCCGACGGCACGCGGGTCGTCACCGCGAGCGACGACCACACCGCGCAGATCTGGGACGCCCGGACGGGCGGGAAGCTGACCCTGGCGCTCGAGCATCGCGGCCCGGTCGCGGCCGCGGCGTTCAGCCCCGACGGCGCGCGCGTGGTCACCGCCAGCCGGGACAGCACGGCGCGGATCTGGGACGCGCGCACCGGCAAGCCGCTGACCGGCGCGCTCGAGCATCAGGGCGCCGTGCTCGCCGCGGCGTTCAGCCCCGACGGCACGCGCGTGGTCACCGCGAGCGCGGACGGCAGGGCGCGGGTGTGGGACGCCGCGACCGGCAAGCCGCTGACCGCCAGCCTCGAGCACCGCGGCCGGGTGTTCGCGGCCGTGTTCAGCCCGGACGGCGCCCGCGTCGCCACCGGCAGCGGTGCGTTCCGCGGCCGGATCTGGGAGTTGCCGATCGACGGTGGATCGCTCGATGACTGGCACCAGATCGCGCGCTGCGCGCCGTTCGTGCTCGACGCCGGCGTGTTCAGCGTCAACCCCCGGCCCCGGGCGGTGTGCGAGCACCGCGGCGCGCCGCGCGCCGGACCGCCGCGCCCGTGACGACCGCGCCGCTTCACCTCCTGCTCGCCGGCGCCGACGATCGCCGCCCCGCGCTCGCCGGCGGCCTCGCGGGCGACGCGCTCGACCGCACCGCCGCGCCGGCCGGCCTCCCCGAGGCCCGCCAGCTGCGCGACCGCGGCCGCGATCCCAACGACCTCGCGGTCCAGCGCTGGGCGCTGATCGTCCCCGAGGGCGACGCCGGCGCGCGCCGCGAGGCCCAGGTCCGCGCGCTGGTCGAGCACCGCCGGGCCGAGCAGGGCTGCGACGTCCGGGTCTACCGCGTGCCGGCGGCGATGGACGCGGCCGACGCCGCGCGCTGGCACCGCGAGGTCTACCTCGACGAGCGCGTCGCCGAGGCCGAGCTGCCGTTCTACCAGCTGATCCTCGGCGATCTCGACGAGGTCCCGCTCGCGCTCCAGCAGGTCCAGATGATCGAGGGCGCGGTCGGCCGGCTCGCGTTCGACGACGACGCGGGCTACGAGGCCTACGTCGACAAGCTGCTGCGCTGGGAGCGCGCGCCGGCCGCGATCCCCCGCGCCCGCTCGCTGTTCTACACCGCCCACGACGGCACCCCGGCCACCGCCCACGCCTACCAGGCGCTGATCGGCCCCGGCCTCGCCGCCGCCCGCGCGGGGCGCGATCAGGGCGCCTACGCCGCCGCCGACATCGCCGAGCTCGGCGATCCGGGCGCCCCGCCGAGCCGCGACGACCTGCTCACCGCCGCCGCCGACCCCGCCGTCCTGCTCAGCGTCAGCCACGGCCAGGGCCCGCCCCGCCGCGGCTGGTCCTCGGCCGCCGAGCAGCGCCGCCGCCAGGGCGCGCTCAGCCTCGGCGCCGACGGCGCGGTCACCGGCGACGAGCTCGCCGGCCGGCGCTTCCTCCCGGGCGGCGTGTGGCTGCTGTTCGCGTGCTATGGCGCCGGTACCCCCGCGACCAGCGTCTACCAGCCCTGGCTCGAGCGCCTGCGCGACGCCGGGCAGTACGGCGACCGGCTCGACGGCGTGCTGCGCGGCCTGCCGCGCCCGGGCGAGCGCCCGTTCATCGCCGGCCTGCCGCGCGCCGTGCTGGCCAGCCCCGACGGCCCGCTCGCCGTGATCGGCCACGTCGACCTGGCCTGGAGCTACAGCTTCGAGGAGCTCGACGGCAGCGCGGGCCCGCGCAACCGCGTGCGGCGCTTCACCTCGCTGCTGGCCTGCGCCCTGCGCCGCGACCGGGTCGGCGTCGCGTTCCGCGAGCTGGTGAGCTGCGCGATCGCCGCCGACACCGAGCTGCTCGCGCTGTACGCCCGCCAGGCGGTGCTCGCCGCGGCCGCGCCGGATCCAGGCTTCGCGTCGCGGCTCGGTCACCTGTGGATGCTGCGCCACGACCTGCTCGGCTACCTCCTGCTCGGCGACCCCGCCGCGCGCCTGCCGATCACGCCGGCTCCCGTCGCGGCCGCGCAGCCGCTGACGCCGCAGGACCTGTTCGGGTTCGCGGTGATGCCGGCGGCATCCGTCGCGGTGCTGGGGGTGCCGTCGCCCGCGCAGCCGCCCGCGCCGTCGCCCGCAATGTCGGTCGAAGCGCTCGAGCAGGCGATCGTCCGCGTGCTGGCCGGCGAGCGCGCCGACGCCGTCGCTGCCGCCCACGGCCTCGATCGCGCGGAGCTCGACCGGCTCGCCGGCCTGTACCGCGCCGCGGGCCGCGCGGCGATCGCACGGGGCCGCGGGCCCGCCACGTGACAGCGCCGGCGGATCGGGACGGCCGCCTCGGCAAGCTCGTTGGCGCGGGCAGAACCTGCTCCGTGAGTGAGATCGATCGTCCTATCTATGCGCGGTTGACGCCCCCGCGGTGTGACACTCGCGCACGGGGTTACGGTACGCTGGGCTGGGCGAGGTTCCGTGCGTATCTTGGTCGTTGACGACAGTCGTACGCAGGCGGAGGCGGCGCGGTCGACGCTCGAGTCCGCCGGGTTCCTCGTCGAGCTTGCAGCATCCGGCGAGGAGGCGCTGGAGCGCCTGGCGCGCGGCGGTGTCGACGTCGTCGTGTCGGACGTGTTGATGCCGGGCATGACCGGCTACGAGCTGTGCCAGGCCGCCAAGGCGGCGCCGGCGACCGGCGGCATCCCGGTCGTGCTGCTGACCTCGCTCGACGATCCGCACGAGGTGATCCGGGCGCTCGAGTGCGGCGCCGACGGCTTCATCACCAAGGGCTCGGGGGCCGATCACCTCGTCGACCGGGTTCGCACGGTGGTCGAGAACCGCAGGCTGCGCGCGAGCGGCGGCACCGGGTCGTCGACCCGGGTCCACTTCCTGGGCAGGACGTTCGCGATCCAGTCCGGGAGCGAGCAGATCCTCGACCTCCTGGTGTCGACCTTCGAGGACACCGTTCGCAAGCAGCAGGAGCTGGTCACGAGCCAGCAGCAGCTGCGCGAGGCCAACCGCGAGCTCGAGACGTTCAGCTACGCCGTGGCGCACGACCTCGGCGCGCCGCTCCGCGCGATCAACGCCTGGACGCACGCGATCGTCTCCGAGGCCACCGGGCTCGACGCGGCCGGCCGGCAGAGCGCGGATCGCATCCTCGAGGCGACGCAGCGGATGGCCCAGATCATCGAGGACCTGCTCCGGCTGTCGCGCGTCGCCAAGGCCGCTCTGAACCGCGGCGAGTTCGATCTGTCGGCGATCGCCCGCCTGGTCGTCGCCAACCTGACCGCGTTCCATCCCGACCACCGGGTCGAGCTCGTGATCCAGCCCGGGCTGCGCTGCCACGGCGATCGCGCGCTGATCCAGGTCGTGCTGGAGAACCTCCTGGGCAACGCCTGGAAGTTCACGCGCAAGCAGCCCCAGCCGCGGGTTGAGGTCGGCGCGGAGACCCGCGGCGGCGTGCGGGTGTTCTTCGTCCGCGACAACGGCGCGGGCTTCGACATGGACCGGGCGCACCGCCTGTTCCTGCCGTTCGAGCGCCTGCACTCGGAGGCCGAGTTCAAGGGCACCGGGGTCGGGCTGACCACCGCGCGGCGCGTGGTCGAGCGCCACGGCGGCCGGATCTGGGCGGAGGCTGCCGCGGGGCGCGGCGCGACGTTCTTCTTCACCGTGCCGGCGCCCGGATCGTAGCCGTCAGCTCGCGCCCTCCCGCTGATCACGCTGATCCTGCTGAATCCGGTGGTCAATCCCAAGGACGCCGAATGGGCGGTCGCCTACAACACGCCCAACTTCCACTCGTACATGACCGCCGGCGCCGCGGGCGTCGTCCCGGGCGAGGCCGCTCCGACCCCGGTGCCGACCCCGACGCCGAAGTGACGCGGGCTGGCGACCGTGGCTGTCGCGGGCCGGCGAGCTG
Organism: Kofleriaceae bacterium; assembly: GCA_036265355.1. Lineage (GTDB taxonomy): Bacteria > Myxococcota_A > Polyangia > Haliangiales > Haliangiaceae > JABFXX01. The sequence goes on along the minus strand of DATAPF010000589.1, from coordinate 13,071 downwards.
TTCTACATCTCGGTCCGCGACGGCAAGGCGCTCGTGGTGCGCGGCCGCGTGCCGGTGTCGATGCTGCAGGAGTTCAAGGAGGCGGTCGCCAACCCCCGGGTGAAGCGGGGCAGCATCCGCGCGTTCAAGACCGAGAGCGGTGGGCAGCTCGCGTGCACGGGGGACATCGACGCCGGTCGCGAGCAGCGGATGCGGAATACCTTCATGCTCTACCCGGCCTCTCAGCTGCGCCAGGCGCCTGCGATCCAGCAGCCGACGCTGGGCCAGCTGTCCGGCATCGCCTGGCTCGCCTGGATGCTCGACCGCTCCAGCCGGGGCTGATCGTCCGGTCGACCGCCGGCGCTACTCGAAGCGTTGCTGGGGTGGCACGGTCAGCACGACGAGCTGGTCGCCGGGCCCGGGGTACTGGCAGCGGACCACCAGGTCCGTGACATGAGCCATCAGGCGCTGCTCGGCGGTGGGGTCGAGATCCATCGGGAAGTTGCACGCGCAGACCGTGAGCTCGCCGTCGGGGACATGCTCGACGTGCTGCAGCAGATCGTCGCGCCGCACCTTGCCGGCCAGCGCCGGCGGCACGCTGTCGCCGACCTGCTGGGGATGAAGCTCGCCCTGCGCGATCGCCGGCGAGCGGAGCAGGTCGCCGATGTTCTTGATCTCCCAGTGGCCGGGCATCACCCAGGCCGGGGCGGAGCTGATCGCGGCGGTGACCGAGCTGCGCACGACGATGTCGAACACGCGGCGGGCCGGCCGGATCGCCAGCGCGACATCGCCGACCGGGCCAGGCGATGCCGGCAGGCGAAGATAGTCGCCGCGCTCGCCGAGCTCCCTGCCCTCGATCCTCACCGTGAGGAACACCGCGCCCCGCGTCACACCGGAGATCGAGAACGAGCCGTCGGCGGCGACCGGAGCGATCGTGATCGACAGCGTCGCTGTGTCCAGCGGGTAGGCGAACACGCCGACGCGGTCGTGGGGGACACCACCGAGGTCGACCTTGCCGCTCACGCTGCGCGTGGGCTCGAGGACCAACCTCAGGTGGTCGGCGCTCGCCACCGGCCGGGACCGCCGATCGCCGAGCTGGGCGGCGATCGGGCAGCCCAGCGCGACGTCGTGGAGCTCGAACCGGCCGGCGGCGTCGGTCGTCGCGGTCTGGAAGCCGTCGTCGCTGATCGGCAGCCCGATGCCGATCGAGTCCGCGGTCAAGCTCAGCGCCGTCGCGACGGTGGCGCCGGCCGCCGGACGGCCGCGGTCGTCGACGACCTGGCCTTCGATCGTGCGCCCCGGGGGGTCGCCGGACGGCGGTCGCGTCTGCCACAGGCGCATGAGCTCGTCGTGGGCGCGCGCCAGCTCACCCCGCTGTAGCTGGACGAACGCGGCGCTGCGGTCGAGCTGCCATGCGAGCTCGGTCCAGTGCTGGGCCACCGCGATCGGCCGCCACCGCCGGACGTCCGCCAGGATCGCGTCGAGATCGCCCGGGTCGAGGCGCTGCATGCGCAAGCCGTTGCGCGCGATCACCGCCTTGAGCTGCCGCGCCGGCAGGGCGCGCGCGCGGTAGCCGGCGATCTCGCGCTCGACCATCCGGAACCGCTCGTCCCAGTCGCCGTGCCGCCGGGCTTGCATCCGGTGCAGCGCCGCGACCGCGGCGTCGAGATCGGGCTGCATCACCCGGTTCGCGGCGATCTCGGCCTGCCGGAGGGCGGCGTCCGCCTGGTCGCCGCTGATCGGCTGGCTGCGCAGGTCCCAGGCCGACCGGGTCAGCAGGTCCGCGCGCAGCCGATCGTCGCCGCACTGGTCCACGCTGCTCACCGCACGGCTCATCACGGCGCGCTGTCGCGCCACGTCCCACGAGGCGTCGTCGAACGCCAGCGCCGCGATCGCGCGCGCGCACGGATCCGCGGTGGGCTCGGCGAGCGCGAGGATCTCGGCATCGCCCGGCTTGTGCTCGGTCTGGCTCCGGGCGTAGAGCGCGTAGGCATCGATCACGGCCGGGGTCGGCTTGAGGCCCAACCGCGGCACGTCGCCGGCGGGCGGCTTGCGGCAGATCGCCGGATCGACGAGCGCGGCCTGGATCTCCTCGGCGGCGGCGCCGGGCTTCCGGGCGAACGCCTGGCGCAGCACATCGAATCGATCGAGCACGCCGTCGAGACAGGCCAGCTGGGCCTGACGGACCTGCGGGGGCGCGCCACACGCCGCGCCGCGGGCCGCGCGCCAGCCCCAGTACGCGGTGTCGAGCACCGCGACGTGGGCGTCGGAGGTGGCGGCCCGCAGCTCGGCGCGGATCGCCGGCGACCACACGGCCGCGACGTCGCGCGCCGGCGGATCGCACAGCGCGATCGGCGCGTCGCTGCCGCGCAGCGCGAACACCAGCGCGGCGATCCCGGCCAGCGCGCCGGCGGCGATCGCGAGGGCGATGCCGGGCCGGCGCTGGACCCGGACCAGCCGGGCGAGCAGCGCCTCCATGCTCGGCCAGCGCCGGGCCGGATCGGGGTCCAGGCCCCGGCGCAGGATGCCGCGGATCCGGCGCGGGATGCGCGAGGCGTCGAGCGCCGCGGGGCCGCGCGCGACCTGGGCGCGGAGATCATCGAGCGTCGGGCCGGGGTAGGGCCGGGCGCCGGCGAACGCCTCCCACAGCGCGACGCAGTACGCGAACTGATCGGTGGCCGGGGTGACCGCGCCGCCGCTCCATTGCTCGGACGCCATGTAGGCCGGGGTGCCGAGCAGCGAGCCGGTGACGGTGAGCCCGGCGAGCAGGCTCGACGAGCTCGATCCGCTCGCCGACCCGCCCGCGGTGGTCGACATCGCGCCGGCCGGCAGCGTCGCGTCGAGCGCCGCCGACGGCGCGTCGTGCGCCTCGCGCGCCAGCCCGAAGTCGGTCACGACGATCCGGCCGTCGCGGCTGCGCAGCACGTTGTGGGGCTTGAAGTCGCGGTGGACGATGCCGGCGGCGTGCGCGGCAGCCAGCCCGCGGCCGGCGGCGAGGAACGCGTCGAGGATCGCGGCGGGCCGCCGGCGCTCGGCGCGCAGCCACTCGGCGAGCGACCCGCCGTGGATCAGCTCCATGGCGACGAAGTCGCGGCCGCCGGCGGTGCCGACCTCGTAGACCGTGACCACGTTGGGATGGGACAGCCGGGCCATCGCCCGGGCCTCGCGCAGCAGCCGGTCGCGGGCCTCGGCGGCGGCGGTCGCGGCCCGGAGCACCTTGAGCGCGATCCGGCGCTCCAGGTCGGGGTCGAACGCGGCGTGGACGATGCCCATCGCGCCGGCCCCGAGCTCGCGCTCCAGCCGGTAGCGCCCCAGCGTGGCACCGAGCGACACCGGCGGGTCGGTCGTCGCGCCGCTCGCGGCCGCCGTCGCCGTCCGGGCCAGCTCCTGCTCTCGATCACTCCCCACGCGGCGACCATAGCGCATCGCGGCGCATCCGGGGCACCGAGGCCGGGACCCAGGCGTGAACATGCACAGGGCGGCGCCGTCCTCCCGATCAACACGTCACCTGACGGACAGGAGATCCATGCGCCGCTCACTCGTCGCGCTCGCCACCGCCGCCGCGGCGGTCGGTTGCTCGCACAGCAAGCCCCCGGTTGCCGCCCCGTCCCCTGCGCCCCCGCCGGTGGCCGCCCAGGCCCCGGAGCCGGCGCCGACCCCGCCGCCCGTCGCGGTCAGCCCGAACCTGGCCGTGGCGGGCGATCTCGCCCGGCAATGTTCGCTCCGCTTCAACAGCACGCCGCAGGCACCCAAGTTCGACTTCGACCGCTTCGAGCTGCTCCCCGAGGATCGAGACGTCCTCGATCAGGTGGCGACCTGCCTGACCACCGGTCCGCTCCACGGCCGGACCGTGCAGCTCGTCGGCCGGGCCGATCCCCGCGGCACGGAGGAGTACAACCTGGGACTCGGGGCACGCCGCGCCGCCAACGTCCGGGAGTACCTGCAGCACCTCGGCGTGTCACCGGGACAGCTGTCCCAGACGACCCGAGGCGCCCTGGATGCGACCGGCACGAACGAGACCGGCTGGCACGAGGATCGCCGCGTCGATCTCCGGCTGGCGTCGCGCTGAGCGAGCGAGCCAGCTACAGCCGGTCATGGTTGCCGCCGTCAGTCCGGGGCGCTCGGCTTGCGGGTGGCGAGGATGCGCTCGAGCTTGGCGAGCTCGGCGGGCTTGATGACGTGCTCGTCGAAGCCGGCGGCGCGCGCGGCCGAGATGTCGCTCGGGGCGCCGTAGCCGGTGAGGGCGACGAGCAGGACGTCGTCGAGGCCGGGGCGGTCGCGGATCCGCTGGGCGACCTCGTAGCCGTTCATCGCGGGCAGGCCGATGTCGATGAACGCGACATCGGGCTTCTCGCGGGTGATGACGTCGATCGCGCTCGGGCCGTCCTCGACGTCGATCACCAGGTGGTCGCGGGACTCGAGCAGCATGCGCAGCATCTCGCGCGAGTCGGCCTGGTCGTCGACCAGGACGATCCGGCACCGGCCGCTGCTGCCGGCGCCGGATCGGTCGGCGCCGAGGTGGGGGGTGGCGCGCGCGGACAGCGGGAGGCTGACCTTGAAGTCGCTGCCGGTGTCCGGGCCGTCGCTGTGGACCTCGATGGTGCCGCCGTGGAGGTCGACGATGTTCTTGGCGAGCGACAGGCCGACGCCGAGGCCGCCGCGCGAGCGGTCGAGGCGCTGCTCGGACTGGACGAACAGGTCGAAGATCTTGCTCTGCAGCTCGGACTCGATGCCGACGCCGTGGTCGATGACGCGCAGCACGCCGCGGTCGCCCTCGACGGTGACGACCAGGCGGACGGCGCTGCGGCGCGGCGAGTAGTTGGCGGCGTTGGACAGGAGATTCACGACGACCTGGACCATGCGGCTGGCGTCGCCGCGCATCGGCATCGGCTGGCGGGGCAGCGAGTGGTCGAGCGTGACGCCGCGCTCGGCGAACAGCGGAGCGGTCGACTCGATCGCGGCCTCGATCGGGCCGCGCAGGTCGAGGTCATCGACGATGAGCTGGAACTTGCCGCGGGTGATCCGGGACACGTCGAGCAGGTCGTCGAGCAGGCGCTTCATGTGGCGGGCCTGGCGCTCGATGACGCCCTGGCAGCGCGCGACGGACTCGGCGTCGGGCAGCTTGCCGATCAGGGTGGTGGCGTTCATCACCGCGGCGAGCGGGTTGCGCAGCTCGTGGGACAGCATGGCGATGAACTGCTCGCGGTGGCGCGCGCCGTCCTCGGCCTGCTCGAGCAGGGCGGTGATCCGGCGCTGGCGCTGCTCGAGCTCGCGCTGGGCGGCGAGCATCGGCGAGATGTCGCGGCCGATCGCCGAGACCCCGACGATCGCGCCGTTGCGGTCGTGGATCGGCGACAGCGTGGTCGAGATCTCGACGGCGGCGCCCGAGCGGTGGCGCGCCAGCCACTGGACGTGCTCGATGGTCTCGCCCCGCCGGATCCGATCGAACGCGCGATCGAGCTCGAGCTCGCTGCGATCGGCGGTCAGCATCCGGAGATCGCGGTCGAGCGCCTGATCGGCGGGATAGCCGAACAGCCGCTCGGCGCCGCGGTTCCAGGTCGTGATCCTGCCGGCGAGCGTGTTGCCGATGATCGCGTCCTCGGACGACTCGACGATCGCGGACAGCCGCGCGACGTGGGCGCGGGCGCGGTCGAGCGCCGACAGGTCGGTCAGGGTCAGCACCACGCCGTCGATCGGCGCCGGCTCGGCGTCCTCATCGGACTGGTGGCCGATCCGGTAGGGCAGGACGCGCAGGAAGTACGGCACCGAGCCGCTGTCGCGGACCTCGTCCTCGATCACCGCGCCGGTCGCGCGGACGCGCTCGATGTCGTCCATCAGCTGCGGGCGCTCGATGTTGTGCGAGAAGTCGCTGATCCGGCGGCCGATGTCGTAGGGCTGGAACCGGAACACGCTGGCGATCCGCGCGGTGAACCGCCGGATCCGGAGCTCGCGGTCGAGGAACACGGTGCCGACGTCGGTGCCCTCGAGGAGGTGGGCGAGGTCGGTGTTGAGCTCCTTGAGCTCCATGATCTTCTGCTGGTACTCGGCGTTGACCGTGTAGAGCTCCTCGTTGACCGAGTGCAGCTCCTCGTTGGTGCTCTGCAGCTCCTCGTTGGAGGCGATCAGCTCCTCGTTGGTCGCCTGCATCTCCTCGTTGGAGGTCTCGAGCTCCTCGATCGTCGCCTGCAGGGTCTCGCGGGTGTAGGCGAGCTCGGTCTCGAGCGTCGACACGTGCTCGCGCGACGCCTGGCTGACCGGCATCGGCTCGGCGCGCGGCGGCTCGTGCGGCGTGCCGACGGTGGATCCGGGCTCCGGCGTGGGCTGGAAGGTGACCAGGACGTGGCGGGTCGCGGTGCGCGGGTGGACCAGCGGCTCGGCGGTCAGCGTGCAGCGCTCGGCGGCGCCGGGCTCGCTGCCGGGCAGCCGCACGCCGGAGTACGCGACGGCGGTGCGCTCGCGGACCGCGCGCTGGATCGCACCCGACACCACGGCGCGCAGCTCGTCGTCGAGCAGGTCGAGCAGGTTGCTGCTCGGCCGCCGGCGCCGCATCTTGAGCAGCTTCTCGGCGCCGGCGAAGCTGTCGACCAGCGCGTAGTCCTCGTCGATCAGGAACCCCGGCGGCATGTACCGATCGAGCAGCTGGTCGTAGGTCTCGATGATCAGCGGATCGGGGCCGTGCGGCCGCGGGATGTCGATCAGCGCCGGCCGGCGCGGCATCTGGCGATGCAGCGGCATCCGGATCTGCGACAGCAGCTGGACGTCGCGCCGCTTGCGGTAGATCTTCCAGTGGTCGTCGATCGACACGAACTCGTCGGCGAGCGTGCCGGGCGTCTCGCTGGCGCCCAGGAACAGCACGCCGCCGGGGGCCAGCCCGAAGTGGAACAGCGACATCACGGTGCGCTGGGGCTGGGGCTGGAAGTAGATCAGCATGTTGCGGCACGAGATGAAGTGCATCTTCGTGAACGGCGCGTCCTTGGTGACGTTGTGGCGCGCGAACACGATCAGCTGGCGAAGGTCGTGCGAGACCTGGTAGCCGATCGACCGCTTGGTGAAGAACCGCTCGAGCCGGCGCGGGCTGACGAACTGCAGCTGCTCCTCGCCGTAGATCCCGGCGCCGGCGTGCTCGAGCGACGCCTGGTGGACGTCGGTCGCGAGCAGCTTGAGCCGCACCGGCCGGTTGCGCGCGGCGAACGCCTCGCAGAACAGCATCGCGAGCGAGTAGGCCTCCTCGCCGGTCGCGCACCCCGCGACCCAGACCCGGAGCTCCTCCTCGGCCGGCAGCTTGTCGATCAGCTCGGGGATCACCTCGGACTCGAGGCGCTCGAACGCCTCGGGATCGCGAAAGAACTGGGTCACGCCGATCAGCAGGTCCTGGTACAGCGCGTTGAGCTCCTCGGGGTCCGCGCGGACCTGCTCGACGTAGGCATCCAGGCTCTGGGCGCGCAGCAGGTCGGCGCGGCGCTGGATCCGGCGGCCGACCGTGGTGGTCTTGTACAGCGAGAAGTCGATCCCGAAGTGATCGCGCAGGTGGCGCAGCAGGCTGTCCATCGCGGGGTCGTCCGACAGCATTGCGGTGTCGGGCGACTCGTCGCGCGGCGGCAGGCCGCACAGCACGCGGGCGAGATCGCGCGGCGCGTAGCTGTGGTCGACGACGCCGGTCGCGGCCGCCGACAGCGGCATGCTGTCGAACTTGGCGCTCGCGGCGGTCTCGGCGAGCACCAGCCCGCCGACCCGCTTGATCTCGACCACGCCGCGCGAGCCATCGCTGCCGCTGCCCGACAGCACGATCGCGACCGCCTTGTCGCCGAGGTCCTGGGCCAGCGAGCGGAAGAACGTGTCGATCGGCAGGGTGAACGCCTGCGGCTCCTTGTCGGTGAGCATCAGGTGCCGGTCGCGGATGATCATCTGCTTGCGCGGCGGCATCACGTAGATGTGGTTGGCGAGCACCGCCAGGTTGTCCTCGGCGATCACCACCGGCATCTCGCTGTGGCGCGAGATCAGCTCGTCCATCAGGCTGCGAAAGTCGGGCGACAGGTGCTGGACCACGACGAACGCCATCCCGGTGTCGGCGGGCAGCGCATCGAACAGCTGCTCCAGCGCCTCGAGACCGCCTGCGGACGCCCCGATCCCGACGATCCGCCCGTCGGTGGGCTGGATGGGGCGCTCGGCCACCGCATCCTCCTGCGTTGATGGTTCAAGCATCTGAGCTTGCAGCGGTCTATTCAAATCGCGGGCCGAATCGTGTCGCGACCCGTGGATCAGAACTATGCGACGCCCCTACCGGACGCGCCGCGAGGGCCCTGTGCGCGGGCGCGCGGGGGGTTTTCGGTGTGCGGTTATGTCACCGCGGTGCGGGCGCGCACGTGACGGTCAGCCGGTGATCTCGGCGACCATCGCCGGCCAGTCCGTGACCACGGTGGTGAGCCGGCCATCGGCGCGGTCGGCCCGGCCGCCACCGCGCCCACCGTGTCTGGCGGCGAGCCGCTTCCACAGCCCGCCGCAGTCCAGGGTCGATCCGGCGGCGCGGATCATCACCACGGTCGCGCCGGCGTCATCCGGAGCGCACAGGATCGCGTCGCGGCCGGCGGCGGCGAGCCGGGCGGCGACGCTGCGCAGCAGCTCGGCGTCTCCCGGCAGCGCGGCGATCGCCGGGCCGTCGCCGGCCAGCTGGGCGACGATCGCGGTGGCGAGCCGGCTGCGCAGCTCGGTGATCTGGCCGTCGGCGGCCTCCGCCTCGCGGCGCAGCTTGTCGATCGCAGCCGGCACCTCGCCGGGGCCGCACGAGAACTGGCCGGCGAGGCCGCGCAGCACCTGATCGCGGGCGAACAGCTCGGCGCGGCCGCGCCGCGCGGTGGTGAACGTCACCCGGGTCATGCCCTTGTAGCGCTCGGTGCCGGTGATCCGCACCGCGGCGAGCTGCGAGGTCCGCGCGCAGTGCGTGCCGCCGCACGGCGATACGTCGAACTCGCCGATCGCGACCACACGGATGTCGATGGTGACCTTGGGATCGCGGCGCAGCTTGATCGTGGCGAGCTCGTCGGGGCTCGGGAACCAGGCGCGGATCTCGACATCGTCGTCGACCACGTCGTTGGCGAGGTCCTCGGCGGCCGCGAGCTCGGCCTCGGGGATCCGGTCGCGCGTCACGTCGATCGTCAGGCTGGTCTCGCCGAGCCGGGCCGACGCGGTCGCGGCCTGGGCGCGATCGAGCAGCGCGCCGCTCAGCAGGTGCTGCGCGGTGTGCTGTGCCATGTGCTGGCGGCGGCGCTGCCAGTCGAGCTCGCCGGCGACCCGGCTACCGACCGCAGGCGGCTCGCCCTCGATCAGATGGACGATCGTGCCATCGTCGGTCTCCTGGGTGTCGACCACCGCGAGCGCGCCGAGCCGGCCGCGGTCGCCGAGCTGGCCGCCGGCCTCGGGATAGAACGCGGTGCGGTCGAGCACGACCGCGGGGCGGGACTTCCAGGTCGTGATCGCGACGACCTCGGCGTCGAACCGCCGCAGGTAGGCGTCGCCGTGGTACAGCCGGTGTGTCATCGCCTCCGATCTATCACGATCGGGCGGGTCGGCTCATCCGTGCCTCAGTGCTCGCCGAGCCACAGCCGCATCCGGCCACCGGCATCGGCGAACACCTGACGGACCCGCCAGCCGGCGGTGGCGAGCAGCGCCGCGAGCGCCTCGGGCGCGTGCTTGTAGCAGTGCTCGGTCACGATCGCCTCGCCGCGGTCGAACGCGATCGCCTGGCCGTCGACCTCGACGACCTGGCGGCGCCGGCTGACCAGGTGCATCTCGACCCGCGAGCGCGCGGCGTTCCACACCGCGCGGTGGAGGAACGCGGACAGATCGAACGTCGCGGCGCGGCTGCGGTTGAGGTGCGCGAGCACGTTGAGGTCGAACGCGGCGGTCACGCCGTGCGGATCGTCGTAGGCGCGGAGCAGCGCCTCGGCGTCGGTGTTCGAGTCGGCGCCGAGCACGAGGGCGGCGCCCGGGCCGGCGAGCTCGGCGAGCCGCGCGAGGAACCGGCGGGCGTCGTCGGGCTCGAAGTTCCCGATCGTCGAGCCCGGAAAGAACACGCAGGTCCGTCCGGTGCCGGGCGCCGGCGGCGGCAGCTCCAGCGGCTGGTTGTAGTCGGCGGTGATCGGCACGAGGTCCAGGCCGGGCAGCGCGGCGGCGAGCTCGCGCGCGGTGTCGGCGAGCTGCTCGGCGCTGACGTCGATCGGCACGTAGCTCGCCGGCCGGTCGAGCGCGGCGAGCAGCATCCGGGTCTTCTTGCCCGCGCCGCTGCCGGGCTCGATCACGCGCGCCGCGGGGCCGATCGCGCGGGCGATCTCGGGCAGGTGGCGATCGAGCAGCGCGAGCTCGGAGCGGTACGGGTAGTACTCGTCGAGCCTGCAGATCTGCTCGAACAGCGCCGCGCCGCGCGCGTCGTAGAGCAGCTTGCACGGCAGGTGCTTGTGCGGCGCGCGCAGCCCCGCGATCACGTCATCGCCCGCGAACGGGTCGGGATGGCGGCGAACGGCCTGGATCGTCGGTTTCATCGTCGTCTCCCTTACGTCGAACGCCTGGGTTGGTATCGGCTGGTTCACGGATCGTTTGCAAGCCGTACGCCGGTCATCTGCCAGCGCGCATGCGCCGGGAAGAAGTTGCGATAAGTCGCGCGGATGTGATCCGCGGGTGTGAAGCACGATCCGCCGCGCAGCACGTACTGGCCGCTCATGAACTTGCCGTTGTACTCGCCGAGCGCGCCGGGCAGCGGACGGAACCCCGGATATGCCGCGTAGCTGCTCGCGGTCCACTCCCAGACGTCGCCGAACAGCTGGGTGAGCTGGCCGGGGGCCGCCGCGGGCGCGCGATCGGGGTGGAGGCGCCCGGCGTCGGCGAAGTTGCCTCGCGCGGCGATCGCACCGTGCGTCGCGGCGTGCTCCCACTCGGCCTCGGTGGGCAGCCGCGCGCCGAGCCAGCGCGCGATCGCATCGGCTTCATACAGGCCGAGGTGGCACGCGGTCTCGCCGGGGTCGACGGCGCGCACGCCGGCGAGATCGTAGATCGCGTGCTCGCCGTCGCGCTCGCTCCAGTACAGCGGTGCGGTCCACCGCTCGGCCTGCACGAGCTGCCAGCCGTCGCTCAGCCACAGCCGGGGATCGCGGTAGCCGCCGTCGGCGATGAACGCGAGGACCTCGGCGTTGGCGATCGGCCGCGACGCGAGCCGGAACGGCGGCACCAGCACGCGGTGGCGCGGCCGCTCGTTGTCGAACGCGAATCCCCCGGCGGGCGCGCCGATCTCGACGATCCCGCCGGCCTCGCTGTGCCAGGTCAGCGGCGGGGGAGGCCCGGGCTCGCCGCGCACCACGGCGCGGTACGCAGGGGCGAGCGGCTGGGTGCCGAGCACGTACTTGGCGTCGGTGAGGATCAGCTCCTGATGCTGCTGCTCGTGATGCAGGCCTAGCTCGAGCCGCGCGGTGGACTCGTCGTCGAGGGCGCCGCCGCGCAGCGCCGCCGCGACCCGGCGATCGACCTCGGCGCGGTAGGCGTGGATCCGGTCGAGCCCGGGGCGGGTGAGCATGCCGCGCCGCGGGCGCGCCACGCGCGGGCCCACCGCTTCATAGTAGCTGTTGAACAGGAACTCGAACGCCGGATCGAACGGCGCGCCGCCGAGCACGAACGCCTCGAAGAACCACGTGGTGTGTGCGAGGTGCCACTTGGCGGGGCTGGCGTCCGGCATCGGCTGGACGACCTGATCCTCGGCCGACAGCGGGGCGCACAGCGCGACCGTGCGATCGCGCACGGCGACGAAGCGCTCGAGCAGCGGACCGCTGCACGAGGAGTCCGCCGGCGCGGCGCGGGATGGTGACGGCGGCACCATGGCGGCCACCATGGCCCAATCTGCCCCGCGAGGCGACCACGAATTGCGCCGATCGTGACCGGGTGCTGTCAGGTTTGTGACCGGGAGTGGCGGAACATGCGGAATGCGCGGGAGCAAGATGAGGAATATTGATCAGGCCTTATCAGGCGAGATCGGTTGCCAGGATCAGTGAAAGATGCGTTCCACCGCGCCGGCGGGTACCCAGCCCGCGACGCCACCGGCCAGCCGGATCTTGGCCCATGCATCACGGCGCTCCACCACCGTGACCTCGACGCCGCGCGGCAGCGGCTGGGGCAGCGCGGCCGGCGCACCCGCGCTGTCGGCGGCGCGCAGCACGACGTCGTCCATCACGATCGCGTCGTCGAGCCGGCGATCCTCGAGGACCAGCGACGCCAGCATCGCGATCCACACCGCGAGCGGCAGCAGCGCGAGGCCGGCCAGGCCGCGCCGGCGGCGCCCCGACCACGGGACGAGCAACAGGATCGCGATCGCGAACGCGGCGGCGCCGACCATCAGCTTGCGGGCGCGCGGCCAGGCGTGAAAGAACAGCAGGGTGTCGGCGGCGCCGCCGGCGGGCGGGCGAAACGCATCGGGCTGCCGGCTGCGCAGCCACGCGAGGTTGTGGCGCGCGCGCGGCGTCCCGCCGTCGATCGCGAGCGCACGGCGAAACGCCAGCGTCGCGGTGGCGACGTCGCCGGCGCCGAGCGCGGCGTTGCCCCAGTCGGCGAGCAGCTCGGGGCGATCCGGCGTCATCCGGACCGCGTCGCCGAACGCGGTCGCCGCGCGGCCGAACGCGGCGCGGCGCGCGCTCGGGTTGCCGGTCAGCTGCATCGCCTCGCGGTACGCGGTGCGGGCCTCGTCGAGCGCGCCGGCGAGCTGGCCGGCCGGAGCGGGCTCGGCGGCGGTCGCCGCGCCGGTCGCCGCGCCGGTCCGGGCCGGTGCCGGAGCCGCGCTGGGCGGGGTCGCCGGCGGCGCGCTGGCATCGGCCGGCGGTGCACCGGTGAGCCCGAGCCCGACCAGGATCGCGGCCGCGGCCGCGGCCCGGGCGGTGCGCGCCTTGCGGGTCCGCCGCGCCTCGGTGACCCAGCGGCGGAGCAGGCCGGCGGCGTCGGACCGCAGATCGGTCGACAGCGGCACCGAGGACGCCTGCTGCGAGAAGCTCTCGGTCTCGAGCCGGGCGAGCAGGCCCCCATCGTTACCACGGGGGGCTCTGCCCCCCGCCCCACCGGCAG
>DATAPF010000588.1:0-39522 GCA_036265355.1 Kofleriaceae bacterium | reverse complement strand
GCGAACGCGGCGTCGACATCCTTCGGCTTGCCGTGCCACGGCTGGCCCTCGGAGGTCAGCTCACCGCGCACCTCGTGGTGCAGCACCGACACCGAGTTGCGGCGCTTGTGCTTGTCCTTGATCGTCATGGTCTCGGCGAGGCGATGCCACGCGCTCTCCTTGACCTTGTCGGCGAGCGACGAATCGGCGACGGGCGGCGTGAACGGGCGCTTCTCCTTGCCGTTCGCGGCGCGGAGGCGCTCCTGGAGATCGATCAGCGGCTGGACGGCCTGGTGCGCGAACAGCAGCGCGTCGATCACGACGTTCTCCTGCATCTCGTGCATCTCGCCCTCGACCATCATGATCGCGTCCTTGCTGGCCGCGACCACGATGTCCATGTCCGACTCCTCGCGCTCGGCGAACGTCGGGTTGGCGACGAACTCGCCGTCGATCCGGCCGACCCGGACGCCGGCGATCGGGCCGCCCCAGACCAGATCCGAGATGTGGAGCGCCGCCGACGCGCCGGTCATCGCCAGCACGTCGGTCGGATTCTCCCGGTCGAACGACACCACGTTCGCGATGACCTGGGTGTCGATGAACCAGCCCTTGGGGAACAGCGGGCGGACCGGGCGATCCATCAGGCGGCAGATCAGGATCTCCTCGTTGGTCGTTCGGCCCTCGCGGCGGAAGAAGCTGCCGGGGATCTTGCCCGACGAGTAGAAGTTCTCCCGGTACTCGCAGGTCAGCGGCATGAAGTCGATGTCGCGCGGCTGAACCGAGCCCGCCGCGGTGATCAGCACCATGCTGTCTCCGCAGCGGACGACGACCGAGCCGCCGGCCTGCTTGGCCCACTTCCCGGTCTCGACGATGATCTCCTTGCCGCCAACGCGGGCGGTCTCACGAACAAACGGCATACGTGTCCTCGATGGTGGTCACGTCGCCGGCCGCGGGTTCGTGGCCTGGTCCCTCTGTCCAACCTCTCGACGGCCCCGCGGCTTCCGCGGGGAACAACGCTTGTCGAGCGACTCGACGGAACGATCAAACCAGCGCGATTCCAACGTTCGACGACGCTACAGTGGCAGGTTCTTGGTTCGCCGGGCGGTATGGCACACTCCGGACCGAAAGAAAAGACCGTGACCATCACGAGTTCCGTGACACGGATCGCCCCCAGCGGCAGGGAGAACCCCCACGTCGTGCGGTCGCGGTGCGAGCAGAACGCCGAGGAGATCGGCTAGCGGCGCAGGCCCAGGGTGCCGATCAGCTTGGTGTAGCGCTCGAGGTCCTTGCGCTTGAGGTAATCCAGCAGCGCGCGGCGCTTGCCGACCATCTTCAGCATGCCCCGCTTGCTGTGGTGGTCCTTGTGATTGTTCTTGAGGTGCTCGTTGAGGTGCGTGATGCGCTCGGACAGCAGCGCGACCTGGACCTCGGGGGATCCCGTATCGGACGGGTGGTGCTGGAACTTCGTGATCGTCGTGGCCTTGCGGACGGTGGAAACCGGCATCGGATACTCCAGTCGCCGACGGCCGCGTCCCGTACGGAACGTGTGCCGCGGTCGAGCGCAGATTGGGGGGAAAGGGGGGCGAGCGTCAAGCGCCCGGCGCGCCCGAACCGCGCCGCGGGGCCCGAGGCCAGGCGGTGCCTGCGAGCTCGGGGAACACGCGGTCGTAGACCGTGCGCCCGGCGTCGCTGTGCGCCACCGCCAGGAGCCGGCAATCTTCGTCAAGTAGCTGAAATTGCGTGGCTTTGGTATCCCAGGTGGCCGTGGGCAGCTGGGCGCCGCTCAGCACGGGCGCGACCAGGGCGCGCGGCACGGTGACCCGCTCGAGCTCGAGGGCTTGCTCGGGCGGCACGAGCTCGGCCTCGCCCAGGCGGTCCAGGGTCACCGCCTGCTCGATGGTGAACCGGCCGCTGCGGACCCGGCGGAGCTCGGCCAGGTGCGCGCCGGCCGCCACCGCGGTGCCGAGATCCGCGATCAGGCTGCGGACGTAGGTCCCCTTGCTGCACGCGATCGCGATCCGGAACCGCGGCGGCTCGAACGCCAGGAGCTCGAGCCGATCGATCCGGATCCGGCGCGGCGCGCGCTCGATCTCCTCGCCGGCGCGCGCGAGATCGTACAGCCGCACCCCGCCCTGCTTGATCGCCGAGTACATCGGCGGGATCTGGGTCTGCTCGCCGAGGTGCGCCGCGAGCGCCGCGGCGAGCGCGTCGCGCGTCACCGCGATCCCCGGGCGCTCGGCGACCACCCGGCCGGTGCGATCGAGCGTGTCGGTCTCGACCCCGAACACACCGTCGGCGAGGTACGCCTTGTCCTCGGCGAGCAGGAACTGCGCGAGCTTGGTGCCGGCGCCGAGGCAGATCGGCAGGACGCCGGTCGCGATCGGGTCGAGCGTCCCACCGTGGCCCGCCCGCGAGATCCCGAGCGCGCGGCGCACGCGATCCACCGCGGAGGCCGAGGTCATCCCGGCGGGCTTGTCGAGGACGAGAATGCCGTGCATGTCGCCGTGCGGGTTGCCGTGCATGGATCAGCGCGCGGCGGCGGTCATTCGCCGGTCGATTCCGGCGACGGCTCCAGCACCGGGCGGCTGTTGCGGTTGAACGCCTGGTCGAGCGCGCGCACCACGCGGTCCTTGGTGACCGCGAGGTCGGCCGCGATGTGACAGCCCCCGGCGCCGGGGTGACCGCCGCCGCCGAGCGCCAGGCAGACCTTGCCGACGTCGACCTTCTCGCTGCGCGATCGCATCGACACCCGGACGCCGCCGCCCTTGGCGGTGGTGAGCAGCACGCCGACCTGGACGCCCGCGACGTTGCGCGCCCAGTTGACCATGCCCTCGATGTCCTCCCACGACGCGCGGGCGCCCTCGACCATGTCGGTGGTCACGGTCAGCATGCCGGCCCGGCCGGCGCAGTGCAGCTCGAGCGTCGCCAGCACCGCGCCGAGCAGCCGCAGCTTGCCCGGGCTCGGCCGCTCCTCGAGCGAGGCCGCGATCGCCGACGGCACGACCCCGGCGCGGATCAGCGCGGCGGCGACCGACAGGGCCTCGGCGTTGGTGTTGGCGTGGCGGAACCCGCCGGTGTCGCTGATCAGCGACACGTACAGCGGGACCGCCGCCTCGATCGTGACCGGCCAGCCCTCGCGCACCGCGATCCGGTGGACCAGCACGCCGACCGCGGCCGCCGCCGGGTCCCACACCGCGATGTCGCCGAACGGGTGGCCGCTGGCGTGGTGGTCGAGCGTGATCAGGTGGCCGCAGACCTCGGGCGGCGGCAGCGTGTCGCCGAGCAGCGTGACGTCGGCGCAGTCGACCACGACCGTGCAGTCGAACCGCTCGTCGAACGGGATGGTCTGGACCGTCGAGCTGACCAGCGGCAGCCACTTGTAGCGCCGCGCGATCGGGTCGACCGAGTAGATCACGGCGGTCTTGCCGCGCGCGCGGAGCAGCGACGCCAGCCCGGCCATCGAGCCGGTGCCGTCGCCGTCGGGGCGGCGGTGGCTGGTGAGCAGGACGCGCTCGGCGCGGCGCAGCACCTCGCACGCGCGCTGCAGCATGTCCTCGGTGCTCGGCACCTCCAGCGGAGCGGTCACGCGGCGGGGCGGATCGGTCACGCGGGCCCCTTGTCGCTGGGGACCGCGCCGGCGTCGCGGGCGCCGTCGGGCTGGGACCCCGGAGGCGAGGCCGGCGCGTCCGGCTCGCGGCCCGCCGCGCGCGCCCGGTCCTCGTCGTCGCGGATGATCTCGGCGAGCTTCTCGGACATGTCGATCGACACGTCGCGCCGGAACCGCAGCTCGGGCGCGTGCTGCAGGTGGAGCTCGCGGGCTGCCGGGCCACGCAGGAAGCTGGCGGCCCTGGCGAGCCCCGCGAGCGCGCCGTCGGCGGTGGCATCATCGCCGATGATCGAGACGTGGACGGTCGCGACCGACAGGTCGACGTTGAGCTCGACCCGGGTGACGGTGATCAGCGTCGCGGCGCCGACCCGCGGGTCGCGGACGTCCCGGGCGATCAGCTCGGTCAGGACGTCGCGCAGGCCGTGCTCGACACGTTGCTTGCGCTGGCTCACCGGCTACTCCTCCCGCCAGGCCGCGGGGACCCAGTCGTCGCCCGCTTGCGCGACCGCCTTGTCGCCCGAGCCGGTGCGATCGCCCAGCTGATCGTCGATCGCGGCGACCGGCGCCAGCTCGGCGCCGAACGTGATCGCGTCCTTGGCGATCGCCGTGATCTCGGCCCCGCCGGCGGACATCGCGAGCCGGACGACCTCGTCGATCAGCGCCAGCGCCTTCTGGCGATCGCTGCTGGCGACCGCGACGCCGAGCTCGCCGCGACGCCACGAGTCCTTGACGTCGGGCGAGCCGACCTCGTTGACGAACACGCCGATCCGGTCGCGGACCCGGTCCTTGATCCGCCGGATGACCATGCGCTTGTCCTTGAGCGAGCGGGCATCAGCGAGCAGCAAGCTGATCCGGGCCATACCGACGTACACAACTCACCCTACCCCGGGGACTTCGGGCATGCCAAGGAACGGTCGCCACGGAGCCGCCATCTACCCTCACACCTGGCACCTGTACTGACCTGCAGTGGTCTGCGCTGCGGCGCGGCGCGCACCGGGGTCCGGCCAGCCGCCGGAGCGGCGCCCCGGAGATTCCTCGCTTCGCGCCAGGGGCCGAGTTTCCCGCGGTTGGGTCACCGCAGGGCCGATCTGGGGCGCAACCGGCCGCCGCGCTCAGAGCTGCGCGGCCTCCTCGATCACCTCGTAGGCCTCGATCACGTCGTTCTGCTTGATCTCGTTCCACCCGGCGACCATCACGCCGCACTCGTAGCCCTGCTGGACCTCGCTCACGTCGTCCTTGAACCGCCGGAGGCTCGCGACCTTGCCCTCGTAGACCTGGACCGCGTCCCGGATGATCCGCAGGTGCGCCTTGCGGGTGATCTTGCCCTCGACGACCATGCAGCCGGCGACCGCGCCCATCTTGGGGATCGAGAACGTCTCGCGGACGTTGAGCTTGCCCATCGCGACCTCGCGCTTGATCGGCGCGAGCAGGCCGGCCATCGCCGCCTTCACGTCGTCGAGCGCGTCGTAGATGATGTCGTAGAGCCGGATCTCGACGCCCTCCTGCTCGGCGAGCTTGCTGCTCTTGCCGGCCGGGCGGACGTGGAAGCCGACGATGATCGCGCCGCCCGCCTTGGCGAGGTGGACGTCGCTCTCGGTGATGCCGCCGACCGCCGCCGCGATCACGATGACCCGGACCTTGTCGGTCGACAGCTTGGACAGCGAGGCCTTGAGCGCCTCGGCCGAGCCCTGGACGTCGGCCTTGAGCACGACCTTGAGCTCCTTCGACGCGCCCTCGGCGTTGCGCTCCATCAGGTTCTCCAGTGAGAACCGCTGCTTGGACGACAACTCGCGCTTGCGCTCCTGCTGGCGGCGGTGCTCGACGACCTGCTTGGCGACCTTGTCGTCCTCGGCCGCGTTGACCTGGTCGCCGGCGTCGGGCACGCCGTCGAGGCCGAGCACCTCGATCGGGGTCGACGGCCCGGCCTCCTCGAGCGTGTTGCCGCGGTCGTCGAGCATGGCCCGGACCTTGCCGAACGTGCGGCCGGCGACGAGGATGTCGCCGACCTGCAGCGTGCCCTCCTGGATCAGGATGGTCGCCATCGGACCGCGGTTGCGGTCGAGGCGAGCCTCGATCACCAGGCCGGCGGCCGGCTTGTTCGGGTTGGCCCGGAGCTCGAGGAACTCGGCGGTGGCCGCGATCTGGGAGAGCAGGTTGTCGATGCCGTCGCCCTTGAGCGCCGACACGTTGGCGTAGATCGTGTCGCCGCCCCACTCCTCGGGGATCAGGCCGTGATCGGCGAGCTGCTGGCGCACCCGGTCGGGCTGGGCGTCCGGCATGTCGACCTTGTTGACCGCGACGATGATCTTCACGCCGGCGTCCTTGGCGTGCGCCAGCGCCTCGATCGTCTGTGGCATCACGCCGTCGTTGGCCGCGACCACCAGCACGACGATGTCGGTGGCCTGGGCGCCGCGGGCGCGCATCTCGGTGAACGCCTCGTGGCCCGGCGTGTCGAGGAACACGATGTCGCCGTGACCGCCCGCGCTGACCTTGTACGCCGCGACGTGCTGGGTGATGCCGCCGGCCTCGCCCGCCGCGACCCGCGACTTGCGGATCGAGTCGAGCAGCGTGGTCTTGCCGTGGTCGACGTGGCCCATCACCGTCACGACCGGCGCGCGCGGCACCATCTGCTCGGAGTCATCGACCTTCTGGGCGAACACGTCCTCTTCCTTGAACGCGACGTTCTGGACCTCGTAGCCGAACTCGCTGGCGAGGATCTGGGCGGTGTCGAAGTCGATCGCGGCGTTGATGTTGACGCCGGTCATGCCCATGCCCCACAGCTTCTTGAGCACCTCGGGCGCCTTGATGCCCATGTTGCGCGCGAGGTCGGCGACCGTGATCGAGTCCTCGATCCGGATCACCCGCTTGTGCTCGGCGGGCGTGGTGATCGTGGTCTGCTTGCCCTTCTTGCCGAGCGGCAGCTTCTTGCGGCCGAAATCGTTGTGCTGGCCGGGCCGGCCGCCCGGACCGCGCGGACCGCCGCGCTGCTGCTGCTGCTGCGCGAACCGCCCGCGGATCGGGTTGACGGGCTGCGGCCCCGGCGGCGGCCGGCCGGTGGCCGGGGTCCGCTCGGTGATCTTGATCCGCGGCGGCAGCGAGATCACGCTGCCGACCGCCGGGCGCGACGGATCGCGCGTGGCCGGCTGCGCCGCGTGCTCGCCGTTGTCGCTCGGCGGTGGATCGTCGGTGCCGCGCGACTCGCGCTCGGCGGTCCGGGCGCGGGCGCGCTCGAGGTCGCGCTCGAACTGGCCGCGCGCGTCGAGCGGCGTCTCGGCGCGCTTGTGCTCGCCCGGCGACGGTCGCGGCGACACGACGCGCGGCGGCAGCGGGGTCGACGGCGGGGGGGTAGATTGCCGCTCGGGCGCACGCACGGTCTGCGCCTGGACCTCCCCACCCCGTCCGACCACCTGGGGTCCTGCGACGATCACGCGCGATCGCGGGCGATCCCCCTGGGCGCCCATCGGGGCCTCGACCGCGCCGGAGCGCCGGCTGATCTCGACCTGGGACGGCCGGTGCGAGCGTGACGGGTGAGGGGACGAGGATGGCGACGACGCAGACGCCTGGCCCGGCGGCGAGCCGGCGGCGGGGCGGCCGCCGGTCCGCTCGGACATCCGTTCCATCGGCGGACGCTCCGCGGTCCGCTCGGCGGGCGGGCCGCCGGCCTGGCTCGCTGCCGTCGTGCCGTGGGCGCTGGCCGGTCCAGCGGACGGCGCACCCGAGCGATTCTCCGGGCGGGGTGCGGCTTCGGACGCTCGATCCGCGCGCGGCGTATCGGGACGGGCCTCGGCGCGCGCCTCGACGCGCTCGGGGCGCTCGGGGCGCTCCGGCTGTGCGGTGCGCTCCGGCTGGGTGGCGCGGGCCGGGTGGGCGGCGGCGTCCGGCTCGGGGCGAACCGACGCCGGCTCGGACGGTCGCTCGGCGCGCGGCGGCTGCGACGCCGGCTCGGCCGGTCGCTCGGCGCGCGGCGGCTGCGACGCCGGCTCGGCGGGGGCTTCGATCACCCGGGTGGGCGGCTCGGGGCGCGCCTCGACGTCCAGCGGGCGTGGCTCGGCCTGCTCGGGGCCTCGCTCGACCCGCTCGCTCGCGGGCCGCTCGATCCGTTCCGGCCGGTCGATCCGCTCCGGCTGGTCGACCCGCTCCGGCTGGTCGACCCGCTCCGGCTGGTCGATCCGCTCGGACCGGTCCGGCCGGGCCTCGAGGCGCTCCGGCCGAGACTCGGCCCCACGCGGCTCCGCCGCGCGAGACGCCGGCCCGGGCGCCGAGGGCGTGACCGGAGTTTCGGGGGCGCGCACGACGGGCCTCGCCGACGAGCTTGCCGCACCCGGTACCCCGGTCGGTGTATCTTCGGCAACGACACGGCGACGAATCACTGGCGCGGGGCCAGCGGCCGGCGGCGGAGCGTGCCGCTCGGGCTCGGCCGGCGCGCCGCGCCGCATCGGCTCGCGCTCGCCGGTGCGATCGTCCGTGGGTCCGTCCGCCGGCCGATCGCCGCTGGAACGCCGGCGAAGCACCGTGCCCCCAGGGGCCAGGCGCTGAGTTTGCTGCGGCTGCGCCACCGACTGCTTCTCTTTCTCCAGCGAGCGCTTGATGCGAGCAACGTCATCGGCGTCGAGCGAGGACATATGGTTGTTCACTTCGAGACCGAGCGCTCGGATCTTGGCGATGAGGTCCTTGTTGGGGAGCCCCACCTCTTTCGCAATCTCATAGACGCGCATCTTCGCTCCGGTCGTCCTTCTTCTTCGTCGCCTTGATCCGAGGGGGCATTTCTACAGTGTCTCCACCCGCAAGACCAGGGGCGTTTTGACGAGCGTTTTGGAGGGGTTGATCCCCCGGATTGTCGTGGATCGGTGACACTTGGGACACGATCTGGGCCACTTCGGCTGCGCCGACCGGCCTGCGAAAGCTTCGGGATAGCCCGGCCACCGTCACGCATGCCGGGTCGGGGTGAACGTAGGCGCCGCGTCCAGGTCGGCGACCGGGGCGCGGCGCGGCAGGTGCCTCGCCCGGCGGCACCGCCGGGGCCTCCCCCGCTGCGACGGCCCCGGGGAATCCGGCCGGCGAGGTCGCCGGCGAGGTCGCGGGATCGATCACCAGCCGCAGGCCACTCCCACGGGGGTCTCCACCCGCCGTCTCGAATACCAGCCGCACGAGCTCGCCCTGCGGCACGCGCTTCCGGCAGCCGGTGCAGGTGCGGAGGGGAACGTGGGCGCGAGCGTGGCCGGTCAGGACGACACCTCCGAGAGCCAGCTGATCGCGCGCTGGCGAAGCCGCGCGAGGTCGCCCATGTCGATCCCGGTCGTGGTCGCGATCGACTCGATCGGCGTCTTGATCAGGTCCTCGGGCGAGTGGATGTTCGCGGTGGCGAGCACGTTGAGCACGTCGTCGTCGACCCCGTCGAGCTCCAGGAGCTGCTGGGTCCCCGACATGTGCCCGCGCCGCTCGGCCTCCTTGCGCGCGTCGTCGCGCCGCCGGCCGCCCGACGCCATGTAGTGCTGGGCCGACTCGATGATCCGGCGCGCGCCGTCGGGCCCGCCGATCCCGGGCAGCCCGGCGAGCTCCTCGACGTGGGCGCGACCGAGCTCGCCGACCGAGCGCCAGCCGAGCTTGAACAGCGTGTCGGCGACCGGGGTGTCGAACCCGGCCGTGTCGATCGCCTGGGCGATCTGCTCCTTGGCGCGGCGCTCGAGCTCGTAGATCTTCGACTCGCTGTGGATGTCGATCCGCCAGCCGGTGAGCTGCGACGCGAGCCGGACGTTCTGGCCCTTCTTGCCGATCGCCAGCGACAGCTTGTCGTCGGGAACGATCAGCTCCATGCGATGGCCCTCGGCGTCGATGATCACGCGCGACACCTCGGCCGGCGCGATCGCGTTGCACACGAACCGCGCCGGATCGTCGTCGTACGGCACGATGTCGATCTTCTCGCCGCGCAGCTCCTGGACCACCGCCTGGACCCGGCTGCCCTTCATGCCGACGCAGGCGCCGACCGGGTCGACGTCGCGATCGCGCGAGCTCACCGCGATCTTGGCGCGCGCCCCGGGCTCGCGGGCGCTCGACTCGATCCGCACGATCTTCTCGTAGATCTCGGGGACCTCCTGCTCGAACAGCTTCTCGAGCAGGCCCTTGTGCGTGCGCGACAGGATGACCTGCGGGCCGCGCGCGTTGCGATCGATGTCCAGGCAGTACGCCTTGATCGTGTCGCCGACCCGGTAGCTCTCGCGCGGCACCTGCTCGCGCATCGGCAGCACGGCCTCGGCCTTGCCGATGTCGATCACCAGCGCACCGCGCTCGAACCGGCGCACGATGCCGGAGATGATCTCGCCCTTGCGGTCCTTGAACTCGTTGTAGACGTTGTCGCGCTCGGCCTCGCGGACCCGCTGGTAGATCACCTGCTTGGCGGTCTGCGCGGCGATCCGGCCGAACTTCTTCGACGCGTTCTTGAGGTCGATCAGGTCGCCGAACTTCTCGTCCTGCTCGCGCGCCCGGTCGTCGTCCTCGGAGCGGTAGAACACCTGGAACAGCAGCTCGTCGCCGAGCTCGGCCTCGAGCCCGGCCTTGTGGGCCTGGTCGGCCGTGATCTCGCGGCCCTCGATCGCGTCGTCGTCCTCGACCACGTTGACGATCAGGAACAGGTCGACCGAGCCGGTCTCGGGGTTGAACTTCGCCTCCATCTCGCGGTTCATGCCGAACGTGCGCTTGGCGGCGGTCAGGATGGCCTGCTCGAGCGCGTTGATCAGCACGCTCTTGTCGATGTTCTTGTCCCGGCCGACTTGCTCCAGGACCATGTCCAGTTTCGCTTCCATGGCTATCCCTGTTCCTTGTTACGAACGTCGGAAACCCGGCCTAGGGTCACGGGCGCCGGTGCCGGCGCTGCGGGGCCTGCCTGCGCCTCGCGGTCTCGGCCGCCGCGGCCTTCCGGCTTGCGCTTCTGGCTCGGCCGGTGGCCGGGCTTGACCGGCCCGCCGGTACCCGGGACGGCGGGCGGCTTGCCGACGCCGCTTCTGCCCCTCATGACCGCGTCCCAGTCGGGGACCAGCCTGGCATGGTCGATGTCGTCGATCGGCAGGCGGAACGCAGTCCCCTCGCAGTCGATCAGGACATGGCCGTCGTCGAAGCCCTGCAGGATGCCCTTGAAGTTGCGGCGGTCGCCGGCCGGCAGGTGCAGCGCGACCGCGAGCTGGATCTTGGCCTCGCTGCCGGCAAAGCGCTGGAAGTGGGCGGCGGTGCGCAGCGGCCGGTCGATGCCGGGCGAGCCGACCTCGAGGTGGAACGCCTGCGGGATCGGATCCTCGACGTCGAGCACCGCCGACAGCTCGCGCGACAGGTTCTCGCAGTCGATCAGGTCGACGCGGTCCGCCGGGACCTCGCCCGGATCAACCTGCTCGTCGAGCGGCCGATCGATCGCGACCCGCAGCGTCCAGCCGCCCTGCTCGAGCAGGAAGCGCAGATCGACCAGCTCGTAGCCGGCTGCCTGGCAGACCGGCTCGACGATCGAGATCAAGCGTTGCTGGAGAGGGTTTCTGGACATGCGAACCAAGAGCCGAACGAAGATCCGAACCAAGACCGAACCAGGACCGAACCAGGACCGAAAAAAAAGGTGGCCGAAGGGCCACCTCACCGCCGAGCGATTGAAGCTGTCGGATTGGGTACCACTGCTCGGATCGAGGAGCAAGTGGATTCCGGCGCGGAGCCGTAGGCCGATCTCTCGTAGTTCCGCCGTGGTACCTAGCAGACATGTCCTCCTGGCAGCTTCGCGTCGGCGCGATCCAGCTGTGCTCGTCCAACGATCTGGCGGCCAACCTCGCGAGATGCCGCGAGCTGACCGCCCAGGCAGCGGCCGACGGCGCCCAGCTCGTCGTGCTCCCCGAGTGCTTCTCGTTCCTGGGTCGGGCCGAGGGCGAAAAGTTGCGACATGCCGAGAGTTTCGATGATCCGGAGGCCGGGCCGGTGCGGGCCAGCCTGCGCGAGCTGGCGGCCCGGCACGGCGTCTGGATCGTCGGCGGCGGCACCCCCGAGCGCGTGCCCGGCGACGCCCGGCGGACCTACAACACGGCGCTGGTGATCGACCCGCGCGGCGAGCTCGCGGCGCGCTACCGCAAGATCCACCTGTTCGACGTCGACATCCCGGGCGGCGCCGTGCTGCGCGAGTCCGACTCGACGGCGCGCGGCAGCGAGCCCGTCGTCGTCGAGATCGCCGGGGCGCCGGTCGGCGTCTCGATCTGCTACGACGTCCGGTTCCCCGAGCTCTACCGCAGGCTGGTCAAGGATCTGGGCGCCGAGGTCCTGCTGGTGCCGTCGGCGTTCACCGCCCACACCGGCGCCGCCCACTGGCACCTGCTGCTGCGCGCCCGCGCGATCGAGGATCAGGCCTGGGTCGTCGCGCCGGCGCAGTGGGGCCGCCACAGCGAGAAGCGCGAGAGCTACGGCCACACGCTGATCGCCGACCCGTGGGGCGCGGTGGTCGGCGAGCGCGCCGAGGGCGATGGCGTCGTGGTCGCGGCGCTCGACGGCGAGATGGTCGCCCGCCGCCGCACCCAGATGCCGTGCCTCGACCACGCCGTGCTGTGGAACCGGCGATGACCGCCCCGCCGCGCCGCGAGCGATCCCGGGATCGCGCCGAAGCCAGGGATCTCATGCGGTTTGCTGTCAGACCCCACCACTAGCGTGCGGGCGTGCAACTGCGCCTGCGCCATGTCGACGAAGCCCTCGTCCAGAAGCTCGCCGGCGCGCTGCGCGTGCGCCCTGCGACCGCGCGCTGCCTGGTCGGCCGGGGCGTGACCGAGCCGCGCGACGCCCAGGGGTTCATCGACCCCCGGCTGGCCGCGCTGCGGCCGCCGACCGGCCTGGCCGGGATGTCGCGCGCGGTCGGGCGGATCGCCGACGCCGTGATCGCCGGCCGGCGGATCGGCGTGTTCGGCGACTACGACGTCGACGGCGTGACCACGGCAGCGCTGCTGACCGCGTTCCTGCGCTCGGTCGGCGCCACGGTCGAGGTCGCGGTCGCGCGCCGCGACGCGGGGTACGGGTTCACGCCGGCGGCGGCCGCGGACTTCGCCGCGCGCGGCTGCGAGGTGATCATCACCGGCGACTGCGGTACCAGCGATCTCGAGGCGCTCGCCGTCGCCGCGGCGCACCGCATCGACGTCATCGTCGTCGACCACCACACCGTGCCGGAGGCCGGCGACGCGCACCCCGCGCTCGCCCTGGTCAATCCCCATCGCTCGGACTCCACGTTCCCGTTCCGCGGCATGGCGTCGGTCGGCCTGGCGTTCTATGTCGCGGCGGCGGTGCGCACGGAGCTGCGCGAGCGGCGGTTCTTCGAACGCTCGGTCGAACGCTCCGGCGAGCGCCCCGCCCGCCCCGAGCCCGATGTCCGGGAGCTGCTCGATCTCGTCGCGCTGGGCACGATCGCAGACCTCGTCCCGCTGACCAGCGAGAACCGCATCCTCACCGCGCTCGGCCTGCGCCGGCTGCAGAGCCGGGCCCGGCCGGGGATCGCCGCGCTGCTCGCCGCGGCCGGGGTCAGCGAGGAGCGCGAGGTCGATGCGCGCACCGTCGCCTGGAAGCTCGCGCCGCGGATCAACGCGCCCGGCCGGCTCGGCGCCGCGATGCCGTCGCTCGCGCTGCTGCTCGCCGACACCGGATCGGCGGCGGAGTGCGCCCAGGTCCTGGAGGCCGCGAACACCGAGCGGCGAGCGATCCAGGATCGCGTGATGGCGGAGGCGATCGAGCTGCTCGGAGATCGCGATCCCGGCCCCGCGGTGGTGATCGCCGGGGAGGGCTGGCCGTCGGGCGTGGTCGGCATCGTCGCCGCCAAGCTGGTCGACCGCTATCAGCGCCCCGCCTTCGTGGTCGGGATCGACCCGGAGACCGGAATCGGCCGCGGTTCGGCCCGCACCGCGGGGGGCGTCCACCTGTACCGCGCGCTGAGCGAGGCGGCGCCCTGGCTCGACCGCTACGGCGGCCACGCGGCGGCGGCCGGGTTCACGATGCGGCGGGAATCGGTCGCGGCGCTCGGCGAGTCGCTCGGGGCGGCATGCGCCCGGCTCGCCGCCGGCTCCGGCCCGGTCCCCACCGGGCGCGAGGTCGACGCCGAGGTCCGGCTCGCCGACGTCGACGAGCGGCTCGCCGAGGAGCTCGCCGGTCTGGGACCGTTCGGCCAGGACAACCCCTCGCCGGTGCTGGTCACCCGCAACGCCCGGGTCTCGGCCGTGCGCCGGGTCGGCGACGGCTCGCACCTCAAGCTCACGCTGGAGGACGATCAATCCACGACCCGCACGGCGATCGGCTTCCAGCTCGGCGACCGTGAGGTCGACGTGGGGGCGCGCGTCGACCTCGCGTTCTTGCCCACGATCTCGACCTGGCAGGGCCGGCGCAGCGCCGAGCTCGAGCTGTCCGATCTGGCGATCGTGTCGTAGCCGCGCTATCCCACGGACGTGACCGACGCGCCGCACACGCCGGAGCGGCCGCCGGGGCCGACGCCCGGGCATCCCACCGAGCCCTCGGCCGGAGCCCCGGGCACCGACGAGCCCGTGCCCCGGCTGCCGCGCGGCCGCGGCATGCGGTTCTCCCGTCCCGAGCTGCTGCGTGTCGCCGGACTGGCGATCCTGCTGGTGTTCCTGCTGGTGGCGCAGCGGCCGTGCGCCGACGCGGTGTCGCGCTTCGTCACGGGCTTCGGCGACCAGGGCTCGGCGGCCGCACCGCTGCCCCGACCCGGCACCGTCGACGAGCCGGCCGGCGGTGCCGGCAGCGATCTCGGTGGCTACGAACCGCTGCGGCCGGGGATGACGGAGGCCGAGATCAAGGCCGCGATCGAGCGCGCTCGCGCGCGCGCCCGGACGGGCAGCGGCGAGGGCTCGGGCAGAGCTGCACCGGCGCGGTCATCCTCCCCGCCGGCGCCACCGACGCGATAGCCGCTGGCCCAGGCGGCTCAGGGGCTCAGGGTGGCTCAGGTCTCCGGCTCTGACCCCGACGCGGTGTCGGGGCTCGGGACCATGCTGACCGGAGCGGGCCGGCGGCGCGCCGGGGCCGGACCCGAGTACCACTTGCGCGAGATCCACATGAAGATCGGCGCAGCGAGGAAGATCGACGAGTAGGTCCCGACGATCACGCCGATGTTCATCGCGAACGCGAAGTTGCGGACCTCGCCGGTGCCGAAGATGTTCATGATCAGCGTGGTCGCGAACACCGTCGACGACGTCAGGATGGTCCGCACCAGCATCTCGTTGATCGAGATGTCGATGATCCGCTCGATCTTCTTGTCCTTGAGCTTGGCCTGGTTCTCGCGGATCCGGTCGAACACGATCACCGTGTCGTTGGTCGAGTACCCCATCACGGTGAGCAGGCCGGCGACCGAGACCAGCGAGACGTCGACCCACCCGATCGCGAATATGCCGATCACCATGATCGCGTCGTGGATGGTCGCGAACGCGGCGCCCGGCGCGTACCGGATGTCGAACCGGAACGCCAGGTACAGCATGATCAGGAAGATCGAGTAGATGATCGACTTGGCGGCGTCGTCGCGCAGCTTGTCGCCGGCCTTGGCGCCGACGCCGTAGCGCTGGGCGACGATGACCTCGGTGTCGGGGAGCGCCTTCTCGAACACCTGCTGGAACTGCTCCGCGATGCCCTGCATCGCGAACTCCTCGGTGTAGTCCCCGCTGCTCTCGTCCGACGTGTTGAAGCGCGCGGTATCGTCCTCGCTCCACGGCTCGAGCTGGAGGCCCACGCCGGCGAACACCGGCTTGGCATCGGCGTTCGAGATGAACTTCTTGGTCCGGACCGTGAGGGTGTCGCCGGACCAGCTCGCCTTGACGATCTGGCGGTCGGTGAACTTCTTCTGGAACTCGTCCGCGGCCCGGGCCTCGACCTCGGGCTTGAGCGCCGAGAACCGCGGCGTGCGGACCAGGATGCCCTCGATGTGCTCGTCCTGACCGGTCGTGGCGTTGGTCGCGTTCCAGTCGATCTCGGAGACGTCGTAGCCCTCCTCGCCGGCCTTGCCGAGCGCGTCGCGGATCTTGGCCGGATCGATCTTGACCGACGCGTGGGTCTGCTTGTTCTTGAACGCGTAGTGGATCTGGGTGCCGCCCCGGAAGTCGATCGTCCAGTTCATGTACTCGCCGCGGACCGCCTTGTTGACGAACAGCGAGCCGATCGACACCGCCATGAGCAGCACGGAGATGACGAGCCAGATCTTGAACTTCGCGACGAACGCGAAGTTGTTTCCGGGCGGGAGCAGGTAGCGGAACTTGTGGTGGTCGGTCATGGGATCGCCCGCCTCAGATCGAGATGGTCGCCAGCGAGCCCTTCTTCCTGGCGACGTACCAGTCGAAGAAGATGCGAGTGACCCAGATGTTGGTGGATAGCGTGGTGAACACGCCGACGAGCAGCATCACGGCGAAGCCCTTGATCGGGCCCGAGCCGTACTGCAAGAGCACCCAGCCCGCGGCGGCGGTGGTGAGCTGACCGTCGAGGATCGCCGAGAACGCGCGCGCGAACCCGAGATCGATCGCGCCGCGCACCGATTTGCCGAGCAACAGCTCGTCGCGTATTCGCTCGTAGATCAGGATGTTGCCGTCGACCTCCATGCCGATCGACAGCACGATCGCCGCGATCCCGGGCAACGTCAGCGTCGCGCCGAACATCGCCATCACGGCGAGCGTCATCACGATGTGGAACACGACCGCGAACACCGCGATCCAGCCCGACCAGCGGTAGACCCCGACCATGATCGCGATGACCAGGACGAGGCCGACGATGAACGACCACTTGGTCTTGTCGATCGCGTCACGGCCGAGCGTGGGGCCGAGCTCGGACTCGCTCTGCTTGACCAGCGGGGCCGGCAGCGAGCCGGTCTTCAGCACGTTGACCAGCTCCTCGCGCTCGCGCTCCTGGCGCACCACGTCGCCGCCGCCGAGCGTGATCAGCGCGCGGCCGCCGCGGATCGCGCCGTTGATCACCGGCGCGCTGCGGACCTTGTCGTCGAGGATGGTCGCGAGCTTCTTGCCGACGATCTGCGCGGTCAGATCGCCGAATACGCGGCTGCCGAACCGGTTGAAGTCGAGCAGCACGACCGGCCGCCCGGTGTTCGGATCGTTGCTCGCCTGGGCGTTCGAGATCGCCGCGCCGGTCAGCCGGATCGCCTTCTCGAGGTAGTAGGTGCGCCACCGGGTGCGCTGGTCGGTCGCCGTCGGATCGGGATAGATCGGCTCGAAGCCGATCTGGTGGTCGTCGGGGATCGTGAGCTCCTTGGTGCTGCCGATCAGGGCCGGGGTATCGCCCGTGGGATCGCCGAACAGGTAGAGCTCGAGCGCGCCACGGCCGCTGAGCTGGCAGGCGACCTTGGTGGTCCTGCCTGCCGCGGTGTCCCTGATCTCGGGGTGGTTCAGGCAGCCGCCCTGGTACTTCTTGACCCACTGGGTGGACACCTGCTCGGTGGTGCCGGAGCTCGCGTCGAGCGCCTCGAGGAAGAAGTCCTCCTGGCGCGCGCCGCCATCCTCCGGGGTCCAGCCCTCGTGCTGCGCCTTGATCCCGAGCTGCTTGGCGCGCGGATCGAGCGGGTCATCGTTCTTGTCCTTGTTGACCCAGCCGACGTGGCCGGCCACCGCCGTCATCAGCTTGTCGTTGTTGGCGACCACCTTGAACTCGAGCTTGGAGGTCTGCGCGATGATCGCGCGGGTCTCCTGCATCGCCTGGTCCTTGGGATCGCCGGGCAGCTCGACGATGATGTCGTCGCCCTTCTCGACCACGCTGGGCTCGGCCACGCCCTTCTCGTTGATCCGCTCGCGGATCGTGTTGACCGCGTTGGACAGCGCCGCCTTCTTGATGCCCTCGGCGTAGCTCTCCGAGACCGCGAAGCAGATCGCGTTGGGGCCATCGGCGGGCTCGCAGGTCCGCGGGAGGATGATGTCGCGGTAGTCGGCCTGGATCTGCTTCTCGATGTCTTCCTTCTTCTTGCCGTCGGTCAGAACCACGGTCACCGCGCCGAGCGCCTGCGGCAGCTTGACCTTGGCGTCGACCTTGTCGTCGGCGAACCGCGCTTCCAGGTCGCGCTTGATATCCGAGGCCTTGTCATTGACCGCCCGATCCAGCGCGATCGAGAACACGATGTGCACGCCGCCCTGGAGATCGAGCCCGAGGCTGATCTTCTTCTGGAACGGAAACCACGACGGCAGCGCATCGGAGCCCGGCCACGTCGGCGCGAGCAGACCGGCGCACAGAAGCAGGCCGACCAGCAGCAGGGCGGTCCGCCACTTGAGACTGCGATCCATGAGATGTCCCCCAGCCGCGCGTTACGGGTTTATGCGGCGCTCTTGGTGGCGATCGGTGCCTTCGGATCCCAGCGGCCTTCGATGTACGCGCGCGGGACGCGGACGCGGACCTTCTCCTGCAGCTCGAGCACCATGACGCCGTCGTCGCTGATGCCGGTGATCTTGCCGATCACGCCGCCGCGTGTGATCACCTCGTCCCCCTTGCCCAGCTTCTGCAGCATCGCCTGGTGGTCCTTCTGCTTCTTCACCTGGGGGCGAATCAGGAGGAAGTAGAAGATCCCGAACATCACGAGAATCGGTAGGAAGGACATCATCCCTTGCATGGCGGCTAGACCTCGGAAATTCCGAGGGTTGGTAGCATCGTGCGCCTATGGGGTCAAGCGCGCTCGCCGTCGCGCAGAATCGCGTCGCGCAAGCGCCGCACATGGCGGGCGTAGTACGTGAGGTTGTGCAGGGTTGCGAGGCGCGAGTACAGGATCTCCTTGGCGAGGTACAGATGCCTCAGGTACGCGCGCGAGTGGTCGCGGCAGGTCGCACACGGGCAATCGGGGTCGATCGGGCCGAAGTCGGTGCGGTGCTGCGCGTTGGGGATGTTGACCCGACCCGACGGCGTGAACAGGTAGCCGTTGCGCGCGTTGCGGGTCGGCATCACGCAATCGAACAGGTCGATCCCCGCGGCGATCCCGCGCTCGAGGTCGGCCGGCGTGCCCACGCCCATCAGGTAGCGCGGGCGCTCGGCGGGCAGCAGGGGGGCGATCTCGTCGAGGATCCGGTAGGTCTGGTCGACGCTCTCGCCGACCGCAAGACCGCCCAGCGCGCAGCCGTCGAAGTCGAGCGCGGTGATCGCGGCCAGGTGGCGCCGCCGCCGCTCGGGGTCGACCCCGCCCTGGACGATGCCGAACAGCGCCTGGCCGGGCGGGCGCGGCGCGGCGCGGCAGCGCACCGCCCAGGCGGTGGTCCGCGCCAGCGCGACCTCGTGGACCTCGGCCGCCGCGTCGCCGGGCGGGCACTGGTCGAAGCACATCGCGATGTCCGAGCCGAGCACGGCCTGGATCCGCATCGCGAGCTCGGGGGTCAGCCGGTGCTGGCTGCCGTCGATGTGCGACCGGAACGTGACGCCGTCGTCGTCGATCTCGTTGATCGCGGCGAGCGAGAACACCTGGAAGCCGCCCGAGTCGGTGAGGATCGGACGGTCCCAGGCACAGAACCGGTGCAGCCCGCCGGCGGCCTCGAGCACCTCGAGGCCGGGCCGCAGGTACAGGTGGTAGGTGTTGCCCAGGATGATCCGGGCGTCGAGCGGCGGCGCGCGCAGCTCGTCGGCGGTCATCGCCTTGACCGTGCCGAGCGTGCCGACCGGCATGAACACGGGCGTCGGGATGTCACCGCGCGGCGTGTGCAGGACGCCGGCGCGGGCGTGGCCCAGGGTCGCGAGCACCTCGAACGAGAAGCCAGGTGTGGGGAGATCGAACCGCACGGACGCGCGGTTATACCGGCGGGCGCCGCCCACGGAAACTCCCGTGCGGTCCCGGCGGACCGGGAGCCGGCCGGCGGGATCAGGCCGCGCGGTGCAGCAGCGTCGCGTCGCCGTAGCTGAAGAACCGGTAGCGGGCGGCGACGGCATGGCGGTAGGCGGCGAGCACGCGCTCGGTGCCGGCGAACGCGCAGACCAGCATCAGCAGGGTCGACCTGGGGAGGTGGAAGTTGGTGATCAGGTGCGAGACGACGCGGAACCGGTGGCCGGAGCCGGGATACATGAACAGCTCGGTCGCCCCGGGGCCGGCGGCCACCGTCGCGGGCGCGGTGGCGGCGGCCTCGAGCGCGCGCAGCGCGGTGGTGCCGAGCGCGACGATCGGCCGCCCGGTCGCGACCAGCGCGGCGGTGGCCGGGGGGATGTCGTAGCGCTCGCGGTGCATGCGGTGGGTGCGGATGTCGGGCGCGCGGACCGGCTCGAACGTGCCCCAGCCGACGTGGAGCGTGAGCGTGGCGAGCGCGATGCCGCGCGCGGCCAGCTGCTCGACGATCGCCGGGGTCATGTGGAGCCCGGCGGTGGGGGCGGCGACCGCGCCGGGGTTGCGCGCGAACATCGTCTGGTAGCGGTCGCGGTCGTCGGCGCGATCCGGGCGGTGGATGTAGCGCGGCAGCGGGACGTGGCCGTGGGCGTCGAGGAACGCCAGGCCGTCGCCCGGCACGGCGACCGCGATCGAGCCATCAGGCGCCCGCTCGGTGACGATCTCGAGCGCCGGGCCGCCGTCGATCTCGACGACCTGGCCGGGGTGCAGCGGGCGGCGGGCGCGCGCCAGGCAGCGCCAGGCGGACGCGCCCGGGGGCGCCGGGATCGCGGGATCGGGCTCGAGGAACAACAGCTCGACCGCGCCGCCCGAGCGCTTGTGGCCGCCCACCCGCGCGGGGATGACCCGGGTGTCGTTGGCGATCACGACCGCGCCGTCGGGCAGCAGCGCCGCGAGCTCGGAGAACCGGTGATCGGTGACGCGGCCGTCGGGGGCGAGCTGGAGCAGCCGCGAGGCGTCGCGCGACGCGGCGGGCTCCTGGGCGACGAGCTCGGGGGGCAGCTCGAACTCGTAGTCGGACGGGGCGTACACGAGCATCCGCTTAGCACGCGCGTATGCTTGGCGAATGGCTGCCGACACACCCGAGGCGATCCGGCGGGTCGCGCCCCTGGTCGCGGCGTGCCTGCTGGCGGCCGGCGCCGCGCACGCCGCGCCGCTCGCCGCACTCGCCGAGGACGTCGACGGCGACGGGGCGCCGGACGCGATCGAGCTCGGGGCCGATGGCGTGGTCCACATCGCCGGCAGGCCGGGCGGCACGGTCCGGCTCGCGCCGGCGATCGCGCGCGGCGGCCTCGCGGTCAGCCGCTATCGCGGGCAGGTCTACGTGGTCGCCGAGATCGCGGCGGTGCCGAGCGCGGCGGCCGCGGTGCCGGCGCGCGAGGTCGTGATCTTGCACGCCGACGCTGGCGGCTGGCGCGAGCTGCTGCGCGTGCCGGTCGGCGGCGTCGGGCTCGATCACGACTACGGCGTCGAGGTCGACGCGACGCCCGACGGGATCTACCGCTACCAGACCCGCAGCGACATCCGGCGCTGCGACGGCAAGCCGGCGTACCTGTTCGCCGAGAAGTTCGACGGCGCGCGGTTCCGGCGGTCGAGCGCGCTGCCGTCGAACGTGCCCGACACCGCGCCGGTGCTGACGGCCCGGCTCGACGCCGCCCGGCCGGCGCCGCCGCTGGTCTACCAGGCGCACGCGGCGTCGTACGAGGTCGGGGTCGGCGACGCCGGCGGCCTGGTGATCCCGCGCGAGCTCGACGACGGCCGGCTCGACACGGTGTGGCGCGAGGAGCTCGCCGCGAGCGCCGGCGAGGGCCAGTTCTTCACGTTCGAGCCCCGCGCGGCCGGCGCGCGCGCCCGGCAGCTGCGGATCGTGCCCGGCAACCCGGCGTCGAGCCAGGCGATGCGCAGCGTCAACCGGCCGCGCCGGCTCGCGATCGTCGCGGCGCACGCCGCCTGGCGGGTCGAGCTCCCCGACGCGGCGAGCGAGCCGCCGGGCACCGCGTACACCGTGGACCTGCCGGAGCCGGTCGCCGGCTGCGTCACGGTGGTGCTCGAGGCGACCTACGGCGCGCCGCAGGGCACGACCGCGATCGCCGAGCTCGAGGTGTTCGCCGACGGCGAGCGCGGCGGCGGCGGCGACGCCCTGCTCGCCCGGATCGTCGCCGAGGGCGCCGCCGGGGCGACCACCGCGGACGCCGCGCTGGCCCGGCGCGGAGCGGCGGGTGCAGCCGCGATCGACGGCGAGCTCGCGGCGGCGACCGACCCGGCGGCCCGGCGCCGGCTGATCCACGCGCTGACCGGGATCGCCGATCCCGCGGCGGTGCCCGGGCTGCGCCGCGCGCTGGCCGCGCGCTGGGTGCGCGATCAGGATCTGCTCGAGGTGATCGCCGCGCTCGGCGCGCTCGGCCAGGTCCAGGATCTCCACGATCTGGCAGCCGGGCTGGCCGGCGGCGAGGCGCTGCCGGTGGCCGCGCGCGCGGCGGCGAT
The DNA here is from genome assembly GCA_036265355.1 of Kofleriaceae bacterium. Lineage (GTDB taxonomy): Bacteria > Myxococcota_A > Polyangia > Haliangiales > Haliangiaceae > JABFXX01. Next base: position 17,620 of record DATAPF010000588.1, on the reverse strand, counting down.
CGCGCAGCTGCCGGTGACCGGGCCCGGGCTCGCGGTGCTGGTCGATCTCGATGCCGGGCTCGCCGCCGGGCTCGCCGCCGGTGGCCGCCCCGGGACCGGCGAGCGCGAGCTGCGGCGCGCGGTGATCGAGCGGCTGACCGGCGCGCCGGTGGCGGCGCTGCTCGCGGCGGTCGCGGCCGAGAGCCGGCCGGCCGCGGCGGGCGACCTGTGGCGCGCCCTGACGCGCGCCACGCGCAGGACTCCGGCCAGCCGCGCCCCGGTGCTCGCGGCGATGCTCGCGGCGCTGCCGGCCGCGACCGACTACGAGCGCCGCTACCGGCTGGTCGACGGGATCGCCGCGCTCGGCGACGCCGCTGCGCTGGCCGCGCTCGACGCGCTGTTTCGCGGCCTGCCCGCCTCGGCCGAGCGCGCGGCGCTGCGCCAGGTCGCGCTCGGCGCGATCGGATCGGCGCCGCGGCCCGAGGCGGTGCAGTTCGTGCTCGACAGCGCGCGCGACCGCGACCCCGGCGTGCGGCTCGCGGCGCTGGCCGCGCTCGGCGGCGATCCGGGTGCGTGGACCGCGGCCGGCGCCCCCGCCGCGGCGGTCGATCCCACGGGGGGCGTTGCCCCCCGCCCCGCCGGCGGAGCCGTCGGGGTCCCCACCCCCCGTCTCCCTTCGGTCGACGACGCGATCGACGACGCGATCGACAACGCGATCGCCGACGCCAGCGCCGAGGACCGCTGGCCCGAGGTCCGCCGGCGGGCGGTCACCGCGCTCGGCGCGCGCTGCCGGCGCCCGCTCGCGGTCCAGGCGCTCGGCGATGCGGTCGACGACGATCGCAATCTCGGCGTGCGCGGCGACGCGCTGAGCGCGCTGGTCCAGTGCCGCGCGCCCGGCATCGCCGAGCGGCTCGCCCGGCTGTGGGACGATGGCAAGGCGCCGATCGAGCTGCGCTCGCGCGCCGTGCTGGAGGCCGCGGCGCTCGGCGATCCGCGGCTCGGCGCGGCGCTGGTCGAGCGCCTCGCGCGATGGCGCGGCGATGCGGTATCGAGCGCCGCGGCGCTGGAGCTCGCCCAGAGCGCGGCGGTGGCGCTCGGCCGGCTCGGGCCGCCCGGCGCGGCGCGCGCGCTGCTCGACGCGCTCGACGACGGCGCGTTCCCCGAGATCGTGCAGGCGGCGGCGCTCGGTCTCGGTGCGCTCGGTCCGGCCTGCCCGCCCGAGGCCCGCGCGCGGCTCGTCGAGCTCGCCCGCTCGGATGCGCCCTCGGCGCCCGCTGCGAAGCGCGCCGCTGCCCAGTGCGGCCGGTGATCGCGCCGCGCGTGACCGCCGCTACGCCCGCCGGGTGACCGCTGCCACGCTCGCCGGTCGTGCGCGCTCGCGTTGCCGGCGTCTGCCCATTCATGACGTCGGTGATCGCGACGCTGCTGGCCAACGATTTGATCGGAACGCGCGATCACATGATGGCCCTCTGGACTCGAGCCTGGGATCCCTGGCGCCGCTACTGGCTCGCCCCCGGCGGCGCGTGCTCGATCGCTGCGATCCGGATCGCGATCGCGCTGTCGCTGCTCTGGATGCTGTGGCGGTTCCACCCGATCACCGGCGAGCCGCCGTCGGCGAGCTACTACCGGATCGGGATCTGGCTGCTCTACCCCGGGCGCCCGGGCCCCGGGCTGCTGTCGGCGCTCGAGGTGATCGCGTGGGGCTCGACCGCTGCGCTGCTGGTCGGCGCGGGCGCGCGGATCGCCCATCCGATCAGCCTGGTCAGCGCGCTCGCGCTCGCGACCTACCGGGTGTCCGATACGCCGACCTGGTCGCACCCCGACGTGCCGCCGCTGCTCGCCAGCATCGCGTTCCTCGGGGTGCACGGCGGCGCGGCGCTGTCGGTCGATGCGTGGTGGCGGCGCCGCCGCGGCCAGCCCGCGCCGGGCGGCCAGGCCCACCAGGCATCGCTCCGGCTGGTCCAGATCGCCGTCGTCGCCGTGTTCTTCGTCGCCGGCTTCCTCAAGATCAAGTCCGGCCGCGGGCTGGTCTGGGCGCTGTCGGACAACCTGCGCAACCAGCTGCTGGTCCGGTACGACGCGCTCGACGTCGCCCGCACGCCGGTCGCCGACTGGCTGCTCGCCGCGCCGTGGCGCTACCAGCTGTGCGCGCTGCTCAACCTGGTCACCCAGACCAGCCAGATCGCGGCGGTGTTCCTGATGCGGCGGCCCGGGCTGCGCGCGCTGCTCGGCGCCGCGTACTGCGCCGAGGTGCTCGGGCTCGGCGCCGTGATGAACCTGTGGAACCTGCACTGGCTGCCGCTCGCCGCGGTGTTCATCGACTGGGACGCGCTCGCCGCGCGCTGGCGTTCCCCCGCGGCGGCGCCCGCCGCCCCGCTGCGCGCGCCCGGCCGGATCGCGTTCGCGACCGCCTACGTCGTGTTCTTCGCGCTGCAGGCGTTCTGGCTCAACCAGCGCCTGCGCGCCTACCCGTTCTCGTCGTTCCCGCTCTACGACGACGTGCGCGCCCGGCCGCCGTTCGATCGCCACCAGACCTACGAGCTGATCGGCGGCCACATCGAGCCGCTGGCGGCGCGCCCGCCACCGCCGGAGCTGGTCCGCTGGCTCGCCGCCCAGGGCACGTTCCGGCGGATGTGGCACGACCGGGAGCCCGCGCAGCTCGCCCGCGACCTCCGGGTGATCCTCGACGACACCCGCGCGGCATTCCCTCACGCCGGTCTCACGGGCGTGCGGCTGTGGCTGTCGGTGTTCCAGGCCGCGCCCTACCCGGCGCCGGCGCGGCTCGATCGGGTCGACGTCGCGATCATCGGCGAGCTCGGCGGCGACGGCGCGCTGCGCACCGCGCTCGGCGCGCTGGCCGGCGACGCGATCACCGTGCGCTCGCCGCGCCCGGACGCCGTGCTCGCCGGTGCCGCGCTCGCGGTGATGGTCGACGACGTGCCGTCGCTGCGCCCGGTCGCCGCGACCGCGACCGCCACCGGCTGGACGCTCGCCGCGCCGCTGGCCGGCGATCCGGTCTACCTCGTCGCGCAGCCGCCGGGCGCGGCCGCACCGTGGCTGGTCGCCGGCCGGACCTATCGGGGCTACTAGCGGCCCGGTTGCCGCGGTGCATCACGCCGCGGTGCACCGGCGCGCCCGGCGGGCCATAGTCAAGAATGCCCCGCCGCTCGCGCGACCTCGTGATCCGGTTGATCGCGCTGTTCAAGCTGGTCAAGGCGCTGCTCCTGATCGGGGTCGGCGTCGGCGCGCTGTCGCTGCGCCACCACGACGGCGCGCTCGCCGGCTGGACCCACGCCCTGGTGTTCGACCCGCACGGCAGGCTGTTCCACGAGGCGATCGAGAAGATCAGCGGGCTCGACACCCGCGAGCTGGCAGGCATCGCGGTCGGCAGCATGGTCTACGCGGCGGTGTTCCTGGTCGAGGGCGTCGGGCTGATGCTGCGCCGGGGCTGGGCCGAGGCGCTGACGACCATCATCACGATCTCGTTCATCCCGCTCGAGATCTACGAGCTGGTCAAGCACGAGAGCTGGATGAAGATCGGCGTCGTCCTCGTCAACGCGGGGATCGTCGTGTACCTGGTGCGCCGGCTGCGCCGCGAGGGCCACTGGCCGTTCCACCGCCGCCGCGCGCTCGGCGAGCTGCGCTGAGCCGCCGGGTCGATGCGCCCAGCTACTCCAGCACGAACCCGTAGAGCGCGATGAGGTGGTTGCCGGTCTCGCGCCCGGCCGGCCGGGGCGCCAGCGCCAGACCGCCGAGCTGTGAGCCAGCCCGCGGTGCGCGCGGCTACTGCAGCGCCGACAGCGCCTCGCGCAGCTTGGGGTTGTGCGGCTCGATCTCGAGGCCGCGCTGGAACATGCTCTTGGCCTTGGGCGGCTGGCCGAGCTGGAGGTGGATCTTGCCGAGCGCCCAGTAGACCTCGGCCTTGGTGACGCCGGCCTCGGCGTCGACGTTCTGCAGCACCAGCGACTGGTAGATCTTGCGCGCCTTCTCCCAGTCCTGGGCGGCGAAGTACAGCCGGCCCAGGCCGGTCATCGTGGTGACGTCGGTCGGGTTGACCCGCAGCGCCTCCTCGTAGGCGGTCAGCGCGCCGGCGCGATCGCCGCGGGCCTCGAGGATGCCGCCCTGGCGCTGGCGAAACCGCGCGACGTCCTTCATCCGGCGGCCGGCCTTGGCGTCCTCGGCGAGCCGGTCGTAGATCGGCGCGGCCTCGTCGAACCGCCCGGTGGCGAAGTACAGATCGGCGAGCGGCGCGAGCACCCGCGGATCGCCCGGCGCGTCGGCCTGGGCGCGGGCCAGCGCGTCGAGCGCGGCGGCCGGGCGCTGGGCGCGGCGCTCGAGCTCGGCGATCTCGACCAGCAGGGTGACGCGCTCGGCCGGCGCGGTGAGCGTCGCGACCCGGCGCTGCAGCATGTCGGCGAGCAGCGGGCCGTCGCGGCGCTCGCGGGCGAGCTTCTCCAGCGCATCGATCGCGGCGGCGTGCGCGGGGTCGTGCTTGAGCGCCTGCTGGAAGTGCTGGATCGCGGTGTCGGGGTCGGAGTCGCCGAGCCGGGCGACCTCGCCGAGCCGGAAGAACAGGTCGGCGGCGTCGCGGCCGGTCGGCGACAGCGCGAGCGCCTGCTCCAGCGTGGCCTTGCAGCGGTCCCAGTCGCCGGCGCGCTCGTAGATCTTCGACAGCCGGGTCAGCGCGGCGACCGAGCCGGGCTCGCGGGCCAGGATCTTCTCGAGGATCTCGCCGGCGGCGTCGGGGTTGTCGAGCCGGGCCTCCCAGACATCCGCCGCGCGCGCGAGCGCTGCGATCTCGGCCCGCGAATCGCCGAGCGTGGCGTGGACGTCGGCGAGCCGGTCGAGCAGCTCGACCAGATCGTGCCAGCGCTCGGCGCGGGTGAGCAGGCGCTCGAGCTGGGCGTAGCCGGTGAGGTACGAGCTGTCGACGTCGAGCGCGGCGTACCAGGCGGCGATCGCATCGTCGACCGAGTCGCGCTTGTCCTCGGCGAGCTTGGCGATCTCGGCGTGGATCGCGACCTGATCCCACCTCGAGGTCGCCAGCGCGAGCCGCCGGGTCTGGATGTCGGCGACCGCCATCCAGTCGCCGGCGCGGGCGTAGGCGTCCTGCAGCGCGGCCAGCGCGGTGTGGTCGCTCGGATCGAGGTCGAGCACCTGTTGCCACGCGCCGATCGCGCGCGGGCCGTCGGCCTCGAGCTGGGCGATCTCGACCCGCAGCGGCTTCTCGTCGTCGGTCGAGCTCGCGAGCCGCGCGGCGTGGCCGAGGGTCTCGATCAGCTCGTCGCGCTGCGCGGTCGCGCGGTACAGCCGGGCGAGCTCGTCGAGCGCGCCGCGGTCGGTGTCGTCGGCGGCGATCAGCTCGTGCCAGGCCTCGATCGCCCGGGCGCGGTCGCCGGCGCGCTCGTGGATCGCGGCGACCTCGGCGTACGCGGCGCGCCTGTCGGGCAGCTCGGCGGTGATCCGGGCGCGATCGCGCAGCGCCTCGGCCAGGCCGAGCGCGTCGCCGTTCTCGCGCAGGATCGCGATCAGCTCGTCGAGCGCGCCGGTCGCCTCGGGCTGGACCGCGAGCGCCGCGCGGTACGCCTCGGCGGCCCGATCGAGCTGGCGGAGCTGGCGGTGCCGGACCCGGCCCAGGAAGCTGAGCAGCGCGACCTGGGTGTCGGGGTCGAGCGAGGCCGTCCCCGGCCCGCCCGCGGTGTCGACGATCTCGGCGAGCCGCTCGGCGACCTCGGGCCAGCGCGCGAGCTCCTCGGCGAGCCGCTCGGTCTCGGTCAGCGCCTGATCCGAGCCGGGGTCGTTGGCCAGCCAGCGCAGCGCGGCGTCGAGCGCGCGCCGGCGATCGCCGAGCCGGTGCTCGGCGAGCTCGACCAGCCGCGCGAGCACGCTCGAGCGGTCGATCGCATCATCGGTGACGTCGAGCCGGGCCTCGAGCACGCGGGCGAGCCGCGCGGCGTCGCCGTCCTGGTCGAACAGCGGCTCGAGGATCTCGACGATCGCGGCCTTGTGGTCGGGCGCACCGTCCAGCATGCGCTCGAGCGCCGCGCGCGCCGCGGAATGCGCCGGCACCAGCTGGACCACCTCGCGGTACGCGGCGACCGCGGCGCCGGGATCGCCGAGCGTGGTCTCCTCCAGATCGCCGACCCGCCACAGGAACTCCGCGGTCTCGGCATCGTCGCCGGCGGCGTCGGCCTGGCGGCGCAGCACGGCGGCGAGCTCGGGCCACCGGCTGGCGCGGGCGAGCACGCGCTCGAGCGCGGTCAGCGCCGACCGCTGATCGTGGCCGCCGGTGGCGCGCTCGTAGGCGGCGGCGGCCCGCCCCGGATCGGACAGCCGGTCCTCGGCGATCTCGCCCAGCTGCATCGCGTACAGCTCGTCGACCTCGGGCGGCAGCGCCTCGCCGAGCAGCTGATCGAGCCGGCCGGCGAGCGCGCGCCACAGATCGCAGCGCTCGGCGAGCCGGAGCAGCGGCTGCAGCAGGTCGACCTCGTCGGGCGAGGCCTGGATCGCGCGCGACCACACGTCGAACGCGCCGCCCGGATCGCCGCCCAGGGCCTCGCGGACGTCGGCCAGCGCGGTCCAGTCGGCGCGGTGATCGCCGGGCAGCACGGCGATCCGGCGCTCGTAGACCCGGGCCAGCCCGGCGGCGTCGCGGTCGGCGCGGTACACCCGCTCGAGGATCGGAGCGACCGCCTCGACGTGCTCGTCGCGCGCGAGCAGGCCCTCGAGCGCCTCGCGCGCCCCGGCGTGCGACGCCACGAGCTCGAGCACGGCGCCGAGCCGGGGGATCGCGGCGTCCGGGTCGCCGAGCTCGACCTCGACCAGCCGGGCCGCGCGGTGCGCGAGGTCGGCGCGGTCCCTGGTGCTGATCGCGAGCCCCGCCCGGCGATCGACCACGTCGAGCAGCTCGAGCCACAGCTTCTGGCCGGCGTAGATCCGGTCGAGCTCGGCGAGCGCGCCGGCGTCGCCCGGATCGTCGTCGAGCACGGCGGTGAGCTGGCCGATCGCCTGGTAGGTGTCCTGGAGATCGCGCTCGTAGACCTGGGCCGCCGCGCGCCGCAGCACCTGGCGCTCCATCAGGTTGCGGGTCAGCTCGATCTTGCGCTCCAGGGTGTGGGCGAGCTCGCGCGGCGCGTCCGGTGCGTCGCTGATCCGGTACAGCCGCTCGAGCGCATCGAGCGCGGCGAGGTCGGTGTCGTCGACCGCGAGCACGTTGCGGTACGCGGCGATCGCGGACGGCCGGTCGTCGATCACCTCCTCGTAGAGCGCGGCGACCCGGTGGAGCAGCACGAGCCGGACCCCGGGATCCTCGGTGAGCTCGGCGCGGCGCGCGACGATCAGGACCAGCTCGCCGACCCGGCCCTCGAGCGCGAGCAGCCGGTCGAGCGCGGCGAGCGCGGCCAGATCGTCGGGCTGGGCGTGCTCGACCTTGCGCCAGGCCTCGATCGCGCGCGCGAGGTCGCCGCGGCGATGCTCGTGGACCTCGGCGGCCCGGGCCCACAGCCCGGCCCCGAGGTCGGAGACCGGCGCCGCCGCCGCGCCGTCCTCGAGCGTCGCGACCACCTCGTCCCACGCCGCCAGCTTGCCGGCGAGCACCATCAGCTTGTCGAGGCTGTCGTCGTCGGCGACGTCGATCCGCCACGCCCGCGCCAGCGCCTGGAGCGCGAGGTCGAGCGCGCCGCCGCGGTCCTCGTGGATCCGGGCGATCTCGTGCAGCGTGCGGACCTGGTCCGCCGGATCGCGCACGTAGTCGAGCTTGGCGTCGAGGATCACGACCAGCTTCTGCCACCAGTCCTCGCGCCGGTAGACCGGCTCGAGCAGCTCGGCGATCCGCTCGCGGTGCTCGTCCTGGACCACCAGCCGCTCGAGCGCGCCGACCGCGGCCTCCCAGCGCGCGCCCTCGCCGATCACCAGCTCGTACTGATCGAGCGCGGCCGGGATGTCGGCGAGCTGGGTCTCGTAGACCTCGGCCAGCTTGAGCCGGAGCTCGGCGATGTCGGCCGGGTGGGCCTCGCGCGCCAGCCGGGCCTCGAACAGCGCGACCAGCTCGCGCCACTCGCCGCGCGCGCGGTACAGCCGCTCGAGCTCGGTGACCGCCTCGCGGTAGGCGTGCTCGGTGACCGCGGTGCCGCCGTCCTCGGTCGCGATCACGACCTCGCGCCAGCCGTCGATCGCGCGGCCGGGGTCGCCCAGGCCGTCCTCGTACAGCCGCGCCCGCTTGACCAGCGCCTCGCGCCGCAGGTCGTCCTCGCCGCCGGCGATCACGTCGTCGTAGATCGCGATCAGCTCGGACCACCGCTGGGCGCGGCCGAGCAGGTCCTCGAGCCGGCGGACCAGCTCGCGCGCGTCGGGCACGCCGTCGTCGGCGATCGCCAGCGCCCGGCGGTAGGCGTGGAACGCCCGGTCGACCTCGCCGAGCCGGCGGTCGTAGATCGTCGCCGCGGCGATCGCGACGTCGCGCAGGTCGGACGACTCGGCGGACTCGGCGTCGAGGTAGTCCTGGTAGGTCTCGGCGACGAACCCCCAGTTGTCGACGATCGACGCCAGGCGCTGGAGCTGGTCGCGGATGCCCTGGTCGCTGGGCAGCTCGCGGAACAGCCGGGCGTACCACCGGCTCGCGTTCTCGAAGTCCTCGAGCTGCTCCTCGTACAGCCGGGCGACGAACCGGGTCAGCCGCAGCCGGTCGCGCGCGTCGCTCGCGCTCTCGAGCTTGGCCTGGTAGACCCGGATCAGATCGGTCCAGCGCTGCTGGGCGACGTAGATCGGCTCGAGCACCTCGGCGGCGACCGCCCGGGCGTCGGGATCGTGGAGGTAGCGCTCGACCGCGGCGAGCGCGGCGGCGTGGTGGGAATCGCCGCCGAGCGCCGCAGCGTAGTTGTCGATCGCGGTCTCGACGTCGTGCAGCTGGCGCTCGTGGATCTCGCCGAGCTGGACCCGCAGCGCGACCGCCTCCTCGATCGAGGTCGCGAACCCCAGGCGGCGCTCGTAGAGCTCGACCACGTCGGGCCACCGGCCCTGCTCGCGGTACAGCGCCTCGAGCGCCTCGACCGCGTCGCGGCGCTCGGGGGCGACCGCCAGCACCTGCTCCCAGGTCGCGATCGCATCGTCGGGCCGGGCCAGCGAGACGTAGAGGCTGGCGGCCTCGACCAGCGCGCCGACCCGCTCGTCGACGTCGGCGTTCGGGCTGTCGGCCTGGCGCAGCAGGATCTCGGTCAGCCGCTCGTCGTCGTTGACGTCGCGGTAGATCGCCTCGAGCGCGACCAGCGCGCGGCGGTCGTCGGGCTGGCCGTCGAGCACCTTCTGGTAGTACTCGCTGGCCAGCGGCAGGTCCTTGCGCACTGCGCGCGACAGGTCGGCGACGTCGAGGTACAGCCGGCGCTGGATCTCGGCGTCGAGCACGTCGGACGCGACCGCGCGATAGGCGTCGATCAGGTCGGCCTCGCGGCCGAGCTCGCCGGCGAGCCGCTCGGTCTCGGCGATCACGGCGGCGAGCTCGGGCTCGGTCGCCGCGCAGTGCAGCGCGAGCAGCTGGGCCTCGAACGCGCCCGGCGCGTCGCCCAGCCGGTGCTCGCGCAGCTGGACGACCTCGCGGTAGGCGCGCAGCTTGGACGCCGGATCGTCGGCCCAGTCGGCGGCGCGCAGCTGGAGCTCGGCGAGCCGGTCGTAGTGCGCGCTGGCGGCGTAGACCGGGCGCAGGATCGCCGCGGCGGCGACCCGCAGATCGGGATCGCCGATCGCGGCCTCGACCGCGGCGATCGCGATCGGGTGCTCGGGCTCGGCGGCGAGCACGGTCGACCAGCGCTCCAGCGCCTCGAGCGGGCGGCCGAGCGGCCCGGACAAGAGGCGCGCGATCTCGACGTGGCGATCGACCCCGCCGGCGGCGGCGTCGAGCTCGGCCTGGCGCTCGAGCGCGTCGAGCAGGTCGGCGTGGCGCCCGGCGTCGCGGTACAGCCGGGCGAGCTCGTCGAGCGCGCGCCGGTCGGCCGGCTCGCGGTCGAGGATCTCGAGGTGCGCCGCGATCGCCTCGTCGGGCTCCTCGAGCATGACCTCGTGGATCTCGGCGATCCGGCCCAGCAACAGGCGCGCCGCGGTGTCGTCGGCGTGGTCGAGCTTGCGGCGCAGGATGTCGATCAGCTCGCGCCACGCCTCGGCGGCCTGGTACAGCCGCTCGAGCGCGCCGAGCGCGCCGGGATCGCCCGGCTGATCGGCGAGCACGTCGCGCCAGGTCGCGATCGCCGCGCCGCGATCGGCGAGCTGGTCCTCCTCGAGCGCCGCGACCCGGCCGAGCAGCGCGCGGCGCTCGCCGGCGTCCTCCGCCCACTCGGCCTGCTTGCGCAGCACGGCGCGCAGGTCGGGCCAGCTGTGCGCCGCCTCGTACAGCCGGGCCAGCGCCGCGCCGGCGCGCCGCACCGTCGCGGGGTTCGACGGATCGGCCTCGATCAACCGGCGGTACGTCGCGATCGCCTTGACCGGATCGCCGAGCTCGGCGTCGTAGTACGCCGCGAGCTCGCCGAGCAGCGCGCCGCGGGTCGCGGCATCGCCGGCCGGCGCGGCGGCGGCCGCGGCCTCGAGCGCAGCGGTCGCCTCGGGCCAGCGCGCGAGGTTGCGGGCGAGCCGCACCAGCTCGACCCGGGCGCGCTCGTGGGTCGGATCGAGCGCGAGGACCTCGATCCAGGCGTCGAACGCGTTGCGCGGCGCCGTCAGCTCGGCCTCCTCGATCGCCGCGATCCGCGACAGCAGCTCGACCGCCTCGGTCCCGGCGACCAGCCGGCGCTGCGCGCGCAGCACGCCGATCAGATCGCGCCACAGCTTGTCCTGCTCGTACAGCGGCTCGAGCAGCCGCGCGACCCGCATCGTGACGTCCGCCGCGCCCGCCCTGGCCAGCAGCTCCTCGAGCAGCTCGCGGGCATCGGCGTGGCCGCGCTGGCGCGCGATCACCTCCTCGAGCAGATCGACCGCCTGCATCGGCTCGCCGAGCCGGTGCGCGAACAGCTCGGCGCGCCGGTACGCCAGGTCGATCTGGTCGCGCGGGACGTCGACCACGTCGGCTTCGCGCGCCAGCAGCTCCTCGAGCGCCTCCCAGCGCCCGGACGTCGCGAGCAGCCGGTCGAGCGCGCGGTACGACGCCAGGTCGTCCGGCTCGAGCTCGATGACCTGGCGGTGCCAGGCGATCGCCTGATCGGGGCTGTGCAGCACGTCCTCCTCGAGCATCGCCAGCTCGCGCAGCGCGTGGAGCCGGGCCTGGACGTCGCGCGTGACGTGGACCCGGCGCTCGAGCAGCGCGCGCAGATCGATCCAGCGCGCGGCGATCCGGTACGCCCGGGCGAGCGCCTCGAACGCGTCGAACGCATCGCGCTCGACCTCGAGCACGACGAGCCAGGCGCGCTCGGCAGCCTCGGCGTCGCCCAGCCGGTCCTCGGCGAGCACGGCGAGCTCGGTCGCCACCGCGCGGACCGCGCGCGGCACGGCGTGCTCGGCGCCGCGCAGCGCCGCGAGCGCGGCCTCGAGCACCTGCGCCCACTCGCCGTCGCGGCCGAGCTGGGCGGCGAGCGCGCTGAGCGCGGCGCGGACCTCGGCGTCCACCGGAGCCGCGGCGATCACGCGCAGCCCCGCGGTCCACGCCGCCGCCGGATCGCCCAGCTCGGCGTGGTACAGCCGCATCAGCCGGCGATCGAGCGCGAGCCGGTCGGCCGGGCGCGTGGCGTCGCCGAACCGGATCACCTCGAGCGCCGCGGCGAGCTCGGCGATCGCCCCGGACGCCTCGAGGTGGGGCAGCACGAGCTGGGCGGCCGCGACCCGGTCCGCCGGCGCGATCGCCCCCGGCGCCAGCGGCGCGCCGGTGATCTCGGTCGCCTCCCCGGTGGGCTCTGCCGGGGGTGCTGCCAGAGGCTCTGCCAGAGGTTCTGTAGACAGTGACCCCGCCGGCAGGACCAGCCGCACGATCGCGGCGACCGCCTGGGCCTGCGCGGCCGGCCACGGCGTGGTGGCGAGCGCGTCGCGGAACGCCGCCAGCGCCCGCCCCGGCCGCTCCAGGCTGGTCTCCTCGAGCACGCCGATCCGCATCAGCAGCTGGAACCGCGCGCTGCCCGGGAACCGGCCCGGTCCGCCCGAGGCGTCGCGCGGGCCCTCGGGGGTTTGCGCGAGCTCCTGGGCCAGCACGTCGACCAGCGACTCCCAGTCGCCGCGCGCCTCCTCGATCCGGGCGAGCGCGCGCAGCGCGCGGAGCTGGCCGGGCAGCGCGACCAGCGCCTCGTGGTAGGTCGCCGCGGCGCCGTCGAGGTCGACCAGCTTCTCCTCCTGCAGCGAGGCGATCTCGATCAGCAGCGATGCGCGCTCGGTCGCGTCCTTCTCGCGCGCGGCGCGCCGGCGGTACGACGCGAGCAGCTCGGGCCAGTCGTGGAGCTGGATCGCGAGCTCCTCGAGGTGCTGCTCGGCCTCGCGGTCGTCGGGCGCGAGCGCCAGCACCTGGCGGTGGTAGCTCCGGGCGCGCTCGGGGTCGCCGAGCCGCCGGCTCGCGATCCGCGCCAGCTCGCGGGTCAGCTGGAGCCGGACCGCGTCGGGCAGCTGCCCGGCCGCGAGCTGGTGCTCGAACGCCGCCGCGACCTCGCGCCACTGCTCGGGCTCGCCGGCGAGCCGCAGCACGTCGGCGTACAGCGCCTCGCTCGTCGGATCGAGCTCGAACGCGCGCAGGGTCCAGGTGAACGCCAGCGTGCGCGACGCGAGCTTCTGCTCGCACAGCTGCCGGATCTCGGCGATCTTGGCCAGCCGCGCCGCGGCGTCGGGCGCCGCCGCGAGCTCGATCTCGAGGACCTGGATCAGCCGCGACCACTTCTCCTGCCGCGCATAGATCGGCGCGAGCGCGGTCGCCGCCGCGGTGTGCTGCGGATCGACCGCGAGCACGCGCTCCCAGACCTGGCGCGCGCGCTCGAGCGCCGGCGCCGCGGCCGGCTCCCTGGCGGCGTCGGCGCGCTGCTGCGCGAGCTGGGCGGCGCGCTCGATCAGCGGCAGCCGCGCCGCCCGGGCCTCCAGGCGGTCGGCGATGCCGAGCAGCGCATCGACCAGCTCCTCCTGCTGGCCGAGCCGCGCGTACAGCCGCTCGAGCCCGGCGAAGTCGCCGGCGGTCGCGTACAGCTCGCGCAGCGTGCGCAGCGCCTTGCCGTGCCCGGGCTCGATCTCGAGCACGTCCTGCCACGCCGCCGCGGCCTGCTGCGGCGCGTGCAGCCGGTCGGCGTAGATCTGGCCGAGCTTCTCGAGCAGCGCGATCGCCTCCTTGCCCGCCGCCCCGGCGCGCTGGCGGTGGAGGATCTCGACCAGCGCGAGGTAGCGCTTCTCGCGCTCGTACAGCGCCGCGAGCGCCACCAGGGTGTCCGCCGCGTCGCCGGCCTCGGCGAGCACGCGGTTGTGGATCTCGATCGCGAGCCGGGTGTCGCCGAGCCGCTCGGCCGCCAGCCGCGCCATCTCGCCCTGCTTGGCGCGCCGCTCGGCGCCGGCGAGCACGCTGGCCTCGCGGCCGAGCACGTCGATCAGCGCGCGCCACTGCCGGCGCTTGGTGTAGATCTCCTTGAGCCGGGCGACCGCGTCGGGATCGCCGGGCGACAGCTCGACGATCCGCTCGAGCGGCTTGATCGCGTTGGCGAAGTTGCCGAACCGCTCGGCCCACAGATCGGCGATCTCGCGCAGCAGCGCGACCCGCTCGGCGTCGGCCAGCCTCTGGCCGTCCACCTTGCGGGTCAGGATCGCGATCAGATCGTTCCACCGGCCGAGCGCGCGGTACTTGCCGGCCAGCTCGTCGCTCGCGCGCTTGTTATCCGGATCGATCTTGAGGATCGCGTTGTAGGTGTTGATCACCATGACGTCGAGCCGCAGCTTGTCGCGGTAGATCTCGACGATCTCGTGGAGCCGGGCGACCCGGCCCTCGACGTCGCCCTCGGGCAATCGCTCGATCTCGTCCTTCATCAGATCGAGCAGCGCGTTCCACTTCTCGGTCCGCCGGTACAGCCGGGCCAGCGCGGTGCGCGCCTCGCGCGCCTCGGCTTCGCGCGGCGAGTCGGGGCTCGCGCCGCCGAGCGAGCGCAGGTGCTGCTTCCAGGCCTCGATCGCCTTCTCGAGGTTGTTCTGCTGCTCGGCGAGCTCGGCGATCTCGACCGTGATCGGTCGGGTCCCGGCGCCGTCGCCGCGCGCCCGGGGCGACTTCTCGATCTGGCGGAGCAGCGCGAGCAGCTTCTGGTTCTCGCCCCTGGCCGGGTAGTACGCCCGGTAGAAGTCGATCGCCGCGGGGTGCGCGGGATCGAGCTTGCGGACCCGGCGGAAGTAGTCCTCGGCGCGATCGAGATCGCCGACGTGGCGCCACAGCACCATCGCGATCTGCAGCAGCATGCCGAGGTCCTCGTCGCGCCGGGCCTTGAGCGCGGCCTGGTACAGCCCGACCAGCGCCGGCCAGTTCTGCGCCGCCATGTAGGCGTCGGCGACGCTGCGCAGCGCCTGGGGCTGGGTCGGATCGAGCTGCAGCACGCGCCGGATCGCGGCGTCGGCGCGGTGGGGATCGCCGAGCCGGTTGCGCAGCACGTCGGCCAGCCCGAGCAGCGCCGCGACCCGCTCGTCGGTCGCCGCGGCGAGCTCGCCGCGCTCCTCGAGCAGCCGCGCGAGCTCGGCCCACCGGCCGGCGCGCCGGAGCAGCCGCGCGAGGTGAAACGCCGCCTTGGCGGTCTTGGGATCGATCTCGAGCGCCTTGCGCAGGTAGCGCTCGGCGTCCTCGGCGTCGGGCTCGAACCGCACGACCGCCTCGGCCGCCGACACGTAGAGCCCGGTCGCCAGGCTGCGATCGGTCGACGCCTCGGCCTCCGTGACGTACTTGTCGGCGAACTTGCGCCAGTTCGACGCCGCGAGGTCGAGCTCGTCGAGCGCCTCGGCGGCCATCGAGTCGTCGGGCCGCAGCTCGCGGACCCGATCGAACGCCGCGCGCGCCGCCGGCACGTCGAGCAGCTCGCCGTCGAGCACCATGCCCTTCTCGAGCAGCAGGTCGACCCGGCGAGCGACCTCGTGCTCGGAGATCACCGCCAGCTCGACCTCGATCAGCTGGAGCACCGCGTCGGGCCGGCCGCGCGCCGCGAGCAGCTTGCGGGTCGCGCCGAGCTCGCGCGCGCGGACCTCGGGCGCCGCCCCGCGCGCAGCCTCGATCAGCCCGTTCAGGGCCTGGGCGTCGTCGGGATCGTGCTGGAGGGCAGCGAGGAGCGCAGGCAGGTCGGCCATCGCGAGCGTGGGTGATGCTACCGGCGCATCCTGCGGCTGACAACGCCGAGAGCCAATTCCTTCGCGGGGTTACTGCGCGAGTTGCGCAACGCGGCGCCGGCCGCGCAACGCTGCCACGGGGCATGCACGCGCCGCCGATCGCGTGTACGATCACCGCGCACCCGCGGTTGGGAGGTGAATGATGAGCGGCGTATTCCCCGACGGCACCACGCTCGACGCCGTGGTCGACGCGATGGCCAGCCGTACGTTCGACGACGGCGACGGCGTCCGTTACTTCCACGCGGTCTACACCGAGGTGACCCGCGCGGTCGCGAACCGGGTCGACGCCCGTGGCTTCGAGGACCCGCCGTTCATGGTCGCGCTCGACGTCGAGTTCGCCGGGCTCTACCTCGAGGCCCTCGATGCGCCGGCGACCGCGCCGCGCGCCTGGCGCGTGCTGTTCGACCGGCGGCGGGACAAGCTCGGCTCGCTGCGCCTCGCGCTCGCCGGGATGAACGCGCACATCAACCGCGATCTCGCGATCGCGCTCGACACCACGTGGGGCCGGCTCGGCGGCTCGCTCGACCGCAACTCGCCGCGCTGCCGCGACTTCCTCGCGATCAACGACATTCTGTCCGCGCAGATGGCCGCCGCCAAGGCCGAGCTGTTCTCGCGGGTCGACCGGCTCGCCGATGTCGCGCTCGGACCGGTCGACGACCTGCTCGAGGTGTGGAGCATCGCCACGGCGCGCGACAACGCGTGGAGCGCGGGGGTCGCGCTGCACAAGCTCGGCCCCGGCGAGGCGAAGGACGCCGCCTTGCAAGCGATGGACCGGACCGCCAGCCTGATCGGACGGTTGATCCTCCTGTGACCGACCGGTCCGTCGGTGCGCCCGCTTGCGGCAGTGCAATCCAGGTCACTCATTTCGGGTCAAGAACTGGTTCAACCATCGCACCTGTTGCTGTGGTCTTGTGATACGGAGACCCACATGGCCCCGCCGCCGCAACCGCCCCGCTATGCCGTGCAGCTCCTGCTGCCGGAGCCGGTCGTGCTCGACCCCGCGGTAGTCCACGCTCAGATGCTCGGCTGGCACAACGACGTGCAGCTGATCAGCTCATCCGGCAGCCACTTCGGGTTCGCGATCCCGACCCAGGACCTGCCGCTGCTGGCCCACGTGTTCCAGGCCGCGCCGGACGCCTACGCGACGCAGCTCGACGATGCGCTGCAATGGAGCCCGACCTGGCGCGAGCGGTACCACGCCGTGGCGCGCTGCCATGCCTCGCTCGTGATCAGCATGATCGCGCACCGCGCGGTCAACCACGCGACCATGCTGCTCGCGTTCCTCTCGGTGCTCGACGCCGTGCTCGGCGCGATCGAGGATCCGCGCGCGGCCGTGCTGCACTGGCTGCCCGCCCAGCGCGTGATGCCGTTCGCGACCTACCGGCTGCTGCGGATGGAGCTCGGCCCGTGCGGCCCGGCGATCAACGTCCGGATCGCCCAGGTCGGCGACGCCGACACCGTGGCCGACACCGTCGGGCTCGCCGATCTCGGCCTGCCCGATCTCCAGACCCTGGCGACCGGCCGCGATCCGGCGGCGCTGGCGTTCCGGCTGGTCCACCTGGCGCGCAGCATGTTCGTCGGCGACAAGCTCGACTGCGTGTGGGTCGAGGAGGCGTCGTTCTCGCCGCCGCGCCGCGACGCGCTGACCATCCAGCTCGACTAGCCCAGCGCGGTCAGCGCCGCCGCGAGCTGCTCGGGCAGCGCGCGCTCGGCGAACCGGGCCGCGGCGCGGATCGCGCTGGCGATCGCCTGGGCGTCGCTGCGGCCGTGCGCGATCACGACCGGCCGCCGCACGCCGGCGAGCAGCGCGCCGCCGACCTCGGTGTAGTCGATCCGCCTGGCGACGCCGCGCAGCGCCGGGGCGACCAGCGCCGAGCCGAGCCGGACCAGCGGCGTCTTCTCGAGCTCCTGGCGGACCAGGCCGAACAGGCCCTCGGCGATGCCCTCGCAGGTCTTGAGCACGACGTTGCCGGTGAAGCCGTCGGTCGCGATGCAGTCGATCACGCCGCGAAACAGATCGCTGCCCTCGACGTAGCCGGCGTAGTGGAACCCGCCGCGCGCCGCGGCGAGCAGCGCGTGGGCCTCGCGGGTCAGCTGCGTCCCCTTGCCGGGCTCGGCGCCGTTGGACAAAAGGCCCAGGCGCGGCCGCTCGCGGCCGTGGACCACGCGATCGTAGGCCGCGGCGAGCACGCCGAACTGGGCGAGCTGCGACGGCCGGGGCTCGACGTTGCCGCCCGCGTCGCACAGCACGAGCGGCCCGGTCGGGGTCGGCAGCACGGTGACGATCGCGGGGCGATCCACGCCGGGCAGCCGGCCGAGCACGAACAGCGCGATCGCGAGCATCGCGCCGCTG